>CAZXLI010000076.1:0-24279 GCA_964641795.1 uncultured Bordetella sp. | reverse complement strand
GCGCAAGTTCATCGTCGCCGACACGCCCGGCCACGAGCAGTACACCCGCAACATGATCACCGGCGCGTCGACCGCCGATGTCGCGGTGATCCTGATCGACGCGCGCCGCGGCGTGCTGACGCAGACGCGGCGCCACAGCTACCTCGTGTCGCTGATCGGCATCCGCAAGGTCGTGCTGGCCATCAACAAGATGGACCTGATGGGCTACTCGGAAACCGTGTTTCGCCAGATCGAGGACCAGTACCGCGACTTCGCCAAGCAGATCGGCCTGACCGACATCACCGCGATGCCGCTGTCCGCGCTGCGCGGCGACAACATGCTGGTGCACAGCGAGCACATGCCCTGGTACCGCGGGCCCACGCTGATGGGCTTCCTCGAGACCGTCGACCTGGACGAGACGCGCCGCCAGGCCGGCACCTTCCGGCTGCCGGTGCAGTGGGTGAACCGGCCGAACCTCGATTTCCGCGGCTTTGCCGGCACCATCGCTTCGGGCCAGGTGAAACCCGGTGACCGCATCCGCGCGCAGCCTTCGGGTCGCGAGAGCACGGTCACCCGCATCGTCACGGCGGATGGCGACCTCGATGTCGCCGTGGCCGGCCAGTCGATCACGTTGACGCTGCAGGACGAGATCGACATCTCGCGCGGCGACGTGATCTCCACCGCGCTGGCGCCGGCCGAGGTGGCCGACCAGTTCGAGGCCACCATCGTCTGGATGGCTGACGAACCGATGCTGCCCGGTCGCCCCTACCTGCTGAAGATCGGCACCCGCACGGTGACCGCGACGATCACCGAGCCCAAGTACAAGGTCAACGTCAACACGCTGGAGCACCTGGCGGCCAAGAAGCTCGACCTCAACGAGATCGGCGTCTGCAACGTCTCGCTTGATCGGGTGGTGGCCTTCGATCCGTACACCGCCAACCGCGAGACGGGCGGCTTCATCCTGATCGACCGGATGAGCAACCACACCGTGGGCGCCGGCATGCTGCACTTCGCGCTGCGCCGTTCCCACAACATCCACCTGCAGCATGTGGACGTGGACAAGGCCGCGCGGGCCGCGCAGAAGCACCAGAAGCCCTGCGTGCTGTGGCTCACCGGCCTCTCGGGCGCGGGCAAGTCGACGATCGCCAACCTGGTCGAGAAGCGCCTGCATGCGATGGGCAAGCACTCGTACTTGCTCGATGGCGACAACGTGCGCCACGGCCTGAACCGCGACCTGGGCTTCACCGAGGCCGACCGCGTCGAGAACGTGCGCCGCGTGGCCGAGGTGGCCAAGCTGATGGTGGATGCGGGGCTGATCGTGATCACCGCATTCATCTCGCCGTTCCGCGCCGAGCGGGCCATGGCGCGCGGCCTGGTGAAGGACGGCGAGTTCCTCGAGATCCATGTGGATACGCCGCTGGAGGTGGCCGAGGAGCGCGATGTCAAGGGCCTGTACCGCAAGGCACGCCGGGGCGAGCTGGCGAATTTCACCGGCATCGACTCACCCTACGAACCCCCGGAAAGCCCTGAACTGCGCGTCAACACGGTGGACGCCACGGCGGAGGCCTGCGCCGACCAGGTGATCGCTCGCATGCAGGAACTCGGCTTGCTGAGCGACTGACGCGATGACGATCGATTGGATGAACCCGCTGGCCGGGTTTGGCGTGGGCATGCTGGTGGGCGTCACCGGGGTCGGTGGCGGCTCGCTGATGACGCCGATCCTGGTGCTGCTGTTCGGCGTGGCACCGGCTGCCGCGGTGGGCACCGACCTGTGGTTCGCCGCGATCACCAAACTGGTGGGCGGCACGGTGCACCACAAGCGCGGCAGCGTCGACTGGCAGGTGATGCGCCGCCTTTCGCTGGGCAGTCTGCCGATGGCGGTGCTCACGCTCTGGTGGCTGCATGCCACCGGCGCGGCGCAGATGAAGCAGGGCCTGATCGTCAGCATGCTCGGCGTGGTGCTGCTGCTGACCGCCGCCGCGATGATCTTCAAGAAGCCGCTGCACGCCATCGGCCAGGCCCTGCGCGAGCGGGCACCGGATCGCTTCAAGCACGCGCAGCCGATCGCCACCGTGTTCGCCGGCATGCTGCTGGGCTTCCTGGTCACGCTGACCTCGGTGGGCGCGGGCGCGCTCGGCACCGTGATGCTGCTGTACCTGTACCCGTTCCGCATGACGCCGGCGCGGCTGGTGGGCACCGACATCGTTCACGCGATCCCGCTGACGATGGTGGCCGGCGCCGGCCACCTGATGATGGGCAATGTCGACCTCGGCCTGCTGGGCCAGCTGCTGCTGGGGTCGATTCCCGGCATCATCGTCGGCTCGATGATCGGCACGCGCACCTCGGAAGGCATGCTGCGCAGTGCGATCGCGGTGGTGCTGGTGGCCGTGGGCGTCAAGCTGATTCTGGCCTGAGATCCTAGCGCCGATCCGGCGCGGCCATGCGGACCTGCCGAGGCCGTGCCGTTCGTAAGTAATCGTGCTCGATTACGCTTGGCGCCATCTCAGGCTTCCACAGGACCGTGCCACCGTGACCGCGTCATCGAATCCCCCCCGCCCCACCGCCGTTCCCCGCCGCCTGCAGCTGGCCTGGCTGCTTGCCGGCACCAGCCTGCTCGCCGCCTGCGGCGGTGGCGGCGGCTTGGCCGGCACGCCGCCGCCGCCGTCGGCGGTGGTCATCAGCAGCCAGCCGGCCAACCAGGCGGTGGTCAGCGGCCAGTCGGCCAGCTTCAGCGTCACCGCCACCGGCAACGGCAGCCTGGGCTACCAGTGGCGGCTCAATGGCGTCGATGTCGCCGGCGCCACCGCGGCCAGCTACACGCCGCAGGCGCTGACGACGGCGCAGGACAACGCACAGGTCACCGTGCGCGTCAGCGATGCCGGCGGCTCGCTGCTGTCTTCCGCGGCCACGCTGCGCGTCTACAACCCGGCCAGCCTGACCGCACCGACGCTCAATGCCTTCGCCGCCAGCGTCAATGACGCAGGCATCGACACCGCGTTCGGGCAGCACCTGGCCTCGGTGCCGAACGCCCTCGTCACCGCACGCGGCCGCTTGTTCGTGTTCCTGCCGGCCAGCCTGTCGGTGCCCAATCGCACGCAGCTGATCCTGCAGGCCGCGGCCAACAACGGCCTGCACGCCATCGGCCTGGCCTACCCGAACGACGTGGTGATCGATGACGTCTGCAGCGGCAGCAGTGACACCGCCTGCTGGCGCAATGCGCGCGAGGAGATCCGCAGCGGCAGCAATGTGTCCAACGGCGTCGCGGTGAATGCGGCCAACAGCATCGAGCACCGGCTGCAGCGCGCGCTGCAATACCTGGTGCAGACGCAGCCCGAGGCCGGCTGGTCGCAGTACGTGGACAGCGCCGGCGCGATCCGCTGGGACCGCGTGCGCCTGTCGGGCCATTCGCAGGGGGGTGGCCATGCGGCCTACATCGCGACGCAGCGCGCCGTCGACCGTGCCTGCCTGTTCTCATCGCCCGCCGATTACGACAACCTGCGCCAGCAGCCGGCCGCCTGGCTCTCGGCCGCCACGGCGACGCCGGCCAGCCGCGTCTACGGCTTCGCGCACGATCGCGACACCGTCGTCGGTTTCGCCAAGGTCCAGAGCACCTGGACGGCGTTGGGCCTGGCCGCCTTCGGCGCAGTGGCGTCGGTCGATGTCGCCTTGCCTACGGCCGGCTACCAGGGCCGCCACATGCTGGCCAGCGACCTGCCGGCCGTCGGCGGCCTGCCCGGCACGCCCTACCACGGCATGCCGGTGGTCGATCTGCTGACACCGAACGACAGCGGCACCGGCCTGCCGGTCTACTGGCCGGTGTGGCAGTACGCCTGCTTCCTGGACTGACGGGGCCGGTTCAGGCGGCCGACACGAACTCGACCAGTTCGTGCCGGGCCAGCGTGCGCGCCTGGCCCCGCTGCCAGGCCGTGACGTCGTAGCCGTTGGTGTAGACCAGCGAGCCGTCGGGCCGGAGGTCATAACTCGCGACATGGGTGGCCACGGTCTGCCAGTCGCCGCGGGGCGGGCGGCACACCAGCACCCACGACGAAGGCACCAGGTTCCCGCCGTATTGCGGGTCGTCGCGCACCTTGCGCAGCTCGATCATGCGGCCGTGCAACCACAGCCGGCCGAGGTCCTGGTCGAGCTCGGGCGTGCGCGGGCCGCCGGCCGATCGCAGCGGCTCCTTGCCGTAGACGGTGGAAAAGAAGTTCAGGTAGCCGAACACGGCCTTCAGCAGCCGCACCGGCATCAGCAGCGTGTCCACCAGCGCGGTGCCAGCCCGCTCGCGCGCGGGCTTTTCCACCGGCCGGCGGATCGCATACAGCGTGCCATCCGCACCGACGCGCGGTGCGACGAAGTCGAAGGCCGCATCGTCGACCAGCGTCTCGAGCTGGCCACTGCGGTAGTCCAGCCGGCACAGCGTGCTGTGCGCAACCGCCGCCAGCCGGCCATGCTCGGGATGCCGCGCGACGCCGCTGCTCTGGAACACCAGCGTCGAGGCGGCGCCGGGCACCATCGCCGGTGCAGCGTCGATGCTGTCGCCCCCGGTCACGGCGCCCTTGAGCGTGCCTTCCTCGTCGTAGACCTCGAGCTGCGCGGTGCCATCGGCCAGGCCGACGGCCAGGATCAGGTGCTTCTGCGCCGCGTTGTAGCTCATGCCATGCAGCGCGAGGCCGTTGCGGTGGAACAGGCGCACTTCGCGCTCTTCGTCCAGGTGCAGGCGGAACAGGCCGGTCGCTTCGCCTACCTTCAGCAGGTAGTACAGCGTCTGCTCGTCGGGGCCGAAGCAGGCCTGCAGGAACTTCGGCGGTGCCAGCGGCCCGCCCTGCTGCGAACCCCACAACGAGGCCGACGGGATCACGCCGGTCTGCTCGCGCGGCGCGTGCTTCCACGAGGTGTTGCGGCGGCTGCGCTCATCGCGCTCGACCACTTCGCGGGCGAAGGCCGAGACGATCTGCCGCGGCGCCGCGCCATCACGATGCAGCCACAGCTCGCCCTTGGCAATCACCAGTGTCTGCATCGGCGCCCTCCCTGCCCTGTCAGTCGACGCATGCGATGGTAGCCGGACCGCAGGCCGTGCCGGCTTGGGGGCGGCAGGGGCCCGCTCAGTCGCGGGCGAAGAACACCTCGCAGCCGCCGCGCGGGTTCGGCACGTACTTCGTGCCGCCCAGCGGCATGATCTTCGGGCCGAAGGGATTGGCCGTGCCGATGAACAGGCCATGCGGCGTGGACACCAGCGTGCGCAGGCCCATGTTGTACGGGTTGTCCATGCCGTTGGTCGTCACCGGCACCCAGTTCTCGCCATCGAAGCTGCGGTACAGGTCGAAGCCCGATTGCCGCTCGAGGATCATCTGCGGGCCGACATGGTTGATCATGTTCGCGAACACCTGCGGCCAGCTGCGCCGGTTGGCATAGCCCAGCACCGAGCTCCATTCGAAGGTGCCCATGTACAGCCAGCCCTGGTGCTCGACCATGCGCCAGAAGTAGCCGTTGAAGAAGTTGTCGAAGCCCGGCAGGTAGCCCGAGAGCGAGGGCTTCACGCCATCAGGGGTGTCGCGGCTGTCGCCGACGATCAGGTCCCACTGGCCATCGGGATGGATGCGGATCATCTCCGGTGGCGCCGGGCCGACCTTGTTCTGCTTGTCGATGCCGCCACCCTGGATGCCGCTGCCGACGTACAGCGCGCCCTTGAACGCCGTCATGCTCAACACGCACTGGTTGAAGCGGCCGCGCCAGGCGCCCTTGTCGATGACCTTCTCCCAGTGGTAGGGCGCCTCGCCTTCGACGGTGGAGCGCCAGATCTGGAAGCCTTCGACATTGAAGGTGCCGACGTAGAGATGGTCGCCGAAGCCGCACATCTCGAAGATCGTCAGGTTGCCGGGGTCGCCGAAGCCGAAGTCGCTCACCGGCTCCCACTGCCCTTCGAGCGGGTTGCGGCTTTCGTAGACGACCGAGTGCGACGAGACATTCGGGTTGCCGCCGCGCGAGCCGGCCGGCGTCGTGAAGACACGGCCCTTGAACGACACCATCGTGCGGATCGTCGTCACCGGCAGGCCGTTCAGTCCAGGCTCGCAGGTCGGCTCGAAATGCCGTCCATCGTGCGAAGCCAGGATGTGCGGGCCGGGGCCGCGGGCCGGCGACCAGGTGCTCACCAGCAGCACCGGCTCGGCAGCGCCCGGTGGCTGGTAGACGATCATGCCGCGGAAGCCGAGTTCGCGCGGGATCGGCTTGCCGTGGCTGCCGATGATGCGCGGCGCCTTGAACACGCGTTCCCACTCGTTGGCGGCCACGTCGTAGCGCCAGATCTCGGCATGCATGTCGAGGTCGAACGGGTCTTGCGGGCATTCGACCGGCCAGACGTCCATGCCGATGGGCAGCCGCGCCTTCATGAACGGGAAGTTGCCCCGCGTGGTGGCGACGTAGAGGTGGCCCTTGAACCAGGCCATCGAGTGCGCGTAGGCGTTCAGCCCATCGCCGAACCCGCCGTGGGCGACGAGCTGGAAATCGTGGGCACTGAATCCGGGCGTGATGCCCAGGCGATTGGCGGTCTTGTGCACGGCCCCGAGTATCGCGGACGCTGCTCGGGTCCGGTGCGGACCTAGTTGACCACGGCGACGCCTGCCGCCGACACGGCCCCCGCCATCGCGGAGATGAACGAGGCCAGCACCTGCTGCGCTTCCTCCTGCCGTTCGAAGGGGCCGACCTGGGCCTGCTCGCGCGTCATGAAGAACCAGCCACCATCGGCCTGGTAGACACGGTCGCTGCGGAAATGGCTGCGCCGCGTGTCACCCGAGCGGTGCTTCGGGCCGGAGGCGAATTCGCCGCCCCAGAAACGCTCGCAGGCGTGGATGACTTCCTCGGGCCGCGAGGCAGGGAAGAAGTGCCCCGCCTTGCGGACGCGGCGGAAGTCGGCGTGCGGCCACACATCGAGCAGCTCCTTGCCGGTCATGCGCGCCTGCGACTGGTCGCCGTACATCGCCAGGATCGGGAAGGTGAACTTGCGCAACTCGGCCAGCGCGAGGCCGTCATCGCCCATCAGCTCGGGCTCGGCGCGCGTGCAGTCCATCAGCTTGATCCACTGCGCCGCGGTCCGGTTGCCGTACTTGCCGACCAGCGGGCTCACCAGCTCGACGAGTTCCGCCGGCACCTCGGCCTGGCGCATCTGCAGGTGCGAGACCTCGGTCAGCAGCTTGTAGCCGAAGTAGGGGTCGCGCGTGTCCAGCTGCAGGCCGACCTTGTCGACGATGGCCTGGATCTCCGGCCCGTGGCCCCAGCCATCGGCCCGGGCATCACGCCGCACGGCGGCGATGTGGGTGTCGCACAGCACCAGGCTGGCGACCCGCGAGGGATCGAGCTTGGCGAAGTTCAGCGCCACCACGCCGCCATAGCTGTGCGCCAGGAAGTGGGCGCGCCGGATGCCCAGTGCATCGAGCAGGCCCTGCAGGTCGCGCGCCAGGTTGTCGGGCGTGTAGCCCGAATCGGTCATCTCGGAGCGGCCATGGCCGCGCAGGTCGAACAGCGTGACGCGGAAGCGCCGCTGCGACAGCCGCGCCGCGTACTGGAAGTACCAGAAGGCCATGTTGGTGGCCAGGCCGTGCACCATCACCAGGTCTTCGGGCTCGCCCTGCCCCGCCTGCTGGCAATCCAGCTGGACGTAGTTGATGCGGGCGCCGTTGACTTCCAGGATGGGCACGATGCTTACTCCATGTACCCCAGCATCTGCAATTGGGCGAGGATCTTGTCCTTCTCGTCGTCGGCCATGGCCTCGCTGTCGGCCTTGCCGGCGGCGGCGGTGGCCGCGCCAATCACGATGGGCTGGGTTTGCAACTGTTCCTGCGTGAACATCGATGCAGGCACCTTGCCCTCGAAATCCGACGGTACCGGCAGCCCCAGGCTGTACAGCAAGGTCGCACCCACATCCACGATGTTGCGGCGAGCAATATTCGCGCCACTGGCAATGCCGCGGCCATAGGCCAGGAACACACCATCGGGGTGATGGGTGCCGGCGATTTCGGTGCGCTTCTCGACCACCGGCAGCTTGTTCTTGATCGACACGAAGCCATGGTCGCGCAGCACCAGCAGCAGGTCCGGCGCATCTTCCATCGCCGGGCCCGGGAAGGCTTTCTCGCGGGTGTGGATCTCGGTGATGATGCGATCGCCGGTGTCGGGATCCTTCAGGTCCTCGAGGTCGCGGATCAGCCTCGCGCGGACCTTCTCGTAGTCTTCCGGCTTGATGCCCTGGTCGCCGGGATTGCGTGCGACGCGGATGTTGATGCCGTTGGACGACGGCGTGCGGCAGTACGCGATGGTCTCGTTCCAGTCGAGGTTCGCGAACATGCTTTCCTCGCGCCGCTTGCCGGCCTCGCTGTCATCGGCCGGCTTCCACTTCAGCCAGCCCTTCTCGTGCAGCCAGGCGTTGATGCGCACCACCTCGTAGGTGGCGGTGAAGCCATGGTCGGAGGCCATGAACACCTGCACATCGGGGCCGGCCGCGGTGACCAGCTGCTCGATGAAGCCGTCGAGCTGCTTGAAGTAGGCCAGGCACAGCTGGCGCATGCGCTGGTGGTACTCGCTCAGCTCGCCCTTCTGCTGCGCCGGGTCGACGTACAGCCAGGCCTGGTGCTGCAGCTTGTCGACACCGTCGAACATCACCGCCATCAGCTCGGGGGCCTCTTCGCGCAACAGGTAGTCGGCGATGCGGAACCACTGCTTCTCGCGCGGCAGGTGGTACTCGACCCAGTGCATGCGGTCTTCGTCGGTCAGCTCGTTGAGCGCCTGTTTCTCCTGCTCGAAGTCCCAGGCCAGCTCCTGCGGGTTGAAGTCGGGAATCGCCTTCAGCTTGTCGTACAGATCGGCCGGCGCGGAATTGCGGCGCAGATGGCGCCAGGGGATGAAGCCCGGCACCATGAAGCCGTTCAGGTCCTTCGGCGGCGGCGCGGTGAACGGGAAGTTCAGCGCCGCGACCCGCATGCCCTGGCGGCTGGCGATCGACCAGATGCTTTCGCAACGGCAGTCGCGCGAGTCGTACAGCGTGAAGAACACATCGCTGTTGCGTTCCTCGGCGCGGATGAAGTCGTAGAGGCCGTGGTTGCCTGGCGAGCGACCGGTCATCAGCGAGACCCAGGCCGGCGGCGTCAGCGGGTTCGGCGTCGAGCGCAGCTTGGCGCGCGCACCGTCGCGGAAGATCTTCGACAGGAAGGGCATCACCGACGAGTCGGGATCGGTCTTGGAGGTCAGGTCGTCCAGCACCGTGAAGGTGGCGCCATCCATGCCGATGAAGAGGGTCTTGACGGTCATCTCGTTCGCTCCGGATTCAGGCGCTCAGCTTCAGATCGATGAAGCGCGCGAACTGCGCGAGCGACAAGTCGCCGACGTAGCTGCCATCCTTCATCAGCAAATCCTGGAAGCCGAACTTGCGTTCGTAGGCCTGCTCCAGGGCCACACAGAGCTGGATGATGTCCACGGAGGCGAACTGCAGGTCCTCGACGACCTTGGACGTGCTGTTCACCCCATCGGACAGGTCCAAGCCCCAGTCCTGGATCAGGTCCTCGACCACCGCAATAACCGTGCCCTCGGCGGTCTCGCGCACCAGCGTGCTGCTCATTGGGCAGCCCTCCGCGCTACGCGCTTCGGGATTCGCACTTGGGAGCGGCCCGGCGTGCTCATGCGGGCACCCCGATGTCATGCGCAGCCATCGCCGCCAACGCGACGATCGCGCCCTGTCCCGTCATCAGCATCACTTCGATGCCTTCACCCTCGAACGCCACCATCGCCTTGTCGCCACCCTCACCGAAGAATCGAACGTCGAATGCTGCCGGCTGCCCTTGCAGACCCAGCCCGGTCAGCTTGGCAGCGGCTTCCTTTGCGCACCAGATCTTCAACAGGCCCTGCTCGAGCGCTGCACCCTGCAGGCCCTGCAACTGCTGTTGTTCTCCCCCTGTCAGCGCATCGCGCAACAGCCCGGGTCGCTGCACACGGCCGGCGGATTCGTGATCGACCCCGATCCGCCAGCCTGGCGCTGCAACTGCCGCCAAGCAACCGGTGCCATTGTGCGACAGCGACACGACGGGCGGCGTGAAGTCTGCACACCAGGGCCCGTCGATGAAGGGCCCCCCCTGTTCGAGGTGTCCGACCCAGATGTCGGCGGTGTGCAGGCGTTCGCCAGTCTCGCGCTGCACCCATTCGCGCACGGCTTCCTTCAGGCACAGCCGGCCCAGCAGCCACTGGCGGCGCCAGGCCACGCTGCCCTGCAATGCGGCCCACTCGGCCCTCTCCGGGGCGCCCAGCGTGGCATGCGCCAGCATGCGCAGGAAGATGCCGCCGGACTGGGCGCAGAACTCCTCTGGCAGGTGCGGCAGCTGCCACAGCAGCAGGTCGGGCGCAGGCGAGGCCAGCGGCTCGCCCAGCGCACCTTCCAGCGGCGAGCGGCGCACCTGGTAGAAGCGGTTGGGCACCGCGAAGAACACGTTGACCAGGTTGGCCAGGCGCAGCAGCGGCCGACCCGCGTCATCGAGGACCTCGAAGTCCCAGCGCCGCACCGCACCCACCTCGGTGGCCGCGGGGTCCAGCGGAGCCTGCCGGGCGTGCAGCTGCAGGCCAGGCTGATCCGCCGGACAGTCGGCATACAGCTCGATGCGCTCGATCGTCGACGGGAAGCAGTTGAAGTCGTAGCCGGCGTACTGCGCGATCCAGAACGCGGCCAGCTGCCCCACGGCATCGAGCATCACCGGATTCAGCACCAGCGCGGGTCGCTCGCCGGGCTGCAGGAAGCCGTCCAGGCCACAGGGCGACAACCGCCCGCTGATGGCGCCGGCGTCCCAGCCATCGATGTGGGCGATGCTCTGGAAGATCGGGCCGTGGAACATGCCGATCTGGTACAGCGCCTCGTCGTTCCAGGGTGTCGGGTTCAGCGTGGCGGGCGGTGCCACCGGCGGCAGGTGCCAGTCGGCGTCGAAGCCGAAGCTCGCGCTCATGATCGGCTTGCCGTCGCGGGTGAGCAAGGCCTTGCAGCGCTTGGTGCCGGCGATGCGCTCGGCGCGCACCTGCAGGTCGGCGCTGCCCTCGTCGAGCGCGATCCAGTCGAAGGCCTTGACCTGTTCGATCACGCGCAGCGGTCCGCCGGCGCCGCCCTGTTCCATCAGGCAGGCGCAGGCCTCGGCCATGATCTCCAGGCTCACCATCATCGGCACGCAGGCCAGGCCGCGCAGGCCGGGATCGAAGCCCGACACCGGGCCCGACAGCACATGGTCGCGCAGGTAGGCCTGGGTCTCGACATCGACGCGGCAGGCCGCGACCAGGTACGACTCGCCGCTTTCGAGCAAGCCGTCCAGCAGCGGCCAGGCGCGTTCGGCGGCAGGCGCGGCCCCTTCGTCGTCACCCTGCCAGCGGCCGAGCACCGCGCGCTGCTGGTCGAGGAAACCGCGCATCAGGTCGAAATACTCGGCCACCAGTTGCTCGCGGCCATCGGCCACGGCATAGATGGCCTGCTCGGCGGCCGGCGCCTCGGGCGATGCCGGCATCGCTTCCGGTGCGGCCGCGGCCGGGGGACGCTCGCTTTCGGTGCTAGCGGACACGACGGCCGGCGGGGCCGTCAGCGCCTGCAGCGCCGCGCGGTCAGCGTCGGTGAAGCGCAGGCGCGGCATGGTGTTGTCGAGCAGGAAGCCGGTCTGCGGCTTGGCCGCCTCACCGGTCAGGTTGATGCCGTCGATGGCGCGGTCCTGGAACAGCCGCGCCAGCTGCAAGGGCCGGCCGATCACGAACAGCTGGCCCAGCGTCGACAGGAACTGCTCGACGCCGTTGCGCCGCCGCTGGTTGGTGGCCAGCGCCAGGTGCTCGCGCTCGTTCAGGATGTCGCCGACGAAGGCGCTCAGGTTGTTCGAAGGCCCGACCTCGACGAAACAACGAATGCCGTCGTCGTGCATGCGCAGGATGGTCTCGCGGAAGCGGACGGTGTCGGACCACTGCGCGGCGGCCAGCTGGCGGATGCCGGCGGCGTTGTCGGGGAACAGACCCGCCGACGCGCAGGAATACAGCGGCACGCTCGGCTTGCCGAGCTTGATGCTGCGGTAGTACTTCAGGAACGCGTCGCTCACCGCCTGGAAGTGCGACGTGTGGTACCCGCGATCAAAGGGCAGCGGCAGGCAGATGCCGCCCTCGGCGGCCAGCGCGTCGCGCATCGCGTCGATCGCCTCGACGCTGCCGTACAGCACCAGCTGGTTCGCGCAGTTGTCCATCGCGACGACCACGCGGCCTTCGCCCGAGGTGGCCGCCACCTTTTCGAGCACGGTGGCGGCGGGCAGCGCCCCCACCGCCAGCAGCGCGCCGGTGGGGATCTTGCCCTCGGCCAGCACCTGCTGGTAGACGACGTTCAACTCGCGGATGAACTCGGCCAGCTTCTCGCGGTCGCTCGCCGGAATCGAGCCCGAGGCCGCCAGCGCCGACGATTCGCCCGAGCTGTGGCCCAGCATGGCGTCGGGCTCGACGCCGCAGGCCTTGAGCAGCGAGAACATCGCCTGGCCGCCGACGAACACGGCCTCCGAGCCGACGTCCATCTGGTGCAGCCGCGCCTCCAGGATCGCGCGGCGCTCGGCGCTCAGTTCCACCGCCGGCGGGTAGACGATGTCGGTGCGCGTGTGGCCCGGCGCATCGGGGTACAGCCCGCGCCAGAAGTCGAGCCACTCGCGCACCTCGTCGAAGCACAGCGCGAGGTCGGCGAACATGTGCAGGAACTGCGAGCCTTCACCGGGGAACAGGAGGGCCAGCTGGCCGACCTGGCGCACGCGGCTGTAGGTGATGCCGGTGCGAGTGGCCCACTGCGGCCCGTCGTCCTTGGCCAGCTTGTCGGCGGCCTGCCGCAGTGCCTTGACCAGCGCAGCCGGATCCTTCGCGACGATCGCGATGCGATGTGCCCCATCCAGCGATTGCAGCGACAAGGCCTTGGCCACCTCGGCCAGCCCCCAGCCGCGCGCCTCGCAACGCTCGGCGAGATCGCGCAGCCGCTGCACCAGGCCGGCGGCCGAGGCATCGGCCAGCACGCACAGCTCGGCCGGCCAGGGCATGAAGCGCTCGGGCCGCTTCGCTTCGGCCGGCGCCTGCTCGACGATGCCGTGGGTGTTGATGCCGCCGAAGCCGAACGAATTGATGCCGGCGCGGCGCGGCGCATCGCTGCGGTGGATCCACGGCGCCAGCTGCGTGTTGATGTACAGCGGCGTCTGGCCGATGCCCAGCTCGGGGTTCGGCGCCTCGCACAGCGTGGGCGGCAGCGCGCGGTGGTGCAGCGAGAGCGTGGCCTTGATCAGCCCGGCGATGCCGGCGGCCGGGATGCAGTGGCTGATCATCGACTTGACCGAGCCGATCGCCACCGTGCCCTGGTCGGCCTGGCGTTCGCCGAGCACGTTCTTGATCGCCGCGATCTCGGTCTTGTCGCCCAGCGGAATGCCGGTGCCGTGGCATTCGATCAGGCTCACCGTGTGCGGGTCGACGCCGGATTCCTGGTAGGCGCGGCGGATCGCCAGCGTCTCGCCGTCGACACTGGGGGCCAACAGGCCATGTCCGCGGCCATCGCTGGCCTGGCCGACGCCGCGCAGCACGCCGTAGATCTTGTCGCCATCGGCCAGCGCGTCGTCCAGGCGCTTGAGCGCGACGACGCCCAGCCCCTCGCCGAGCAGCGTGCCGTCGCTGCCGGACTCGAAGGGCCGCACCTTGCCGCGGCCGCTCAGCGCGCCGAGCTGCGTGAAGATCACCGACACCTCGGCCGGCAGCGAGGCATTGACGCCACCGGCCAGCATCAGCTTGCTGCGGCCGGTGCGCAGCTCGTCGATCGCCGCAGCCACCGCCAGCAGCGACGACGAACAGGCTGCATCAACCAGGTAGTTCGGCCCGCGCAGGTTCAGCCGGTTCGCGATGCGGCCGGTCATCACGTTGGGCACCAGGCCGGGCGCGATGTCGGCGGTCGAGCGCGGCACGCGCTTTTCGAGCAGCGCGCGCACCTGGCCGAGCTGGTCCTCGTCCATGTGCGGGCAGGCGATGCGCATCAGCTCGATCGTCTGGTCGAGCACGATGTGGTTCTGGATCAGCGTGCCCTGGCCGCGGTGCAGGTAGGTGCTGTGGCCCAGCACGATGCCGGTGTCGCGGTGGTCGACCTCGGCGCCGGCATAGCCCGCGTCGATCAGCGCGTCGCTGGCGATCTTCAGCGCGAGGAACTGGTCCGGTTCACCGCCATCGAGCGAGCTGGGCATGATGCCGAAGGCCCGTGGGTCGAAGCGGTACAGGTCCTTGAGATACCCGCCGTGCGCCGTCTTGATGCGGCCGGAGTTCAGGTAGCGCGGCGCGTCCCAGGCCTCGGTGGGCTCCGAGATCGCATCGACACCCTGCACGATGTTGCGCCAGAACGCGCGCAGGTTCTCGGCCTGCGGGAACAGGCAGGCCATGCCGATGATCGCGATGCCGTCGCGCTTGTTCTGCTGGCTCATGCAGTCACTTTCCGGTTCGCCGCTGCGGCCAGGCGGTTCAGCGCCTGGCTGGACACACAGCGCATGTCCTCGATCGCGAGCACCACGGCGCCGCCTTCGTCGAGGAAGTAAACGTTCGCGCGCACGGTGGCGGCATCGTCGGAATCGAGCGCCTCGTAGACCATCTGCAGCCTCGACGGCCATTCGGCGCGGCAGCGCTGCACGCGGCCGAAGCCGGTGGGCAGGCAGGTCTGGTCATGGAGCGCGCGGTCCCAGAGGATCGCCATCTGCGGCGCCGCATCGACCACGGCCGGGTCGAACACCCAGCCGGGCGCGCCCTGCGGAATGGCCGGCAGCCAGTCCTGCGGCGACACGGTGCGCACGGTAGCGGCGGCACCGGCCGCCGACAGGCCCTTGATGGCCTCGATCACCTGGAACTGGGCACCATGGAACAACCAGTCGGCATAGGCCTTGTCGACCGCCAGGCGCTTCTCCGCGTGGCGGCGCGCGGCGGGCGCCGGCAGTGAACCGAACTGCTGCTCGAGCCGGATCAATGTGCGGTAGTGAATGAGCTTGCGGCCCGCCTCGAGCTCGGTCTGCAGCGTGGCATCGACCTCGAAGCCTTCGCTGCTGCCATAGGGCGGCGGCTGCACCAGCACCGTGAAGCTGCGCGGCATCTCGGGCAGCTCGATGCCCTTCATCAGCCGCAGCTCGCGCAACTCGACGACCTGCCAGCCCGGCCACAGTGCGCGCGCAGCCTCGGCGAACACTTCCAGCGCGGCGGCGGCCGGCAGCACCGGCTTGCCGTCGATCGCGTGGTCGTTCAGGTAGGCATGACGGTTGTCGATCGTGAAGCGCACGACCTGGCTGCCGGTGGGTTGCGGCTCGATCGTCGCGGCACCGATCAGCGGACCGCGGATGGCCGACGCGTCGAGCGCTGCCCGCGTGAAGCGGCCGTTGTCGGCCTCGCGCTGTTCCCAGGGCCCGACGCCGCAGATCACCTCCAACGGGCCGGCGGCCGGGCCGCGCAGTTCGTCGAGGAACAGGCGCCGGCCTTGCGCCGCCTGCACCAGCAGCACGCCCTTGGCGGCGAACTTGGCCTCGGTGTCCTCGGTCACCATGCCGGCACCGAACAGCGTCGGCCCCCACGGGCCCCAGCACATCGCGCGCACGTTCAGGCGGCCGGCCGCGCGCTGCGCCAGCTGCGCGCCGAGCCGGTTCATCAGTTCATTGGCGGTGGCGTAATCGCTCTGGCCGCTGTTGCCGTAGCGCCCGGCCACCGAGCTGAAGATGTTGATGAAGCGCAGGTCGGCCGCCGGCACCAGCTTGTGCAGCAGCAGCAGGCCGATGACCTTGGTCTCGACCACGCGGGACCAGCTCTCGGGCTGCTTGTCGGCGAGCAGCTTGTCCTCGATCACCCCCGCGCCATGGACGATGCCGTGGATCGCGCCGAGGCGGCCGCGTACATCGGCCACCAGCGCCGCGAGGTCGGCTTCGCGGGTGACATTGACCGCGTGGTACTCCACCGCCGCGCCGCGCTGGCGGAAGTCCGCGATGTTCTGGCGCATCTCGCGCTCGCCGAGCACGGCCTGCACCTTGCGCGGCACATCGCCGATCTTGATGGCGCCGGCACGCGCCTGCGCGACGAAGAACTGCCGCAGCTTTTCGGTGTTATCAAGCGCGGCGGTGTCGGCGCTCTCGGTGGCCGGCAGCGCGCTGCGGCCGGTCAACACCAGCGTGTTGCCGGGCCGCGCCAGCTCGCGCAGCACCTCGGCGGTGATGCCGCGCGCGCCACCGGTGGCGAGCACGACGATGTCGTCGAGCCTGGCTTCGGGATGCGGCGCCGCGGCCGGCGCCTCGACGGTGCGGAAGATCGTGCGCTGGCCCTGCGGGTAGCCGACTTCCTGGCGGCCGCCGACGGCGAGCAGTTCGTCGAGCAACTGGTCGCCCCAGGCGGCCTGCGCGGCCGGATCGAGGTCGATCGCCTTGACACGCAACGTCGGCCGCTCCTCGAGCAAGGACTTCAGCACGCCCGGCGCACCGCCTTGCAGCAGCAGCCCATCGGCCGCCGGCACCGCGCTGCGGCCGAAGCCGCCGCCCAACGCACTGGCCGCCAGCACCTGGCTGCCGTCGGCCAGCGCAGCGCTGAAGCCGTGCAGCAGCTGGTACAGCGACTTCTCGTTGGCCTGCAGGCTGCGGCGCCAGCCGTCGACCGTGCCTTGGGGATCGATCGCTGCCGAGCCGACCGGTGCCAGGTGCAGCAGGCCGGCCAGCGGCGTCAGCGTCGCGCGCTGGGCGGCGATCCACGCGGCCAGGCCCGCCTCGTCGGCCAGCAGCTCGCGCGGCAGCCGGTGCACGGTGCAGCCGCGCTGCGCGAGCGCGGCGCTCATCGTGTCGGCCAGCTGGCCGGTCGCGTCGGGCGCAACGAGCCAATGGCCGGTGTTCAGTTGGCGAGCCACATCGGAAGGGATCGGCTCTGCCACCGCTTGCATGGCATACCGAGGCGGCAGCGCGGCCAGGGCAGCGGAACCCTGGTCGGCCGATGGGGCCGCCTCGGCCACTTCAAAAGGGACCGTGGCCCCCTGCTTGGCGCCGGCCAGGATGTCGAGCATCCCGTTCAGCGTGGGCTGCGTGTTCAGCTTGGTGCGGCTGTCGGTCAGCGCGGCACGCAGGCCTTCGGGCAGCTTCTGCATCATCGCGCCGACCACCTCGATGCGCTTGATCGAGTCGATGCCGAGGTCGGATTCGAGGTTCTGGTCCAGCCCGACCATGTCGCGCGGGTAGCCGGTCTTGTCCTCGACGATGGCCAGCAGCATGTCGGCCAGCTTGTCGCGGCCGAGCGCAGTGTCGGCCGTTGCCGCCGGCGCAGGGGCCGGCGCAGCCTTCTGCGCAGGGGCGGCGGCAGGCACCGGCGCCGGCGCCGCCGCCACGGGGGCGGGTACCGGCGCGGGTGCCGGCGGCACCACCGCCGCGGGTACCGGCTTGGCCGCGGCCGCCGGTTGCGGCACCGGTGTGGCCTCGACCTCGGACACGCGCTGCAAAGGCTGCAGGGATGTGAGCGGCTGCGCCGCGGGGCGCGCAAGAGGCCGCAGCATCGGCCGTGCCGCGGGCGCCGAGACCTCGGCACCCATGAACATGGCCATCACGCGTTCCTGCGTTTCCAGGAACTGGCGCATGGTGTCGAAATACTCCGACATCACCGCCGAGCCCCCCGCGGCAGGGGGCACGGTTCGTCGCTCGGTCATCGGGACCTCCTTCTTCCAGGATCGGGGGGACGTGGGGAATGGGGATCGGGCCGCCGGCGCCCCATACGGCACGGCGGCGTTGGCAGACGCAGCGGGCGGCGCGGCCGGCAGCGGGTCGGCCGCCGGCGCGACGGGCGGCGACGTCGCCGCGGCCGCCTGCAGGCGCGGCAGCTCTTCGAGCGTCACGCCCACCTGCTGCGGCGGCTCGCCGGCGCGGCGCGCGCGGCTGCCGTTGAGCAGCCAGGCATGCCGCGGCAGTGCCGTCACGCGCTGCATCGCGGCCAGGTTGTCGGTGTCGCCCAGCCGGCAATCGCGGCCCGCGAAGAGGCGCTGCCAGTCCAGCGCCACCCCGGCGCAGGCCAGCTGGCCCAGTGCCTTGAGCAGGCCGCCGATGCCGCTGCCATCGTCGGTGGCCACCGCCAGGTGCGGGCGGCCGGCGAGGATCTTGCCGACCAGCTTGCTCAGCACCGACTTCGGGCCGACCTCGACGAAGGTGCGCGCACCGTCCTCGACCATGGCCTCGATCTCGGCCACGAACTCCACCGGCTGCACCAGGTGCTCGGCCATGCACTGCCGCACCTTTTGGACGTCAGCATCGTGGGCCTCGGCGCGGGCATTCGAGTACACCGGGATGCGCGTGGCCGACCACGGCGTGGCCTCGATCATCGCGGCCAGCTGCGCCTGGGCCGGCTGCACCAGCACCGAGTGGAAGGCCGCGGCCACCGGGATCGGCGTGGCCTCGATGCCGGCCTTGGCCAGCGCTTCGATCGCCTGCTTCACCGCGGCGTGGGTGCCCGAGACGATGCTCTGCAGCGGCGCGTTGTGGTTGGCGACGATCACGCCGTCGATGCCGGCGATCGCGGCTTCCACGTCCTTGCGCACCGCCGGCACCGCGGCCATCGTGCCGAGTTCGGAGCCACCGGCCTTGGCCGCGTCGACGATGAAGCGGCCGCGTGCGGCCGACAGCTGCATCAGCGCCGCGAAGTCGAAGGCGCCCGCGGCATGCAGGGCCACGAATTCGCCATAGCTGTGGCCGGCCGCCATGTCGGCCTTGAGGCCCAGCGACTGCATCAGCCGCCACACCGCGACCGACACCGCACCGAGCGCCGGCTGCGCGACATCGGTGCTGGTGAGGGCCTTGGTGGCTGCGGCCTTGTCGTCGTCGCTGTAGGCGCCGCGCGGCAGGATGAAGCGCGACAGCGGATGGCCGGCACCGAAGCGTTGGTCGAACGCCGCCTTCAAGGCCGCGTCGGCCTCGGCCAGCGTGGCCGCGCACTCGGGGAAGCGCACCGCCAGGTCGCGCAGCATGCCGGTGTACTGCGAACCCTGGCCCGGGAACAGCACCGCCAGCTTGCCGGGCTCGGCGCCCGCCGCGCCGTGGTAGACGCCCGGCGGCAAGGCCTTGGCCTCGCCACGCAGGAAGGCCTGGGCCTTGTCGAGCTTGGCCGCCAGGTCGGCGATGCCCTCGGCCACGATCGCCAGCGTCTCGCCGCCGGTCGTGAAGTCGCGCGCCAGCGAAGCCGCCAGGTCGCGCACCTCGAGCGCCGGTGCGGCCGCCAGGCCGGTGGCCAGCTCACCCAGGCGCTGCAGCAGCGCGGCCTTGTCGGCCTCGCCCAGCAGCAGCAATTCGGCCGGCCAGCGGTCGGTGGTGACGGGCTTGAGCCACTCGCGGTACTCGCCGCGGTACTCCTGCATCGTCACGTGGAAGTTGGTGCCGCCGAAGCCGAAGGCGCTGACCGAGGCCCGCCGCGGCGTGTCGCCATCGGGCAGCCAGGGCATCGGCTCGGCCAGCACATGCAGCGGGCTCGACTCGTCGCGCAGGATCGCGTTCGGCACCTTCACGTGCAGGTGCGGCGGCAGCACCTGGTGGTGCAGCGCCAGCGCGGCCTTCACCAGGCCCGCGACACCGGCGGTGGCCTTGGTGTGGCCGATCATGGTCTTGACCGAGCCGACCACCGCCTGGCGCGGGCTGTGCTTGTGCTCGCGGATCAGCGTGGTGGTGGACTCCAGCTCGGCGGTGTCGCCGGCCACCGTGCCGGTGCCATGCGCCTCGAACAGGCCGACGCTGTCCGGCCCGTAGCCGGCCTGCGCGTAGGTGCGCCGCATCGCGCGCAGCTGGCCGGCGGGCAGCGGCGCGGTCATGCCCTTGGCATTGCCGTCGCTCGAGGCACCGACACCCTTGATCACCGCGTAGATGCGGTCGCCGTCACGCTCGGCATCGGCCAGGCGCTTCAGCGCGATCATCGCCAGGCCTTCGCTGATCGCGATGCCGTCGCCGGTGCTGTCGAAGGTGGAGCAGCGGCCGCGCGGCGACAGCGCCTGCGTCTTGCTGAAGCACAGGTAGCCGAACGGGCCCTGCACCGTGTCGACGCCACCCGCTAGCACGAAATCGGAGCGGCCGGCGATCAGCTCGGAGACGCCCTGGTACACCGCGGCCAGCGAGGACCCGCAGGCCGCATCGGTGGTGAAGTTGGCGCCGCCGAAGTTCAGCCGGTTGGCGATGCGGCCGGCGATCACGTTGACCAGGATGCCGGCGAAGCTGTCCTCGGTCCACTCGGGCAGGCGATTGGCGATGTCGTCGGGCAGCTGGCCCGAGAAGCGCGGCAGCTCGGCGCGCAGGCCGTACTGGGTGCCGACATCGCCGGTGCCGCCCGAGGCGCCGATGATCACCGAGGCCCGTTCGCGGTTGAAATACTTGTCGGCATAGCCCGCGTCGACCAGCGCGCGCTGCGCCACCTCGAGCGCCATGATCTGCATCGGGTCGATCGCATCGACCGACTTCGGCGGCATGCCGTAGCGCGTCGGGTCGAAGGGCATGTCGTCGAGGAAGCCGCCCCACTTCGAGTAGATCTTGTCCTTCTCGTGGCGGTCTTCGCTGAAGTACAGCCGCCAGTCCCAGCGGTGGCGCGGGATCTCGGTGATCGCGTCGACCTTGTCGACGATGTTCTGCCAGAACTCGCGGGTGGAATTGGCCTTGGGCAGCAGCGTGCTGATGCCGACGATGGCCACGTCGGCCGGTCCGGCGCCCAGCACCTGGTCGGGCTGCGGCGCGGCTTCGATCAGCCGGTGCGCCAGCAGGGCCGCGGCATCCTCGGTCACCTCGCGGTGCAGCGCGGCGATGCGGGTGGTCCGCTCGCGCAGCATCGCCACCTGGCCGAGCATGTACATGCCGTCGGCCTGCTGCTGTTCGGGCGTGAGTTCGCGCAGGGCGCCACCTTCACCGCCACGGTCGCGTCCTTTGGACGCTATGCGCAGGCGGCCGAGGATCAGGTCGTCGAGCACGCGGCGGGCCTCGTCGGCCGGCATCTGCTGCGCGCGCAGTGCGGCGCGCTGGCGGAAGAAGTCTTCGGCGAAGGCGGTGTAGCCGCAGCGGCTGGCATGGCCGGGGCCGGACTCGAGGTTGACGGTGCGCTCGCAGGCGATCACCACGTCCTGGAAGCCCTGCACCACCGCACCGGAGCTGACGATCTCCTCGGTGAACAGGTAGGCGCTGCCCATCAGGATGCCGATGCGCACGCCCTTGGCGGCCAGCGGTGCGGTGAGCACCTGCACGAAGGCCGAGGACAGCGCGTCGTGGATGCCGCCGGCGAAGATGAGCTGGATGTCCTCGGGCTTGACCTTGCTGGCGGGCAGCTCGGCCAGCAGCCGCTCGACCATCGTCGTCCACAGCACGCAGCTGGACAGCGGCCCGATGTGGCCGCCGCATTCGCGGCCTTCGAAGATGAAGCGGCGCGCGCCTTCGGCCAGGAACATCGGCAGCAGGTTGGCCGAGGGCACGTGCAGGAAGGTCGGGATGCCGGCCTGCTCCAGCGTGACGGCCTGGTCGGGCCGGCCGCCGGCGATGATGGCGTACGAGGGCTTGAAGCGCACCGAGACGGCCAGCTGCTCGTCGAGCAAGGGCTGCGGCGAGAAGCCCAGCAGGCCAATGCCCCAGGGCTTGTCACCGAGTCGCTGCGCGGTTTCCTCGAGCAGGTCGACCAGCGGCTGGCCCTTCAGCAGCGCCAGCGCCACCATCGGCAGCGCGCCGCCCTCGGCGACGTTCTGCGCGAAGGCGGCGACATCAGACACCCGCGTCATCGGCCCCTGGATCAGCGGCAGCGGAATGCCCAGCGCCTGCGCCAGCGGCGCGCCGGCGGTGATGCTGCGGGCCTGCACCGCCTGGCGCAGCTGCTGCGCCACGGCATCGTCGATCGCGCGCAGCAGGCCGGCCAGGTGGCCGTGCTGCCTGGCCCAGGGCGCGGCGAAGCAGATGTCGTGGCCCACCGGCAGCAGGCCGGCCTTGGGATCGGCCCAGTTCAGCTTGCCCTGCACCAGCCCGCGCAGGCCGGCGTGGCCCTGGCCATCGCCTTCGGTGCTGAAGGCCTTGGCCACCGTGTGACCCGGGCGCAGCAGGATGCGGAAGTACTCGCCGTGCTCGCCGTCGCCCACGGCCAGCGTCTCGTTGCCGGACAGGCTGGCCAGCAGCGGCTGCAGCGCCGTGCGCAGCGGCGATTCGGGCATCAGCAGCACCTGCGCGTCGAGCACGCCGCCGGCCAGGCCCACCGCATGGCAGGCGGCGGCCACCGCGGGCGTCATGCCGCCACGCAGGTACAGCGGCAGCGTCGTGCGGCCATGCCACTTCTGCAGCAGGATGAAGCTGGCGTCGTCGCCGACGAAGCCACCGGATTCGTTGCCTTTCAGGACCAGGCCGTCGCAGCGGGCCTCCGGCGCGGCGCCGACCAGCGTCGCGTCCAGCACCTCGACCAGCAGCTTGACGCCGGCCGCGCGCAGGTCGGCCAGCAGGCCCGGATGCTGGTCCAGCACGGCCGGCTCGACGATCAGCCAGCGCAGCCCCAGCGCGGCATGGCGCTGCAGCGCGGCCGCCAGCAAGGCATCGATCTCGGCCAGCTTGACGCCATAGCCCTGCGGCACGAAGCCGGCCACGCGGTCCAGCAGCGGCACGATGGCGGCCGCATCGAGGCCCAGCTCGGCGTTCAGCACGCCGACGCCGCCGGCGCGGCAGGCGGCCACCACCAGCGTGACATCGGCCAGGCCGGCCGGGCTGAAGACGAAGGTGCGGAACGGCTCCGACGGAGTCAAGGGTGTCATCGCGGCATCCCCATGGCGGTTGGTTTCAGCGGCCCGGGCGGCACGCCGGCGGGCGCTGCAAGGTTCGCGGGGCCTGTGCCGTCAGCACGGCGCCCGGTCCGGCGCGACGCCGGCATCGGCGCCCGGTACGAAGCGGCTGCACCCCCAGGCCCGTGCCACTGGTCCCGCCCGTCCGTCTTCATTGGAATTCCTTGTCCACCGTTCACGTACACCATCCCGAGTCCGGTGCCGGCAGGCGTTGCCCACCTCGCGCCGTGTTGGCCGCCTTGAAAAAGCGGCTTCTCGGAGTCCGCCCCTTTTGGGGGCAAGACGCCGAAACTAACATGGTCATCCCACTCGTTGAGGTGGCGAGCCCCTAGATTTGTCCCGTGGAATCCCTAGCGGTGCAGCCCCAGATCGCACTGGTGCAACGCCCGCCAGATCACGGCCCTCCCCGGCCTTTGAAACGCTCGCCAGTATCAGCCTGGAGCGTGACAACGCCCCTGGCTCCTTCGAGGTGGGTTCATGAACTTTTCCCGCTCCCTTGCCCGCACGATCGGCAGGCGCTCAGCGGGAGCGAAGCAATACGGGTGCCAGTGGCTGGCTCACCCGGCCGCGGCAGCCCCCTCGAACGCGGCATCGAGCTGCCGGTACCAGGCCTGGCGCTTGTCGTCGGCGACGAAGCTGGCCTCGAAGCCGTTGCGCAGCAGCTGGTGCGCCTGGCGCGGCCCCAGCTGCGGCAGCGCCGCGAAGGTCTCGACCAGGTTCTGGTTCAGGTACCCCCCGAAATAGGCGGGGTCGTCGCTGTTGACCATCGCGCACAGGCCCGCGTCCAGCAACGCCGGCAGGTTGTGCTGCGACAGGTCCTTGAACACGCAGAGCTTGACGTTGGACAGCGGGCACACCGTCAGCGGCATGCGCGAGGCGGCCAGCCGCTGCACCAGCGCGGGGTCTTCGAGGCAGCGCACGCCATGGTCGATGCGCTCGACCCGCAGCACGTCGAGCGCGCTGTGGATGTAGGCCGGCGGCCCTTCCTCGCCGGCATGGGCCACCAGGTGCAGGCCCAGCGCGCGCGCCTTCTCGAACACGCGGGCGAACTTCTCGGGCGGATGACCCCGCTCGCTGCTGTCCAGCCCGACGCCGATGAAGTGGTGCCGGTACGGCAGCGCGGCTTCCAGCGTGGCCAGTGCCTCGTCTTCGCTCAAATGGCGCAGGAAGCACAGGATCAGTGCGGCACTGATGCCCAGCTCGGCATGGGCGCGCTGGCAGGCGTGGTGCAGGCCGCGGATCACCGTGCCGATGTCGACACCGCGCGCGGTGTGCGTCTGCGGGTCGAAGAACAGCTCGGCATGCACCACGTTGTCGGCCGCCGCGCGCTGGAAGTAGGCCCAGGCCATGTCGAAGAAGTCTTGCTCCTTCAGCAGCACGCTGGCACCGGCGTAGTAGATGTCGAGGAAGCTCTGCAGATCGGTGAAGGCGTAGGCCGCGCGCAGCGCCTCGACGCTGGGGTAGGCCAGCGCGACGCCATTGCGCTGCGC
>CAZXLI010000075.1:0-24460 GCA_964641795.1 uncultured Bordetella sp. | reverse complement strand
CCTTGTACAGGCGCAGCAGGCGCTCGTAGCTCAGGTCGGTCTCGCTCTCCAGCACTTGCAGCCGGGCACCCAGGCGGATCAGTTCGACGGCGGTCTCGATCTGCTTGGCTTCGGTCAGGATGCTCTTGCTGCGGGTCATGCTCTCTCTCCGGTGGTTCTGGACAAGTGTCCCTTTGGGACCGGTCGCCAACGGCGACCAGGGGCGGTGCGGATCGAAGGGCGAAGGCGGATCCGGGTTTCCCGGGCCGTCTTCGTCAGCCCCTCGGGGGGTGAGCGTGGACGCGGACGGTCCGGTGGACCGGCTGCGCCCGCGAACGCCAGGCGGCCGGGGCCGACAATTTCAAGCGGCTTCTTGGTGGCGGCCGGCGAGAAGGATCGAAGCGTGCAGGCGGGAGACGGCGTCGTTCGCGGAGGCCTTGCCGTGGCTGGTCAGCAGGCCCCAGACCAGGTCATCGTCGCAGCGCATGCGGCACAGCAGCGTGTTGCCCGAGGCGATCTTCATCATCTGGGCCGGGGTCAGCGTGGCGATCAGCGTCGCGGTTTCCTCGCTCACGCCCAGGCGGAACAGGGCTTGCTCGCGGTCGGCCCGGATCAGGCTTTGCGCCAGCATCAGGTACGACAGGTTGGCTTCACGGATTTCGGCGAGGATCTGGTCGGCGTTCATGGGTGCTGGCTCCGGGGTGTGTGGCGAGGGGTTAAGAAGTTCGTTCAGCGTGAAACGAACTGTAGAGATCGGAACTGGACCGGAACATCAGGCCAATTCGTGATCTGGAGTCCCGCTTTTTCGGTCGGCCTTGTCAGGCAAATTCCTACACGCTGTCTCCGCCGCCCCGACCATCGCCAGCGCCCCGCACCGCCACCGGCCACGGCACAATGATTCGAACGTCCGGATACCGGCCGTTTCAGCCCGCAGGTGCCGATCGATGTTCGAAGCAGACACCCTCAACGTCTACCTGATTCCATTCGTCATCGCGATCCCGATTGCCGTGCTGCTGCTGCTGGCGGCCCGACGTGACGACCCCGCCGCCCCGGCCAGCGCGCCCCTGCCGCCCGCGCCGCCGGCGCCGCCGGGGCGCTATGAGCCGGCACGCCTGCTGGTGGTGGACGACTCTGCGGTGGCGCGGGCCAAGCTGCGCAAGCTGTTCGAGGGCGCGGGCTACGCGGTGGAGACGGCCTGCGACGGGGTCGAGGCACTCGACGTGCTCAGCCGCGGCCGCTTCGCGGTGCTGGTGACCGATCTCGAAATGCCGAACATGAACGGCATCGAGCTGATCGCCGCGGTTCAGGGCAGCCTCGACACCGAAGACCTGCCGATCCTGGCCATCACCGGGCACGACGAGCTGCAGGCCAAGGTGCACGACTGCCAGGGCCTGTACGGCATCTTCAAGAAGCCCTGGCACGACCGCGAACTGCTCAAACGCATCGAAGCCCTGGTGTCGCTACGGCCCAGCCGTCCGGCAACTGTCTGAAAGCCGTGTCCTCGGCGGGCCGTTTCCCAAGACGGCAATTCCCGGCCCGAATTGATGGCCGCCTTCGTGCCGAAGGTCACGCATTCGGCCGAAGAAGTGATTGACACGGCGCGAAAAAGCGCCCCGAAACACCCTCAAGTTGCGCGACCGGCGGGCCGATACCCATCCCAACGGGCGGTCGAAAGGCCCCCGCGGTCCGGTTAGCCGGCCGAGGGATAGCGGTGAAACACGACAAACACTGATATCCACCGGCGACTAGCGCGGGCGGGCTCCGGCGAAGGTGATGAACCCCGTCGGGCCAGCAACGGAAGCTCACCTGCACTTCGGGGTGTGCAACCTGAGTAACGTCGGCGCTATTGCCGGGATATCTGGGAAACCTTTAGGAGTTCATCATGGCCATGACCATCAACACCAACGTGGTGTCACTGAATGCGCAGCGCAATACGTCGATGTCGCAGAGTTCCCTCTCCACCTCGATGCAGCGTCTGTCGTCGGGTCTTCGCGTCAACAGCGCGAAGGACGACGCCGCCGGCCTGGCCATCGCCAGCCGCATGGACGCCCAAGTGCGCGGCATGAACGTCGCGGCGCGCAACGCCAACGACGCGATCAGCCTGGCGCAAACCGCTGAAGGCGCGATCGGCAAGCTGTCCGACATGGTGCAGCGCATGCGTGAACTGGCCGTGCAATCGGCCAACGGCACGAACACCAACGCCGACCGCACCAGCCTCGACGCCGAATACCAGCAGCTGGGCCAGGAAATCACGCGGACCATCGGTGCCACGTCGTTCAACGGCCTGAACATCCTGGCTGGCAATGCCGGTGCGCAAGACTTCCAGGTCGGTGCCAACTCGGGCCAGACCGTCACGGTGACGACGACCGACCTGTCGGCCGACGCCGCTGTCACGGCTGTCACCGGTGGCGACATCACCACGGCCGGCACCGCCTCGACCGCGATCACCAACCTGGACACGCTGATTGACAAGCTGAACACCGAGCGGGCCACCTACGGTGCCGCGCAGAACCGCTTCGACGCCATCGTCAACGTGCTGCAGACGTCCTCGGAGAACCAGGCTGCCGCCAAGGGCCGCATCATGGATGCCGACTTCGCGGCGGAAACCGCGAACCTGAGCCGCGCGCAGATCCTGCAGCAGGCCGGCAACGCGATGATCGCCCAGGCCAACCAGCTGCCCCAGCAAGTGATGGCCCTGCTGCGCGGCTGATCCCGCGCTCCGGCAAACGCCCTCTCGAGCAGAGGCGCCGCCCCCCAACGGCGGCGCTTTTTCTTTTGGTGCGCACAAGGGGCGCGAACTGGCGGGTATTCGCGCCGCATATCCGGGCATTGCTCGCCGCGGCGATGCCGACAATCCATTTGAACGTCATCGCATTCCGCGGTGGCGCAACCGGATGGATTGCCAGACAGGCCGCGCAACGGGCCAGGCAAGGTCTCCGGGAGTCATCGATTCTTGTGGAGCACCACCATGGCCCAGACGATCAACACGAACATTGCCTCGCTGAACGCGCAGCGCAACACGTCGATGTCGCAGAACTCGCTCGCGACCTCGATGCAGCGCCTGTCGTCGGGCCTGCGCGTGAACAGCGCCAAGGACGACGCCGCCGGCCTGGCCATCGCCGAACGCATGAACGCGCAAGTGCGCGGCATGAACGTCGCGATCCGGAATGCCAACGACGCGATCAGCCTGTCGCAGACGGCTGAAGGCGCGATCGGCAAGCTCACCGACATGGCCCAGCGCATGCGCGAACTCGCGGTGCAGTCGGCCAACGGCACCAACACGGCCGCCGACCGCACCAGCCTGGACGCCGAGTACCAGCAGCTGGCGCAGGAAATCACGCGCACCATCGGCGCCACCACCTTCAACGGGCTGGCCGTGCTGGCCGGCGGCGCCGGTCCGACCGACTTCCAGGTGGGCGCCGACGCGGGACAGACCGTCACCGTCACCACCACCGACCTGTCGGCCGACGCCACCGTCACGGCCGTGACCGGCGGCGACGTGACCTCGGCGGCCACCGCCAGCACCGCGATCACCAACCTCGACGCGATGATGGACAAGCTCAACAGCGAGCGGGCCACCTACGGCGCGGCGCAGAACCGCTTCGAAGCCATCATCGGCGTGCTGCAGACCTCTTCGGAAAACCAGTCGGCCTCGCGCGGCCGGATCATGGATGCCGACTTCGCGGCCGAAACCGCGAACCTGAGCCGCGCGCAGATCCTGCAACAGGCCGGCAACGCGATGATCGCGCAGGCCAATGCGCTGCCGCAGCAGGTCCTGAAGTTGCTTCAAGGTTGAACGTGAACAGGAGCCGGGGGGCTCGATCCTCGGGCCAGCCCTCACGGGCTGGCTCTTTTTTTTTGGCCGATCGCCTCAAGCGCCGCGCGCGTGAGCCGATAGACCGTAGGCGAAGGAAAACCACGCCATGACCTCATCCGTCTCGAATGTCGGCAGCATCAGCTCCGCAGGGCTGGGCAGCGGCCTGGACGTCAACAGCATCATCACGCAGCTGATGGCGGTGGAGTCGAAGCCGCTGGATGCGCTGAAGACCGCCGCCAGCGGGCTGAACACCAAGATCTCGACCTTCGGCAAGATCCAGGGCCTGTTCTCGACGCTGCAGAGCAAGGCCAACGCACTGACCTCGCTGACGCTGTGGAGCCAGACCACCGCGACGCCGTCGGACACCTCGGCGATCAAGGTGACCACCGGCAGCGGCAGCGCGGCCGGCAGCTACTCGGTCAACGTGCAGAAGCTCGCCGTGGCCCAGACCGCCACCGCCGCAGCACAGCCTTCGGCAGACTCGCAGCTCAATGCGGGCACGCTGAAGATCGAGCTCGGCACCTGGACCGGCGACGTCAACAACCCCTTCGCGGCCAAGACCGGCAGCTCGCCGATCACGGTGGAGATCAGCGAGAACGACACCAGCCTCACGGCGATTCGCGACAAGATCAACGCCGCCGGCGCCGGCGTGGTGGCCAGCATCGTCAATGACGCCTCGGGCGCGCGCCTGTCCATCCGCTCGAAGGACACCGGCGCCGAAAATGCCTTCCGCCTCACCGCCACCGAGACCTTCGACGACGGCGACGACACCAAGGGCCTGTCGATCCTGAACTACGACCAGGGCGGCGGCCCCTCGCAGATGACGCTGGGCGCCAGCGCGATCGACGCCCAGTTGCAGATCAACGGCATCTCGGTTCGCTCGGCCAGCAACACGCTGACCGATGTGGTGGACGGCCTGAGCCTCACGCTGATGAAGGAAACCGCCTCACCGGTGAGCGTGGCCGTGGCTGCCGACACCGCCAGCATCAAGACCAAGATCACCGAGTTCGTCACCGCCTACAACGACATCGCCAACCAGCTGCGCACCCAGACCGTCTACGACAGCGACACCAAGACCGCCGGCACCTTGCAGGGCGATTCGGCCGCGGTCTCGCTGCTGAACCAGCTGCGCACGGTGATCAATGTCGCCAGCAGCGCATCGTCGACCTTCACCCGCTTGTCGGATGTGGGCATCACGATGGGCTCGGACGGCACGCTCAGCGTCGACGACGCCAAGCTCACCAATGCGATGGGCAACCTGCCCGAGCTGAAGAAGGTGCTCACAGCCACCGGCGCCGACAGCGCCAGCAGCGGCTTCATCCGCCGCTACAAGGCCCTGGCCGATGCGGCGCTGTCCACCGGCGGCACCTTCGACAGCAAGAACACCAGCCTGCAGAGCATGCTCAGCCGCAACACCAAGAGCCAGGACGACATGCAGAACCGCCTCGACCAGACCGAGGCCCGCCTGCGCCGCCAGTACACCGCGCTGGACGGGCAGATGGCCTCGCTGAACAGCCTGTCGAGCTACGTCACGCAGCAGATGGCCATGCTGGCCAAGAGCAGCAGCAGCAGCTAACGCCTCAAAAGCACGTCCACCGCTCCACCGGTTGCCGGCGCCGTGCGCGCCGCAGCCGGTTTTTTCATTTGGACGGGCCCTTCTTCCAAAGGCAGAAACAGCGGGTAAGACCGGGCGTCGCGCGGCTCAAGCGGAACCCGGGCCGACCGATAACACCAGTACAGCCAACGCCACCCCTCACGCAGAACATCCATCATGTCCTTCGCGTCGTTTGCAGCACCCACGCCCCGCGGCCGGCAATTCGTCGGCGCCTACCAGACGGTCGGCGTTCAATCCATCGTCGACCAGGCCTCTTCGCACCGTCTCATCACGCTGCTGTTCGAGGGCCTGTTCGCGGCCATCCACAAGGCCCGGGGCGCGATGCGCGCCGGCGACGTGCAGACCAAGGGCGCGGCGATCGGCCAGGCCGTCCGCATCATCGACGAAGGCCTGAAGGCCGGCTTGAACCTGACCTCCGGCGGCAAGCTCGCCGGCGATCTGGCGGATTTGTACGCCTATGTCTGCCTTCGTCTGACTCAAGCCAACCTGCGCAATGACGAAAAAGCCCTGGACGAGTGCGTGAACCTGGTGACGCCGCTGCGCGATGCCTGGCTCGCCATCGGCGAGACCCCCGCCGCACAAGCCCACAACTGACCCCCTCCGGCAGCCCCGTCCCATCATGAACACCAGCCTACTGTCCTATTACGAGGCCATCGAGAAGGCCAGCGCCGACATGCTCGACGCTGCGCGCGCCGGCAACTGGGATCACGTGATCAAGCTCGAAGGTGCGTGTGTGCTGCTGATCAGCCAGCTGAAGAACGCCGCCCGCGGCAACAACCTCAGCGCCGAGGAAAGCCAGCTGAAGTCGCGCATCATGAAGCGCATCCTGGTCAACGACGCCGAGATCCGCCACCTGGCCGAACCCTGGCTGGACGATCTCGACCACCTGATGGCGGGCAAGCCCAAGACCTTGCACTGACCGCATCACCAAGGCACCGACCCAGCCGCACCGGAGGGCTCCGCGATGAGCTTCATGGACACCCAGCCCGCCCCGATGGGCGACGCGGACGGTCTGGACCCGTTCGCCGCATTCCGCCTTGAATCGGCGCGCGAGATCGCCGCGCTGATGCGCCAGCTGATGGACGGCAGCACCCCGGTGAACCTGAGCGCGCCCGAAGGCGTGGCCCTGGCCACCGCGCTGTGGACGGTGGACTCCGCCAGCCAGCGCCTGGCCTTCCAGGCCGACGGCGACAACGCGCAGGTGCAGCAGCTGGTCGAGTCGAACGAGGTCACCGCGGTGGCCTACCTCGAAGCGGTGAAGGTGCAGTTCGACCTGCAGCACCTGATGCTGGTGCGCGGCAACAAGGCCTGCGCGCTGCAGGCCGCGATGCCCAAGCGGGTCTACCGCTTCCAGCGCCGCCAGGCCTACCGCGTGCGCACGATCGAGCGCAGCGCGCCGGTCGCGCTGCTGCGCCATCCCGCCCTGCCGGACATCCAGCTTTCGTTGCGCGTGCTCGACGTCAGCATCGGCGGCTGCGCGCTGCTGATGCCCGACGACATGCCGCCGCTCGAGGCCGGCCTCACGCTGCACGCGGTGCGGCTGGAGCTGGACCCCGACACGCGCCTCACGGCCACGCTGCACGTGCACCACATCACCTCGATGCACCAGAGCGCGCGCGGCGTGCGCCTGGGCTGCGAGCTGGTGCGCATGGACGGCAGCGCCGAGCGCGCGCTGCAGCGCTACATCGACCAGACCCAGAAGCGCCGGCGCATGCTGTCGCTGAGCTGAAGCCGGCATCATGAAGCAGCGTGGATTCGGGCTCGTCGAGCTCTGCGTCGCCCTGGTCGTCACGGCCTTGCTGGCGATGGTCGCGCTGCCCACCTTCCGCGCACAGCAGTTGCGCAGCCACCGCGCCGAGGCCGCCATCACGCTGCAGCGCCTTCAGCTGGCGCAGGAACAGTACCGTGAGCGCTACGGCCGCTATGCCGAGGCGATCGACCAGCTGCCCGGCAATCTGAGCGGCCAGAGCGGCAGCGGTCTGTACCGCATCGCGCTGCTGACCAGCGGCCCGGACAGCTACCAGGTGACCGCCAGCGCCCAGGGCGATCAGGCCCGCGACAGCGACTGCACCGTGGTGCGGCTGCGCGTCGAGGGCGCGCTCAGCTACCAGGAACCCAGCCGCAACTGCTGGCCGACATGAAGTCCCCCGCCCCCTCCCCGCGCGCGACCCGCCGCCCCCTGGGCCTGACGCTGATCGAGCTGATGATCGGCCTGGGCATCCTGGCGGTGCTGACCTCGCTGGCCGCACCGCCCTTCGCGAGCTGGCTGGCGCGCAACCGCCTGAAGGCCGCTGCCGCCACGCTGGTGGCCGATCTCGGCGAGGCGCGCCATGAATCCACCCGCCGCGGGGCGCCGATGTACCTGGTGTTCCAGCCCGGCGCGCAGTGGTGCTACGCGATCACGCTGGACCCGCAGGCCGGCTGCGCTGCCACCGGCGGCGCAGTGCTCAAGCGGGTACAGGCGAGCGACCTGCCGGGCATCAGCATCGCCGAGGCCGAGACCTTTGCCTTCGACGGCAAGAGCGGCACAGGCGTCCAGGCCTTGAGCCGCGTGCGCCTGGTTTCGCGCCAGGGCGACGCGCTGCAGGTGAAGATGACGCGGCTGGGCCGCGCCAGCATCTGCGGCCCCGACGGCGGCTTTCCGGACGTGCCCCACTGCTGACCGCGGGGCGTCGAGGAGCTCTCAGGCGCTCAGGTCATGCGGGGCCCAGCACCTGGCGCCGCTGCGCCACCCAGGGCATCAGCACGGCCACCAGTTGCTCGCGCAGGAAGGGCTTGCCGAGAAAGTCGTCCATGCCGGCGGCGCTGCAGGCCGGCCAGGCCTCGCGCCGCGAACGGCCGGTCACCGCGATGATCGGCAGTGGCGCCAGCTGCGCCTGCTGTTCGTGCCGGCGCCAGCGGCGGGTGACCTCGAGCCCGTCGACATCGGGCATCTCGCAGTCCTGCAGCAGCAGGTCGAAGTCATCGCGGCTCAGCGCGTCCAGGGTCTGCGCACCGCTGGCGGTGACGCGCACTGCAGCGCCCAGTTGCTCGAGCATGCTCTGCGCAATGATCTGGTTGACCGGGTTGTCCTCGGCCAGCAGCACGCGCAGCCCTTGCAGCGGCACGCCCTGCGACGGCGCCACCACGGCCGGCGGCGCGGGCTGAAACTCCAGCGCCTGGGCCAGCACGGCCAGCAGACGCGACAGGCGCAGCGGCTTGTACAGCACAACGGTCGCGCCGGTGACGCTGACCAGCGCGTCACGCGAGCCGGTGGTGCTGAGCATCACCGGCAGCGAGCCCAGCGCGTGCATGCGCGCAATCGCCGCGGGCAGCTGCCGTGCCGATTCGGCGTCGTCGAACGCCGCGCTGTCGATCACCAGCACGCTGCGCGGCGCCAGCGTGTCCAGCACCGCGGAATCGAGCCGGTCAACGCACTGCAGCGGGATGCCGGGCAGCGCCAGCATCTCGGCCAGGTGCCGGCGCATGAAGCCGTGCCGCGCCACCAGGCACACACCGGCCAAGGTCGGCACCGGCGGAAACTCGATCGTGCCCGGCCCTGGCAGCGGGCGCAGCGGCAGCCAGAAGGAGAACACCGAGCCCTGCCCCGGCGTGCTTTGCGCCGCCACGCGGCCGCCCATGCGCTCGGCCAGCTGGCGGCAGATCGACAGGCCCAGCCCGCTGCCGCCGTAGCGCTGCGCGGTGCTGTGGCTGGCCTGCACGAAGGGCTCGAACAGGCGCTGCAGCGCGGCCGGCGCCAGGCCGATGCCGCTGTCCTCGACATCGAAGCGCAGCCAGCCTTCGGCGCCCTCGCCGGCGGCCTCGCACTCGCAGCGCAGGTAGACGCTGCCGCGCTCGGTGAACTTCACCGCGTTGGAAATGAAGTTGGCGAGCACCTGGCGCAGCCGCGTCGCATCGCCCTCCACCATCGCCGGCACCTCGGCGGCGAAGAAGCCGCCGATCTCGATGCCCTTGGCATGCGCGCGCGGCGCGAACAGCTCGACGACGCTGAACGCGGTGGCGCGGGGGTCGATGGGCGCGCGCTCGATCTGCATGCGGCCGGCCTCGAGCTGCGAGTAGTCCAGCACGTCGTCGATCAGCTGGCTCAGGATGTCGGCGCTCTGCCGCATCAGCCCCAGCAGCTGGCGCTGCTGGCCCGGCGCCAGCTCGGGCGTGGCCAGCAGTTCGGCGGTGCCGATCACGCCGTTGAGCGGCGTGCGCAGCTCGTGGCTCATGTTGGCCAACAGCATCACCTTGGCATTGGCATCGGCCCGCGCCTGCTCGCGCTCGCGCTCCAGCCGCTGCATGTTGGTCAGGAGCACGTCGCGCAGCTCGAATCGGCGGCGCGTGGACATCACGATGAACAGTCCCAGCACGGCCGACGATCCGACCATCGCCGTCAACCCGCGCCAGGCATCCTCGGGACGGTCCACCGGGGCCGGCAGCCAGCCCTTCGCGACCGCCACGTGCACGGCGACGAACCAGGCCAGCGACACGCCCAGCAGCACCAGGCCGGTTGGCACGGCACCGGCCAGGATCACGTAGAACGGGTAGACCGACATCCACCAGCTGGCCGGCGAACCGGCGGCGCCGCCGCTGGCGGCCACCAGGGCCGCCAGGTGCAGCGTGTACAGGGTGCCCAGCAGGCTGACCGCATGCACATGCCGCAGCGCGTGCGCCGCGCCCCACAGCCGCGGTGGGCCCCACTCCACCAGCCAGCCGAGCGCCAGCGCCAGCGCCACCGTCAGGTAGCCGTGCCAGGGCGTCGAGCGCGCAATGCCCGCGATGTAGGCGCCGTGTGCCAGCACGGTGATGCCGAACATCGCGCGGAACAGGTTGGCCCGGTAGCGTGCCTCGATCGCGTGTACGCCCGCTACGTCGTCAAGCGTCTTGTCAGCATGGCCGTCCATCCAGGGCCCGAGCTCCCATCGCGGTCTATCGCCGCCGGCGCACTTTAGGCGGCAGCACGGGCCGCGGCAACCAGGGGCTTGTTCGGACCCGGCTCCCGTCAAACCTGCATGTTCATGATCTCGGAGTAGGCCTGCACCAGCCGGTTGCGCACCGAGACCGCGGCGGTGAAGCCAAGCCGGGCCTTCTCGGAGGCCACCATGGTCTGCTCCAGGCTCACGGAAGAATTGCCGAGCTGAAATTCCTGCTGCAGTGCGCCGGCCTCGTCCTGCGCGGCACTCACGTCGCGCAAGGCCTGGGTCATCGCGTTCTGGAAGCTGGGCCCGGCCACCGCACCGGCCTTGCCGGCGCTGCCGGCAGCGCCCGCACTTCCGGTATTGCCGATGGGCATGCCATCCGGCCGCAGCCCGGCACGGGCAACGGCTTGTGCAAAGTCGAAGGGTTTGAGCTTCAGGTCCATGGCATTGGCAGCGTGCAAGGCGCGAACGGCTTGTCCACGGGCTGCACTGTAGGAGCACCCCCTCGGCACCGATGGCAGGAACTGAAGCCCGAATTGCGGGTTGTTTGTGCCTTGGTCTCGGCCCGTGCTGTCCAACAATGCCTGGCATTCGGAATCCCTCCGTCTACCCGCCCCCCATGGACGCCAACGTCACACCGATCACCCCGAACAACGCTGCCGCCGAGCGCGCCGAGGCACCGACCGGGCCGATGTCGCGCCTGGCGCTGATGCCGGCCAAGGCCAAGATGATGCTGGCGCTGGGCCTGGCCGGCCTGGTGGCGGTGATGGTGGCGCTGGCGCTGTGGAGCGGCAACGGCAACCTCGCGCCGCTGTACCCGAACCTCTCCGAGAAGGACGCCGGGCTGGTGATCAGCCAGCTGGCCACGCTGAAGGTGCCCTACAAGGCCGCCGGCGACGGCACCACGCTGCTGGTGCCGGCGGAGATGATTCCCGAGCTGCGCCTGAAGCTGGCGCAGGCCGGCCTGCCCAAGGGCACGACCACCGGCTTCGAGCTGATGGACAACGCCCGCTTCGGCCAGAGCCAGCTGCAGGAGCGCACCAACCTGCAGCGCGCGCTGGAAGGCGAACTGGTGCGCTCGATCACCTCGATCTCGGCGGTGCAGTCGGCCCGCGTGCACCTGGCACTGCCGACGCAGAACGGCTTCTTCCGCGACCAACAGAAGCCCAGCGCCTCGGTGCTGCTGACGCTGCACCCGGGTCGCTCGCTGGACCGCTCGCAGGTGGCGGGCATCGTGCACCTGGTGTCCTCGTCGGTGCCCGACCTCTCGGTCAAGGCCGTCAGCGTGGTCGACCAGAACTCCACGCTGCTGTCGGCCCCGCCCGAGGCGAACCAGGGGCTGGACACGCAGCAGCTGCAGTACCTGCAGCAGGTGGAGGCGAGCTACCTCAAGCGCGTGCAGGACCTGCTCGAGCCGGCCCTGGGCCGCGACAACCTGCGCGCCACGGTGACGGCCGAGATCGACTTCAACCAGCTCGAATCGACCACCGAGGAATTCAAGCCCAACCAGACCGGCGAGGCCGCCGTGCGCAGCCAGCGTTCGAGCGAGGCCAGCAACGCTGCCACGCCGACGCCCAGCGGCGTGCCCGGCGCGGCCAGCAACCAGCCGCCGGTGCCGGCCGCCGCGCCGCTGCAGGGCGCCTCGGCGCCGATGCAGGCCGCGCAGACCGGGTCGGCCGGCGGCGGTGCGCGCAAGGAAAGCACCGTCAACTACGAGGTCGACAAGACCGTCAGCATGAAGCGCCAGGCGGCCGGCACGATCAAGCGCATCAATGCCGCCGTGCTGGTCAACCACCGCAGCACCACCGACGCGAAGGGCAAGGTCACCACCACCGCGCTGACGGCCGAAGAGCTGGACAAGCTCACGGCCCTGGTGCAGGAAAGCATCGGCTTCAACAAGGAACGCGGCGACTCGGTGAAGGTGGTCAACATCCCCTTCCGCGTCGAGGCGCCGGCCAAGGCGGTGGAACTGCCGCTGTGGCAGCAGCCCTGGGTCACCGACATGGTCCGTGCGGGCGCGGTGCCCGCCGGCCTGGCCTTCGTCGCGCTGCTGCTGGTGTTCTCGGTGATCCGCCCGGCGCTGCGCCAGATCACCCCGCCGCCGGCGCCCAAGCTCGACGTGGTGGAGAACGAGCAGCCCAAGCTGCCCGAGCCCGAACCCGAGATGGTGCAACTCACCCCGCCCAAGACCACGCTGCAGCTCGAAGGCGCCCGCGGCATGGCGCGCCAGAACCCCGCGGCGGTGGCCAACATCGTGCGCGGCTGGGTCAGCGGCGAAGTAGCCTGACAGCACAAGCCAGAAGAGAACCATGGACGATCAGGGACTCGAGAACGCAGCCATCCTGCTGATGTCACTCGGCGAGGAAGAAGCCTCCGAGGTGTTCAAGCACCTCGCTCCGAAAGAGGTGCAGCGCCTGGGCGAAACCATTGCCAAGCTCAAGGTGATCAGCAAGGAGAAGCTCGAAGGCGTGCTGGACAAGTTCTCCACCGTCGCCTCCGACCAGCACATGCTGGTGGCCGACACCGACGAGTACGTCAAGGCGGTGCTGAAGAAGGCGCTCGGCGACGACAAGGCCAACCTGCTGATCGACCGCATCCTGCAGGGCAGCGACACCACCGGCATCGAGAGCCTGAAGTGGATGGACGCCGGCTCGGTGGCCGAGCTGCTGCGCAACGAGCATCCGCAGATCGTCGCGGCCATCCTCGTGCACCTGGACTACGACCAGTGCAGCTCGGTGATCAAGGCCTTCAGCGAACGCCAGCGCAACGAGGTGCTGGTGCGCATTGCCACGCTGGACGGCATCCAGCCATCGGCTTTGAAAGATCTCAACGAGGTCATGAGCAAGGTGCTGGCCGGCGGCGAGAAGCTGCGCAAGGCCTCGCTGGGCGGCGTGAAGACCGCGGCCGAGATCATCAACCTGCTGGGCACCAGCATCGAGACCTCGGTGCTGGACTTCATCCGCGAGGCCGACAACGACCTGGCCCAGCGCATCATGGACAACATGTTCACCTTCGACGACCTGTCGAAGCTGGACGACAAGGGCGTGCAGGCGCTGCTGAAGGAAGTGCAGAGCGAATCGCTGGTCATCGCGCTCAAGGGCGCCACGCCGGAGATGCGCGAGAAGGTGTTCCGCAACATGTCCACCCGCGCCGCCGAGACGCTGCGCGAAGACCTCGAATCCCGCGGGCCGGTGCGCGTCAGCGAAGTCGAGGCCGAGCAGAAGGAAATGCTGAAGACGGTACGCCGCCTGGTCGACGAAGGCCAGATCGTGCTGGCCAGCGGAGGCGCCGATGAGTTCCTCTAAATCGAACTTCGGCCCGCGCCAGGTGCCGCCGCCGCCGGGTTCGCGCGCCGGCGGCAACCCGTACACCCGCTTCATCCCGCGCGAAGAGCTGCAAGGCTTTGCCAGCTGGGCACCGAACTCGTTCGGCGACAACCCGAGCTCCGCGCCGCCGGTGCGCGCCGCCGCCGCCGCGGAGCCCGAGGTCGCCCCGCCGCAAGCCACCAGCGAGCAGTTGCAGGCCCAGATCCATGCGGCGCGGCAGGAGGGCTACCGCGACGGCTACCGCGACGGGCTGGTCGCGCTGGAGAGCTTCAAGCAGAGCTTCGCGCAGCAGCTCGCCGGCCAGTTCGGCCGGGTGATGCAGAACTTCGACAGCGAGCTCGGCGCGCTGGAACAGCACATCGCCGCCAGCGTCGCGCGCATCGCCACGCAGCTCGCGCGCCAGGTGGTGCGCAGCGAACTGATGGTGCGGCCCGAGCTGGTGGTGCAGGTGGCCACCGATGCGGTCAACGCGGTGCTGATGAGCGCGCGCACCATCACGGTCCACGTGAACCCGGAAGACCATGCGCTGATCAGCCTGGGCGCCGCCGACGCGCTGGAGGCGCGCGACGCGCGCCTGGTCAGCACACCCACCGTCGACCGCGGCGGCTGCCTGATCGAGAGCGACGCCGGCACGGTGGACGCGCGCATCGGCGCACGCTGGCACCAGGCAGTGCAGGCGCTGGGCACCGGGGTGGACTGGTCGCTGGAAGACCAGGACGATCCGCGCACGGCGGGCCTCGGGGAATAAGTTTCGGCGGCGCGCCCCCCCGGGGTGTACCATCCGCCTTGTAGGCATGCTCGAGACCGTTGTCCTGTAGGTCTTCTCTGATTGCCGCATCCGCCTCTGGCTGCGGTTTCCGATTGAATCTCACATCGATCCTCATGGCGTCTCTGCCTGCGCCGGCATGTGCCTGCGCAGCCACCTGAAAGGAAATCGATATGACGACTCAAACCGGCACCGTGAAGTGGTTCAACCCGGACAAGGGCTTCGGCTTCATTGCCCCGGACGACGGCGGCAAGGACCTGTTTGCCCACTTCAGCCAGATCCAGGACAGCGGCTTCAAGACGCTGACCGAGAACCAGCGCGTGCAGTTCGAGACCACGCAAGGCCAGAAAGGCCCGCAGGCCTCGAACATCCGCTCGGTCTGACCGACGCCCCGCGACTCGCTGCGCGAGCCGCCCCGGAACCGCGGCATCGCCGCGGTTTTTTTCTTCCAGGAGCCACCATGAACAACTTGCAGGACGCCACCGAACGCATCTGCGAGCTCAAGGGCAGCCTGGTGGCGCTGGACACCCTTTCGGCAGCCATGCTGCAGGCCACGCCGATGGCGCTGCGCCAGGCGCTGCAGCAGCGCCTGAACGCGTGCGCGGAGGTGGCCCGCACGTCGATGCTCAACACCGACATCTCCGAACACACGATCGCCGCCTTCGAGACCGACATCGGCCGCATGAACGCGCTGCTGCAGGCGCTGCTGCGCGCGGCACCGGGCGCGGCCGATGGCACCGGCCAGGAACGGCCGGTGGTGGAAAGCCTGCTGCTGGCCGCCCCGCGGGTGTCGACCTTCGTCGGCCAGCAGGCCCTCACCGGGGCCAGCGGCCTGTTCTTCGAGCGCGATGAACGGCTGTACCTGGTGACCAGCCGGCATGTGCTGATCGATGTGCCGACCGGTCATTTCCCCGATCGCGTGGAAGTCGAACTCCACGTGGACGAGCGCGACCTGTCGCGCTCGGTGACGCTGTCGCTGCCGCTGTACCAGTCCGGGCAGGCGCTGTGGCGCCAGGCCACCGATTCCGGCGGCGAGATCGACGTCGCGGCTCTGGCCATCCAGCGCAGCGTGCTGCAGGGCTTCCGGCCCCGCGCCTTCACGCCGCAGCACCTGGTGCTGGCGGGCGAGGTGGAGATCGGTGCGCCGCTGCTGGTGGTGGGCTTTCCGCTGGGCTTCCATGACGGCATGCACCACCTGCCGGTGGCCCGGCAGGCGTCGGTGGCCTCGTCTTTCGGCACCCGCTTCCAGGGCCAGGGCCTGTTCCTCACCGACGCCCGCACGCACCGCGGCACCAGCGGCGCGCCGGTGGTGATGCGCAGCGCGGCCCCCGACCTGGCGGCCGGCGGCCTGCCCTGGAAGCTGCTGGGCATCCATTCGTCACGCATGGACATGGGCGGGCGCGACCTGCTGTCCGACGAATCGCTGGGCCTGAACTGCGCCTGGTATGCCGACATCCTGCTGACGCTGACCACGGCTTGAGCGGGAGAGGCCCCGACGGGCCCTGCCTCACCCCACGCCCGGGCGCGCCCGCCACGCCGCCACCAGTTCACGGTGATACGGAATCCGCTCGAGGAAGGACGCGCGCAGCGCCGCGTCGCTGATGCGCCGGACCATCTGCTGCACCTGGTCATGGCCGCGCGCCAGCCAGGCCTCGGCGCGAGGATCCATGGCCGCTGACATCACGCGATAGCACACCAGGTCGATCTGGCGCGGATAGATCGCGCCGTCGAACTGCCCGCCGGCTTCCAGCTGGGCCTGCAGCGGGGCGACGGCCCGCAGCGCCGCGGCCAGGTCGCCCGTCTGCAGCGCCAGCCAGGCCAGACCTGCCGCCGCGTCGTGCCGGAAGCCGTGGTCGATGGCCTGCGCCAGGGTCTGCGCGGCCTCGAAGGCCGTGCGCGCGGCGTCGGGCCGGCCCAGGGCCAGCTCGGCATGGCCGGCCGCGCCCCAGGCGGCGGCCTGGCGGTCGCGCGCCTCCACCGCCACGGCCACGGCGGCGGCGGACTGGGCCGTGGCCAGCGCACGCTCGGGCTCTTCCAGCCACAGCAGCAGCACGGCCAGGTTGCATTGCAGCGTGCATTCCTGCTGCCGGTCGCCATGGGCGCGGGCCATCTGCAGGCTCTGCTCCATGCAGTGGCGGGCCTGCTCCAGCGCGCCCAGGTCCATCCAGCAGGCGCCCATGTTGCCCAGGCCGATCACCTCGTTGCGGCGGTTGCCGGTGGCGCGGTTGATCTCGACGGCGGCCCGGTGCTGCGCCAGGCCGGCCACCGGATCGCCGAGGAAGCCGTCCGCAATGACCGCCAGCGCATTGAGGCAGAAGGACTGCAGGTCCAGGTGCCCGATCGCCCGCGCCTCGGCCAGCGCCTGCTCGGCGGTGCGGCGGCCGGTGTTCGCATCCCCCAGGTAGGCCTGAGCCAGGGCCAGCAGCCGCTGGCAGCGCAGGCGCAACTCGTCGTCGCCGGCGCGTCCGCCGCTGGCGATGCCGCGCTCGGCGGCCGCCCGCATCGTCGCCCAGTCGGCCGTGCGCATGGCCATCGAACTTCGGCGATAGGCGGCATAGGCGCGCCGCGTGTCGTCCGCCAGCGCTTCGGCCAGGGCCTCCAGCCCGTCGAGGTCCTGCCGCTGCTCGGGCCGCCGGCCCAGCAGGTCGAGTGCGGCTTCGCGCGTCTTCAGCAGGCGCCAGCGCAACGGCCCCTGCGGCTGGGCGGCGCTGCCGGCCGTGGCGTGCAAGCGGTCCAGCAAGCCCAGTGCAGCCTGCACATGGTGCAGCACCACCTCGTGCGCGAAGCGCGTGGCGGCGTGCTCGGCGGCCCGGGCATGGAACTCGGCGGCATTGGCGTCGTCGCCGGCACGCTCGTAGTGCTCGGCCGTCACGGCCAGGAAATCGTTCGCGCGCAGGCCGGACAAGCCGGAGAACCAGTGCGCCAACCGGGCATGCAGCTCGCGCCGCACGCGCTTGAGCACCAGGGCGTAGGTCACCTGGTGCAGCAGCGCATGGTGGAAGGCGAATTCGCGCAGGCCGGCGGCGGGCGCATCGGCGCGCGGGCGCACCAGCGCGCGGCGCAGCAAGGCCGGCAAGGTGTCGGCCGCGGCGCCATCCAGCGCCTGCAAGGCCTGGTCCCAGAACACCGGGCCGATCACGCTGGCCTCCTGCAGCGCCAGGCGTTCGGCCGCCGGCAGGCCGTCCAGCCGGGCCTGCAGCACACCGGTCAGCGTGGCCGGCACCTGGGTGGCCTGCAGGCGCTCGGTGTCGACCTGCCAGGCCTCGTCGCCGGTGCGGATCGCGCCCTGGTCGATCAGCATCTTGACCAGCTCTTCCATGTAGAACGGATTGCCCTCGGCGGCACGGCTCAGCAGGGCCTGCAGCGCCGGCGGTACGGCGGGCAGGCGTTGCAGCAGTTCCTCCCCGAGCCGCCGGCTCTCGTCCGCATCCAGCGGCAGCAAGGTCAGGCTGTCGTGGCCCGGCAGGCGCTGGCCCCAGTCGGGCCGGCGCTCGAACAGGCCCGGGCGGCTGAAGCCCAGCAGCAGCAGCGCCATGTCGCGCTGGCTGTCGCCCAGCTGCTCGAGGAAGTCCAGGCTCTCGGCGTCGGCCCACTGCAGGTCTTCGATCAGCAGCACGGCCGGCGCACCGGCCGCATCCGCCACCCGCCGCAGCAGCTGGGTCGCGGTGTGCAGCGCGCGGCTGCGGATCTGCCGCGGATCGTCGAGGATGCCGCGCACATGCCGGCTGTCGCGGTATTCGATGCCGATCAGGTGGCCCAGCACATGTGCATGGGCCTCGGCCAGGTCAGGACCATCGTCGGCGGCGAACAGCGGCACGATGCCGGCTTCGAGCTTGGCGCGCGCGGCCTCGAGGCTGTCGTCATCCTGGATCTGCAGGCGCCAGGCCAGGATGTCGCGCAGCAGGCCGAAAGGCTGCCCCAGCGTGTGCGGCATGGCCCGGCCGCGAAAGGCCAGAAAGCGCTCGGGCCGCGCTTCGGCCCAGGCTTCGAACTCGGTCAGCAGGCGGCTCTTGCCCAGCCCGGCATCGGCCACCACCGTCAGCGCGCGAAAGCCGGGCTGGCTGAACAGCTGGAGAAAGGCCTGCTGCAGCCGCGCCAGCTCGGCGTCGCGGCCGATCATGCGGGTGGCCACGCCCTCGATGCCGCGGTTGACGATGCGGAACGAGCGCGGCTTGGCCCGCTGCACCAGGTAGCTGCGCACCGGCTCGTCGACGCCCTTGACCTGCAGCGGCGGCTGCGCCAGCACGTCGAACAGCCCGCGCACCAGCGCGTAGGTGTCGTGGCTGATGCGCAGCGCGCCGGCCGGTGCGGTCTGTTCCATGCGGGCGGCCACGTTCACCGCCATGCCGCGGATCGTGCCCTCGGCATCGACCCCGCCGCCGAGCAGCACGCCGCCGGTGTGGATGCCCACCCGCACGTCGAAGCCGTCGTGGCCGTGCGCGGCCCGCACCTCGTTCCCGGCGCGTCGGCCCAGCGCCAGCAGCGCGAGGCCGCAGCGCACGGCACGCTCGGCATCGTCTTCGTGCGCCTCGGCGGCGCCGAAGGCCGCGAGCAGGTTGTCGCCGGCGTATTGCAGCACCCGCCCGTGGTGGGCTTCGACGATCGCGGTGCCGCGCGCCAGCAACCCGTCCATCACCGCGCTGACGTCCTCGGGATCGAGCTGCTGGCTCAGCGTGGTGGAGCCCACGACATCGAGGAACAGGATGCTGACCTGCTTGAGCGCCTGCGGGGCCGGCGCCGCCGTCAACGCGGCCAGCTCGGCGCGCAGGCCGCTCAGCGCCAGATCGACCACGGCATCGCCCAGCGTCGCGCGCTGGGCCTCCAGCGCCGCGACAGCGGCCTGCAAGCGCTGGACGTCGGCGGACATGGCGCGGCAGGTTACACCGCCGCACGGCGCGCTGCGAGCGGCGTTGTGCACCATGCCCTCCGGCCCGCCAGGCGCCGATTCGCGCGGCATTTCCCGCGCTTTTCCGGGACACCCGGGGAAGGCGGCTCGCCGATCATCAGGCCTGAGGCGAGCACGTCCCGGCGTGCCCGCCGCCTGCGCCAACCCTGCCCATGCCCAGCGACAGCCCTTCCCTCGCCGACGATGTCGATGCCGACGTCACGCAGACCGCCCGCGCCCAGCGCTGGGCCCACTACCTGCGCGACCTGGAGCAGTACGCCTCGCTGCGCACGCCGCTGCAGGCCCAGGGCACGCTGACGCGGGTGACCGGCCTGGTGCTGGAAGCCGCCGGCGTGCGCGCGCCGGTGGGCTCGGTGTGCGAAGTGCATGGCGAGGCGCGCGATCCGGTGTTGGCCGAGGTGGTCGGCTTCAACGGCGACCGCGCGTTCCTGATGCCCACCGGCGAAGTGCATGGCCTGACCAGCGGCGCCCGGGTCAGCCCGCGCGCCACGCCGCATGCGCCGCCGCTGCTGGGCCGCGACAACCAGCTGTGGCGCCGCACCGAAGACCGCGGGCTGCACCTGCCGATGGGCGACGGCCTGCTCGGCCGCGTGGTCGACGCCCATGGCCAGCCGATGGATCGCAAGGGCCCGCTGGCACACACGCGCAACGAGCCGATGGTGCGCCGCCCGATCAATGCGATGGACCGCGCGCCGGTGCGCACCCCGCTGGACACCGGCGTGCGGGCGATCAACGCCATGCTGACGATCGGCCGCGGCCAGCGCATCGGCCTGTTCGCCGGCACCGGCGTCGGCAAGTCCGTGCTGCTGGGCATGATGGCGCGCTACACCGCGGCCGATGTCATCGTCGTCGGCCTGATCGGCGAACGCGGCCGCGAGGTGAAGGAATTCATCGAGGACATCCTCGGCGAGGATGGCCTGCAGCGCTCGGTCGTCGTCGCCGCGCCGGCCGATGCGCCGCCGCTGGTGCGCATGCAGGGCGCCACCTACGCCACCGCGATCGCCGAGCACTTCCGCGACGAAGGCCGGCACGTGCTGCTGCTGATGGACAGCCTCACCCGCTATGCGATGGCGCAGCGCGAGATCGCGCTGGCCATCGGCGAACCGCCGGCCACCAAGGGCTATCCGCCCTCGTGTTTCGCCAAGCTGCCGCAGCTGGTGGAGCGCTCGGGCAACGGCCTGAACGGCGTCGGCTCGATCACCGCCTTCTACACCGTGCTGAGCGAGGGCGACGACCAGCAGGACCCGATTGCCGATGCCGCCCGCGGCATCCTGGACGGCCACATCGTGCTGTCGCGCGACCTGGCCGAATCGGGCCACTTCCCGGCCATCGACGTCGAGCGCTCGATCTCGCGCGTGATGACCTCGGTGGCACCGCGCGAGCAGCTGGACGCCGCGCGCCGCGCCCGCGCGCTGATCTCCAAGCTCAGCAAGGCGCGCGACCTGATCCAGCTCGGCGCCTACCAGCCGGGCCACGATGCCGAGCTCGACCTCGCCGTGCGCCTGCAGCCGCAGCTGATGTCGCTGCTGCAGCAGGACATGCATGACCGCGCGCCGCTCGAAGCCTCGCGCAACCAGCTCTGCCGCATGGTGGGCAGCTGACCGAACCTCCCCGAACCCGAGATCCCCCGCCCATGGAATCGTCCGCCACGCTGAACACGCTGCTCGAACAGGCCGAGGCCGAACGCGATGCCCAGGCCGCCGTGCTGCGCCAGTGCGAGCACGCCGCCGCCCAGGCGCGCCAGCAGATCGAGCAGCTGCAGGCCTACCGCGCGCAGTACCAGCAGCGCTGGACCTCGCAGTTCCGCCAGGCCGGCGCGATCGAGCTGGTGCAGTGCTACCAGGGCTTCTCGCTGCGCCTGGACCAGGCCATCGCGATGCAGAACCAGGTCAGCAGCCAGGCCGACGCCCGCGCCCAGCAGGCCCGCACCGCGCTGGTCGCGCATGAGCAGCGGGTGGCCGCCGTGCGCAAGCTGATCGAGCGGCGCCGCGCCGAACAGCAGCGCGTGGCCGACCGGCGCGAGCAACGCAGCACGGACGAAGCGGCCCAGCGCCGCAGCAGTTCGCGGCTGACGCCCTCGCTGATGTGAGCCGGAGGCCGCCATGACCAGCCCCCTGATCCCCTTCAGCCCCGCGAGCGCGGCCAGCCCGGTGGCGCCGCGACCCGGCGCGGCCGCCGCCGATGCCGCCACCGGACCCGGCGCCTTTGCGCAGGCGTTCCAGCGCAGCAACGAGGCCTTGCGGGCGCCGACCGTGGCGCGGCCAGGCCCCACGGGCCGCCCGCCGGAAGCCGGCAGCGCCGGCCGCGACCGGGCGGCCGAGGCCGCTGGCCCCGCATCGGACCCCTCGGCCCCCACCGACCCCGGCAGCAGGCCGCTGGCTGCCGGCGGCGCGCGCGATGGCGACTCGCCACAACCCGGCGCCGCGACCAACGCACCCGATGGCGACACCCCGCGCAGCCGCCACGCCCAGCGCCGCGCTGGCACCGATGTGCGCCAGCCGCTGGCCGGCGTGCGGCCGCGGACGCCGCGCAGCGCCGACGAGGGTACGGAGGGCGGCGAGGCCGACGGCGTGTCGGCCGATCGCGCCCCCGAAACCCAGGACAGCCTGATCGCCGAAGACATCAGCCTGGCCGCTGGCATCGTGCCCCCCGCCACGGCGACACCGGCCACGCTGCCGGCCACGCCCAGCACGCTGAGCCTGGAGGCTCGGCTGAGCCCGGCCGGCGACGAAGGCAGTGCCGCGCTGCCCGCCCCCACGCTGCCTGCCGCCACGCAGGCCGCCTCCACGCTGCCTGCCGCCACGCAGCCCGCCACAGCGCTGCCTGCCACCACGCCGCCCGGCGCCACCCCCATCACCGCCGCCGCCCCACCCGGCGCCGCCGCCCCCATCAGCGACGACGAGCCGGCCACTGCCCGCGGCACCCGCGGCACGGCGGCGCCGGGCCTGAGCCCTGCCGAGCTCACGTCGCTGGGCGCCCGCCGCCTGCCTTTGGCCGGCAGCGAACGCGCGACGCCCGCCCCGGCAGCCGGCCCTGCGCAAGCCACATCGACCCAGGTGCCGCCCGCTGCCGACGACAGCCAGCCGGCCGAGACCCCCCGCAGCGCCGATTCGCGCCGCAACGAACTGCGCCGCGCCGGCACCGAAGCGATCGCTGCGCAGCGCAACGAGGTGTCGCCAACGGCCGCCGCCCCGGCCGGCGACACCGCTGCCGCACCCGACATCCCAGCCGGCACCCCAGCCAGCACCACGGCCGGCATCGCCGCCAGCACCGAGGCCAGCCCGGCCAGCGTCCCGACGCCGTCCTCCGCCGCGCCGGCCAACCCGCTGCCGCCAGCACCGCAAGCCCTGCCCGGCAGCGCCGCGCGCGGCAAGGCCGAAGCCCTGTCCGAACGCAGCGCCGGCACCATCGATCGCAGCGACAGCCCCGCGGCCGGCACCTTCGTTCGCGCGTCGACGGATGAGCCGCCGGCAGCGCGCGGCGACAGGCGCGGACCGCGCGGCGCCAGCAGCGGCCGCGGCACCGATGCCGAATCCGAATCCGCCGCGCGCAGCAGCGGCGAGCGACGCGCAACCGCCGGCGACACCGCCGCCGCCCCCGTCAGCAGGTCAGCGCGCGGCGATGACCCCCGCGGCGAGCAGCACGGCGCCAGCAGCACGGCAGCCGCCATCCCGGGCAGCGCCAGCGCCACCAGCCCCAGCGCCGGCAGCAGCCTGCGCTTTGCCGACCAACTGCAAAGCCTGATGCCCGGCGCCGGCAACAGCGCGCCACCAACCCCCAACAGCCCGCAGGCCAGTTCGACGCCGCTGCCCACCAGCCAGCTCAGCGCGCACCTGAACAGCCCCGAGTTCTCGCCCTCGCTGGGCGCGCAGATCACCTTGCTCGCACGCCAGGGCGTGCAGCAGGCCCGCATCGAGCTGAACCCGGCCGACATGGGGCCGATCACCGTGCGCATCGCGGTCGAAGGCAGCGGCGCGCAGGTCGACTTCCAGGCCGACCGCGCGGCCACGCGCCAGGTCATCGAATCGTCGCTGCCGGCGCTCGCCGGCGCCCTGCGCGAGTCGGGCCTCACGCTCACCGGCGGCGGGGTCTTCCAGCCGCCGGCCGATGGCGGCAACCTCGCCGGCAGCTTCGCCGGCAACCTGGCCGGCAATGGCCAGGGCAGCCCTGGGGGCAACGCCTCCGGTCAATCGTCCGGCGCACCGGGCTCTTCCGGCGGCCGTCCCGGATGGCCGGGTGGCGGCGACGAGCACGACCTGCCCGGCAACAGCACCGTGATCCGCGCCGGCCTGCCGCGCGGCCTGGTCGATCTGGTGGCCTGACGCGACGACCTGGAGTCCCGGCTGCCGGCCGGCACGGTCCGAATCGCCGGTCTTTCCCCCCGCTATTCCCGCCATCGCCGGGAGGGGGCTCTCCGAATAATCGATGCCATCGCCCCAGCCGGTTCTTGCCCGGCCGTGGGCCCGAAGCCACGCATCCGGAGAGACCATGTCCGCCGCTACCGCTGAAGTCACCGACGCGCCCATTCCCAAGGCCGCCGGCAAGAAGAAGCTGATCATCATCATCGCCGCGGTGCTGCTGCTGGTGCTGGGCGGCGGCGGTGCGGCCGTGTTCATGATGAAGAAGAAGGCCGCGGCAGAAGCCGAGGCCGACGGTGAAGACGCCGCCGAAACCCATGCCGTGGCCGAGCCGGTGAAGAAGGAAGAGCACAAGAACCCGCCGATCTTCGTGCCGCTGGACCCGTTCACCGTGAACCTGGCCGACCGCGATGCCGAGCGCTACGCCCAGGTCGGGGTGACGCTGGAACTCGACGATGCCAAGGTCGGCGAGCAGATCAAGCTGTACCTGCCGGCCATCCGCAACAACATCCTGCTGCTGCTGGCGCACAAGACCGCCGGCGAACTGCTGACGCGCGAAGGCAAGCTGCAGCTGGCGCAGGAAATCCGCCGCGAGACCATGCTGCCGCTGGGCATCACGATGCCCGTGGATGACGAAGAGGCCGCGCACACGGCCGCCGCCGACAGCGGCAAGAAGAAAAAGAAGAAGAAGCCGCCGGTGGTCTACCCGGTCAAAGCGGTCCACTTCTCAAACATCATCATCCAGTGATGGCCGACCCGAAATGAATCAGCAGATTCTTTCGCAAGACG
>CAZXLI010000074.1:0-24892 GCA_964641795.1 uncultured Bordetella sp. | reverse complement strand
CTGGCCATACATCATCAGGCCCTTGGCATCGAGTTCGTGGAAATGCTCCCAGGTGGCCCAGTGCGGCACCAGATTGGAATTGGCGATCAGCACGCGCGGCGCATCGGCATGGGTGCGGAACACGCCCACCGGCTTGCCGCTTTGCACCAGCAGCGATTCGTCTTCCTTCAGCTCGCGCAGCGCCTTCAGGATCGCTTCGAAGCAGTCCCAGTTGCGCGCGGCCTTGCCGATGCCGCCGTACACCACCAGCGCGTCCGGGTTCTCGGCCACCGCGGGATCGAGGTTGTTCTGGATCATGCGGTAGGCGGCCTCGATCAGCCAGTTGCGGCAGTGCAGCGTGCTGCCGGTGGGCGCCTTCACGGGGCGCGCTTCAGCCAGGTGGCGGGCGGTGGTCAGGTCGGTCATCGGGAGTCTCCGGCAAGGCATCGGGCGTGATGCAATGGCGCGCACTGTACTTGTCTAGACAAGTCGATGCAAGTAGGATCCGCTCCCATGCCGCCTCCCGCCGATCCCCCAGCCGCCCGCGCGGCCCGCGCACCCCGTGCCGCCAGCGCGGCGCTGGCGCCGTACGCCCGCGTCAAGCAGCACTTGAAAGACGCGCTGGCGCGCGGCGAATACCCACCCGGTGCGCTGATGCCCTCCGAAGCCGAGCTGGTGGCGCAGTGCGCCGTCAGCCGCATGACGGTGAACCGCGCGCTGCGCGAGCTGCAGAGCGAGGGCCTGGTTGACCGCGTGCAGGGCGTGGGCACCTTCGCGGCGCAGCTGCACCGCGTGTCGTCGACGCTGACGATCCGCGACCTGCACGACGAGATCGCCGCCCGCGGCCACCGGCACGATGCCATCGTGCACATCGCCAGGCGCGAGCGCGCGCCCGCCGCGCTGGCCGCGCGGCTGGGCCTGCGCAGTGGCGACGCGGTGTTCCACACGCTGATCGTGCACCGCGAGAACGGCGTGCCGATCCAGTGCGAAGACCGCTACGTGAACCCGGCCGTCGCGCCGGACTACCTCAGCATCGACTTCACGCAGACCACGCCGACGCACTACCTGCTGCAGGTGGCGCCGGTGTGGCAGGCGCAGTATTCGATCGAAGCCGCGCTGCCCAGTGCCGAAGAAGCCCGGCTGCTGGGCATCGACCCCGGCGCGCCCTGCCTGGTGGTGGTGCGCCGCACGCAGCAGCTGGACACGCCGATCACCATCGCGCGCCTGGTGCACCCGGGCGCGCTGTACTCGCTGGAAGGGTCGTTTTCGCCATGAGCCCCGCCCGGCCGCCCGAAGGGGCGAATGCCCTCCTGGAGGGACAGGCGCGCAGCGCCAAGGGAGCCCCATGAGCCTTGAACTTGTCGTGGCGGACCGTGTGGCGCCACAGCCGTGGCGCAACGGCGGCGGGCAGACCCGCGAGCTGGCCGCCTCGCCGCCGGGCAGCCACTGGGACTGGCGCATCAGCCTGGCCGAGGTGCGGCAGGACGGTGCGTTCTCGGCCTACCCGGGCATCACGCGCTGGTTCGCGGTGGTGCAGGGCGATGGCGTGGTGCTCGACTTCGGTCACGGGCGCCGCGAGATGCTCAACAGCGCCTCGCCGCCGCTGCAGTTCGACGGCGCCCTCGCGCCGCATTGCAGCCTGCAGGGCGGCGCCACGCAAGACCTGAACCTGATGCTGCGCGACAGCGCCGCCAGCGGCACGATGCTGCCGGCCCGCGAGGGCGAGGAATGGATCAGCATGGCCTCGCTGCGCGCGGTGTTCGCCGCCGAGCCGATGCTGCTGCAGATCGACGATGCCGATGCCATGGTGCTGCCCGCGCGCTCGCTGGCGGTGAGCCACCATGCCCGGCGCCAGCGCTGGCGCGTGGTGGGCGGCAGCGGCGCGTCGGCGGCCTGGTGGCTGGCGATCGAGCCGCGTTCGGTGCCATGAGCGCTCCGGGCCGCTCCCAAGCACGAGTCCCGGAGCACCGCGTGCGGAGGGCAGTCCCATGAGCGGCAGCACGCTGTACCGCCAGGCGCGCCTGGCGACGATGCAGCCGGGCACGCCCTGGGGCCTGGTCGACGATGGCGCGCTGCTGGTCGAAGGCGACACGCTGCGCTGGGTCGGCCCCGAGGCCGAGCTGCCGCCCGAGCTGGCGCAGGGCGTGAAGCACGATGTCGCGCTCGGCGGCGCGCTGGTCACGCCGGGGCTCATCGACTGCCACACCCACCTGGTCTACGGCGGCCACCGCGCCACCGAGTTCGAGCTGCGGCTGCAAGGCGCCAGCTACGACCAGATCGCGCGCGCCGGCGGCGGCATCCGTTCCACCGTCTCGGCCACCCGCGTCGCCACCGACGGCCAGCTGTTCAACAGCGCCGCCGACCGCGCCGCGGCGCTGATGAACGAAGGCGTCACGGTGATCGAGGTGAAGTCGGGCTATGGCCTCTCGGCCGAGCACGAGGCGCGCTGCCTGCGCGTGGCGCGCCGCCTGGGTCGCGAGCTGCCACTCACGGTGCGCACGACGAGCCTGGCCGCGCACGCGCTGCCGCACGAATTCACCGGCCGGCCCGACGACTACATCGATGCCGCCTGCGCCTGGCTGCCGCAGCTGCACGCCGAGGGGCTGGTCGACGCGGTCGACGCGTTCTGCGACGAGATCGGTTTCACGCCGGCGCAGACCCGCCGCATGTTCGAGGCCGCGCATGCCCTGGGCCTGCCGGTCAAGCTGCATGCCGAGCAGCTGAGCAACCAGCATGGCGCGGCGCTGGCGGCCGAGTTCGGCGCCCTGTCGTGCGACCACCTCGAGCACCTGGACGGCGAAGGTGTCGCCGCGATGGCCCATGCCGGCACCGTGGCGGTGCTGCTGCCGGGCGCGTTCTACTTCCTGCGCGAGACGAAGCTGCCGCCGATCGCCGCGCTGCGCGCCGCCGGCGTGCCGATCGCGATCGCCTCGGACCACAACCCCGGCTCGTCGCCCGGGCTGTCGCTGCTGCTGATGCTGAACATGGCCTGCACCTTGTTCCGCCTGACGCCGGAGGAGGCGCTGCGCGGCGTCACCGTGCATGCGGCGCAGGCGCTGGGCCTGCAGCACCGCCACGGCCAGCTGAAGGCCGGGCACCAGGCCGACTTCGTGGCGTGGGACCTGGCCGCGCCGAACGAGCTGGCCTACTGGTTCGGCCGCAACCCCTGCCAGCGCGTCGTGCGCGCCGGCATCGAGATCCTGGGGCCCGACGCATGAACGACGATACCTTCACGCTGCACCGCGGCAGCACGCCGCTGCTGATCAGCCTGCCGCATGTCGGCACGCTGATCCCGGACGATCAGAAAGCGCGTTATGTCGAGCGCGCACTGGCGGTGGAAGACACCGACTGGCACCTCGAGCGGCTGTACGCCTTCGCGCGCGAGCTCGGCGCCTCGATGCTGGTGCCGCGCCACAGCCGCTACCTGGTGGACCTGAACCGCCCGCCCGAGAACGCGCCGATGTACCCGGGCGCCAACAACACCGAGCTGTGCCCGACCCGCTTCTTCACCGGCGATGCGCTGTACCGCGAAGGCCAGGCTCCCGACGAGGCCGAGATCCGGCGCCGGGTCGCCACCTACTGGCGCCCCTACCACGACGCGCTGAACCTCGAGCTGAACCGCCTGCGCGCCGCGCACGGCCACGTGGTGCTGTTCGACGGCCACAGCATCAAGTCCGAGCTGCCCTGGCTGTTCGAGGGCCGGCTGTGGGACCTGAACCTCGGCACCGCCGAAGGCCGCAGCTGCAGCCCCGACCTGCGCCTGGCGCTGGCCGCGGTGCTGGCCGGGCAGCAGCGCTACACGCACGTCGTCGACGGTCGTTTCAAGGGCGGCCACATCACCCGCCACTACGGCCGGCCCGAGCAGCACATCCATGCCGTGCAGCTGGAGATGTGCTGGTCCTGCTACATGGAGGAGGCCGCTCCTTTTGCGTGGCATGACGAACGTGCCGCGGAGGTGCAGCCGCTGCTGCGCCAGCTGGTGCAGACGATGCTGGATTGGCGGCCATGACCGGCGCGAAGGCCGACACGCTGCTGTGGGCGCCGCAGGCCTGGGTGGCGGGGCGCTGGCAGGCCCGGGTGGCGTTGCGCATCGAGCCCGCCACCGGCCTGTGGGCCGAGGTGCGGCCCGGCATCGCGCCGCCGCCCGGCGCGCGCGTGCTGTCCGGCGCCCTGCTGCCCGGCCTGGTGAATGCCCACAGCCACGCCTTCCAGCGCGCCTTCACCGGCCTGGCCGAGCGCCGCGAAGGCGAGCATGACGACTTCTGGAGCTGGCGCGACCGCATGTACGCGGTGGCGCTGCGCATGTCGCCCGAGGCGCTGGAAGCCGTGGCCAGCCAGCTGTACGCCGAGCTGCTGCAAGGCGGCTACACGCAGGTCTGCGAATTCCACTACCTGCACCACGCGCCCGATGGCCGGCCCTACCCCGAGCCGCTGGCCATGAGCCACGCACTGATGCGCGCGGCCGCCGCCACCGGCATCGGGCTGACCCTGCTGCCGGTGCTGTACCAGCGCGCCGGCTTCAACCAGCCCGCGCTGCGCGAGGACCAGCGCCGCTTCGCCACCGATGTCGAACGGTTGCTCACCTGGCGCGATGCCTTGCGCGCCACCGCGGCGCCGAAGGTCAACATCGGCGTCGCGATCCATTCGCTGCGCGCCGCGCCGGCCGAGAGCATCCGGCATCTGGAGCACGCGCTCGAAGGGGACGCCGGCCCGATCCACCTGCACATCGCCGAGCAGACGGCCGAGGTCGACGACTGCCTGGCCGCCACCGGCTGCCGGCCGATCGAGTGGCTGACCCGCAACGTCGCGCTCGACGCGCGCTGGCAGCTGGTGCATGCCACCCATGCCACGCCGGACGAGATCGACGCCGTGGCCCGCAGCGGCGCCGGCGTGGTGATCTGCCCCAGCACCGAGGCCAACCTGGGCGACGGGCTGACCGATGTGCCGCGCTGGCTGAAGGCCGGCACGGTGCTGTCGATCGGCTCGGACAGCCATGTCGGCCGCCAGTGGCCGGCCGAGCTCAAGCTGCTGGAATATGGCCAGCGCCTGCAGCTGCGGCGGCGCAACGTGGCCGCCGCGCCCGGCGAAGCCCAGCCCGCCACCGCCGCGCGGCTGTTCGAGCGCGTGCGGGCCGGCGGCGCGCCGGCCGCTGGCTTTGCGCGCTGGGGCCTCGAACCCGGTGCGCGGGCCGACTGGCTGGTGCTCGACGCGCAGGCGCCCGGCCTGCTGGGCGTGCCGGCCGGCCATGCACTCGATGCACTGGTGTTCGCCACCGAGGGCCCTGCCTTTGCCGAAGGGGGCGTGGCCGGCCGGGTGGTGCTGCGCGATGGTGCGCTGCCCGCGGCGCGCGACATCGCCGGGCGCTATGCCGCCACGATGGCGTCGCTGTGGGTCGACACCTGAGCCCCTCCCCCCGCCAACCCCACGGAGCCACACGATGATCCTCGTTCTCGGCAGCGCACACGTGCAGCCCGGCCGCCTCGACGAAGCGCTGGCGATCAGCCACGCGCATGTGCAGCGCTCGCGCACCGAGCCCGGCTGCATCGCGCATGCGGTGCACATCGACGGCGAGGACGCGCAACGCCTGGTCTTCGTCGAGCAGTGGGCCGACATGGCCGCGCTGCAGGCGCACTTCCGCGTACCGGCCTCGCGCGAGATGGCCAGGTCGCTGGCGGCGCTGTGCACCGCACCGCCGGCAATCCAGCTGTTCGACGCCACCGCCCTGCCGGCGCCGTTCTGATGGCGGCGCCCGAAGCCAGCCCACGGGTCGGCGTCGGCGTCATCGTGCAGCGCGCCGGCCGCGTGCTGCTGGGCCTGCGCCAGGGCTCGCACGGCGCCGACACCTGGGCCCTGCCCGGCGGGCACCTCGAGTTCGGCGAGACGGTCGAGGCCTGTGCCGCGCGCGAGCTGCGCGAGGAGACCGGTCTCGTCGCCACCCGCTTCACCCCGGGCCCCTACACCAGCGACGTGTTCGAGGCCCTGGGCCGCCACTACGTGACGCTGTTCGTCGTGGCCGAGGTGCCCGCGGGCGAGCCGCGCGTGATGGAGCCCGACAAGTGCCGCGGCTGGCGGTGGTGCGACTGGCAGGCGCTGCCGCGGCCGCTGTTCGCGCCGCTGCAGACGCTGCACGACAGCGGCTATGCGCCGCCCGAGGCTGACACGTGAACTGACACAGGAGGTCGATCATGCGCATCGCGATCATGGGCTCGGGCGGCGTCGGCGGCTATGCCGGCGCCTGGCTGCAGCAGGCCGGGCAGGAAGTGGTCTTCATCGCCCGCGGCGCCCACCTCGCCGCGCTGCGCAGCGAGGGCCTGCGCATCGAGCACCCGCAGCTGCCGCTGCACCTGCCGCAGGTGCAGGCCAGCGACGACCCGGACGCCATCGGCCCGGTGGACCTGGTGCTGTTCGCGGTCAAGCTGTTCGACACCGACAGCGCCGCACGCCAGATGGCCCCGCTGGTGGGCCCGCAGACCCGCGTGCTGACCCTGCAGAACGGCATCGACAGCGTCGCGATGATCCGTGCGCAGCTGGGGCCCGCCGCGCGCGTGCTGGGCGGTGTGATCTACGTCTCGGCGGTGATCGACCGCCCCGGTGTCATCCGCTCGCCCGGCGGCCTGCACCGCATCGTGGCCGACGCGGCCGGCGGCGATGCGGTGATGGCCGCGCTGCAGCAGGCCGCCACCGGACTGCCGGGCCTGGACCTCCAGCTCAGCGACAGCGCGACGCAGGTGATCTGGGAGAAGTTCGTCGTGCTGGCGGCGGTGTCCGGCGCCACCTCGCTGCTGCGCGCCCGGCTGGGCCCGATCCAGGCCCATCCCGAAACCCGCGCCTTCCTGCGCCAGCTGGTGGACGAATCGGTCTCGGTGGCACCGGCCAGCGGCATCGCGCTGCGCGCGGGGCTGGCCAACGAGGTGATGGACCGCATCGCCGGCATGCCGCCGACGATGCGATCGTCGATGTCAGAGGACCTCGAGCGCGGCAACCGGCTCGAGCTGCGCTGGCTCAGCGGCCGCGTGCATGCGCTGGGCCAGGCGCTGGGGGTGGCGACGCCGGCGCACAGCGCGGTGTTCCGCGGCCTGGTGCTGCACGAGGGCGGCGCCCCGGTGGCCGCTCCGGATCAGCGCTAGGCATTCCGCCGGGCGGGCGCACCGCGGCGACGGCCCGCGCGAAACCGCCCCTCAGCGCTTGGCCGTGCGCTTGCGCGCCGACGGTTCGGCGGCGTCGGTCGGCCAGCCGCAGCTGGGCACCAGCAGGGTTCGGAACACCGGGCGGGCGGGCTCGACGGACAGCAGGGGCGCCGGTGTCGCAGGGGTGGCGCGCGGCGCGGCGGCGCGCGGCGTCTTGGCGCGGGAACGCTTCAAGGGCGCGGCAGCCACGGCCTCGGGCTGCGCGTCGGCGGGATGGGAAGTGGTCGAAAGGGTCAGCATGGGGGCGCGATTCTAGAGGGCGCGAGCTGCGCCATACTGACGGCCGCTTCCACCACGATGATCCAGCGCATGGAAACCCCCACTCCCGCCACTCCGTCCGGCGAAGGCCGCAGTGCCAGCTTCCTCGAGGAAAAGACCTTCAAGTCGCGCACCGTGCTGCTGTTCGGCACGATCACCGACACCACCGCCGCCAGCACCGCGCGCCAGCTGATCGCGCTGGCCGCCGACAGCCGCGAGCCGATCCACGTGCTGGTCTCGTCGCCCGGCGGCCACCTCGAATCCGGCGACGCCATCCACGACATCGTGCGCTTCATCGACGTGCCGGTGTTCATGATCGGCACCGGCTGGGTCGGCAGCGCGGCCACGCATGTGTACCTCTCGGTGCCGCGCGAACGCCGCGTGTGCACGCCGCAGACGCGCTTCCTGATCCACCAGCCCAGCGGCGGCGCCGGCGGCCAGGCCACCGACATCGCGATCCAGGCGCGCGAGATCGTCAAGGCCCGCGAACGCATCGCCGAAGTCATCGCCCGCGAGACCGGCCGCCCGCTCGACCAGGTGCGCCAGGACATCGAGCGCGACAACTGGCTCTCGCCCGAAGAGGCCATCGACTACGGCCTGGTCTCGCGCATCATCCGCACGCGCGAAGAATTGCGCTGACGCAAGCGGCGCACGATCCGCCCGCCGCCGGATGACCGCGGCCGGCGCTGCGGCGCATACTGGCCCTTCCACGGGCTCCGCCGCAGCGCCATGACCTTCGACCGCCTCCAGCGCCTGACCGTCTGGCTCGACGACACGATCCGGCACTGGGACTTCCGCCAGCGCCGCACGGCGGGCGGCCGGCTCGATGCCTGGTGCGGCATCGACCGCCACACGCCGGCCGTGCTGCTGTTGCCGGCCACGGTGTGCGCGCTGCTGGTGCTGGCTTCGCCGACGCCGGCGCGCATCGGGCTGGCCCTGCTGACGGCCGTGCTGGCCGTCGCGATCCTCGTGCCCTGGCTGCGCTACAGCGCCAAGCGCTGCCTGCCCTTGCGATATGACGTGCTGGTGCAGGCGGCGCTGGTGCTCGCCACCGCGCTGGCCTGCTGGCTCGGCCGGCCCGACGACTACCAGCCGAGCACCCCCTACCGCCACCTGCTGGTGCCGGTGACCGCCGCGCTGGCCCTGACGTTGCTGCTGGCCGGCTGGCTGGCCGACTGGGTGTTCCGCCACCTGCGCACGCAGAGCGAGTACGACAAGTACCTGCAGAACACCGAGCTGTTCGCCTCGCGCGGCCCCGACCCGGCGGTGACGCCGGGCACGCTGCTGACCGCGCTGCTCACGGTGCCGCTGCGCGCGCCGATGGCGCTGCTCACCCTGCCGGCGATTGCCACGCTGGTGGTGCCGCCGGCGTGGATGCCGCTGGTGCCGGCGATCGTGCTGGCGCTGTGCCTGGGCGGCCTGTTCGTTGCCGGGCTGAACGAGCGTTTCGGCATGATGTGGGCGTTGACCCAGGACGTGCTGTTCACCGGTGGCGCGTTCTTCGTCTCGCTGCTGGTCATCGTGCTGGCCGGGCTGCGCATCGCCGGCGTCAGCTACGCCACCACCGTGCTCGACACCGCCGCCTGGTGGACGCTGGGCGTGGTGCTGGCCGCCGCCTACGTGCTGTCGTGGTGGTACGACTACTGGACCCATCGGCTGCTGGCCGACCAGGTGCTGCAGCTGATCAACCCCGCGGCCCAGGGCGCGGCGGGCATTCCGTACACGATCGCGCCGTCCAAGGTGCGCACCAGCGTGCCCGCCGGCGGGCGCCGGCTGCAGGTGCATGGCTCGGCACGGCTGGCGGCCGTCAACATCACCCCGGAGCTCCCCTACTTCCAGGCCTATGGACTGGCCGCGCTGGTGGACAAGCTCGCCAACAGCGGCGCCCCCGGCGGCAAGGCCATTCCCACACCGGTGCAGGTGAACGGCCGCGCCAGCAACTTCCACGTGATGCTGGCGGTGCTGCTGGCCGGGCTGCTGGGCGGCGGTGCCTGGGTGCTGCACCAGGGCGAGCAGGCGCCCGAGGTGCGGCTGAGCCGCGATGGCAACGCCGGGCTCGAGCTGCAGGCCCTGCTGGCTGCCGCGCCGCCCGCTGGCGCGGCATCGGCCAAGGCCGGCAGCGCCAGCGCGGCGGCCACCGACAAGCCCTTGATCGTCGTCGCCGCCTCGGGCGGCGGCACGCGCGCGGCGATCTACACCGCCGCGCTGCTCGAAGGCCTCCACCAGCTCGGCGCGTCGCGCCAGGTGGTGCTGGGCAGCGGCGTCTCCGGCGGCGGCGCGGCGCTCGCGTACTTTGCAGGTTATCGTCCAGCACTCGTCAACGGTGACCCGCAGGCCTGGCAACGCTACCTCGACGCGATGGCCGAGCCCTTCATCCAGGACGTGATGGCGCGCGCCAGCGAATGGCGCATGGTCGAGCGTGGCCGCCTGGGCATGCTGCTAGCCGAGAGCTTCGAGCGCCGCTGGCAGCTGCCGGCCGAGCGCAACCGGCTCACGCAGATCAACGACATGGGCCTGATCCTGAACACCGCGCTGGCCGGCCACTTCCGCCTGCCAGAAGGCGCGCCGCAGGGCCAGGCCCTGCAGCAGCTGGAGCCGCGCTACCGCGCCGCGCACACCAGCTCGGCGCTGGCCGGCGGCCGGCTGCTGCTGACCAACCTGGCGCTGCCGCCGGCGCTGGTGGGCCGGCCGCTGGAGCCGCATGTCGAGCAGCCGCTGCCCATCGTCCTGCGCAGCCCCGCGCTGCGGCTGGAACGCGCCGCGGCGCTGAACGCGAACTTCCCGCCGGTGTTCTCGAACGCAGCGATCGATGTCGACGAGCGCGACCGCTATTGGGTCACCGACGGCGGCGCGGTGGACAACCGCGGCATGGAGATGCTGCTGTACGCGCTGCGGCTGGTGCTCGATGGCTGGCCCGCCAACACCCCGCTGCCGCGGCTGCATGTGGTGGTGGCCGATGCCTCGGCCCTGTCCGAAGGCTATTCGCAGGACCGCGGCATCTCCAGCATGGCCGGTGCCGGCAGCCACTACGCCAGCCACCTGAACGCCGAGCTGGTGGCCGCGATCCGCCAGCGCTACGCGGCCACGCCCGAGCGCTTCGCGTTCTCGTACGTGATGATGCCGGACCTGCTGCGCGAATCGGGCAGCTTCGGCACCCACTGGATGCTGCAGGGCACGATCCGCGTGCGGCATGGCGACGAGTCGCGCACGATCAGCGGCCCGCAGGCGGTGCAGGTGATCCGGGCGCTGCACTCGCCGGGGGCCGAGCAGGGGCTGCAGGCCGATGCCTGCACCGTGCTGCAATGGGCCCGCTCCGACGAAGGCCACCGCGCCGGCTGGGCCGCGGTGCGCGCCGCCGTCGGCGGCCGCGAGGCGCCGCTGGCCTGCACGCCGGGCTGAACCGGGCCGCACCGCACGGCGGGCTTGCGCGCGCAGGCCATTGCCGCTAGCATGCATTCCGCATACATACACGGAAGCCCGCCATGCTGCTGCGCTCTGACGGCCACGCCCCTGTCATCCACCCCGAAGCCCAGGTCGCCGCCAGCGCGGTGGTCTCGGGCGACGTGCACATCGGCGCCGGCTGCCGCATCGGCCATGGCGCGGTGATCGTCGCCGAAGGCGGCCCGGTGCGCATCGGCGAACACGTCGTGGTGATGGAAACCGCCGTGATCCGCGGCGTGCCGGGCCAGCAGACGACCCTCGGCCGCCATGTGCTGGTCGGGCCGCGCGCCTACCTGGTCGGCTGCACGATCGAGGACGACTGCTTCCTCGCCACCGGCGCCACCGTGTTCAATGGCGCCCGCATCGGCCAGGCCAGCGAGGTGCGCATCAACGCGCTGGTGCACCTGCGCACGGTGCTGCCGCCGCACAGCATGGTGCCGATCGGCTGGGTGGCGGTGGGCAGCCCGGCGATCATCCGGCCCACCAGCGCGCACGACGAGATCTGGGCGGTGCAGAAGACGCTGGACTTCCCGCGCACGGTGTTCAACACCGAGCGCCCTGCGCCCGGCAGCTCGATGATGCCGAGCGTGATGCCGCGCTATGCCGCCGCGCTGCGCCGGCGCCATGCCGACGATGCAGTGATCGGCGGGCCGCAGCCGTGAAGCGCGCCAGCCGCGCCGGCGCCGCGTCGGCACTGGATGCCAATCGCCTCGGCGCGCTGTGGGCCACGCTGGACCATGCGCTGGGCGCGGCGATGGCCGAGCAGTCGGCTTCGTCCGGCGCCATCCTGCTGTGGCTGCAGCACTGGGCGCCCGTGGGCGTGGTCGAGCTCGCTCGCGTCGTCGGCCTCACGCAGCCGGCCTGCACCCGGGCGCTGGACAAGCTGGTCGAGCAGGGCCTCGTGGCGCGCGAAACCCTCAGCGGCAAGCAGGTGCAGCTGAGCCTGACGCGCAGCGGCGTGGCGCAGGCCCGGCAGTTGCAGCAGCGCCGGCTGCAGGCCTGCAGCGACCTGCTGGCCGCGCTGTCGCCGGCCGAGCAGGCCCAGTTCGCGCGCCTGGCCGACAAGCTGCTGCAGGCCCCGGTCGAAGACCGCGCCTATGCCCGCCACGTGTGCCGCTTCTGCGACCACGCCGTCTGCGACGGCCCGGCCTGCCCGATCGGCTGCCAGGCCAGCGCACTGGAACGCGCCGCGGCCGGCGACGGCAAGGCCTAACGCACCATCGACGCGTGCCGGCGGTAGCGCGCCGGGCTCTCGCCGACCTGGCGCTGGAACAGGCGCGAGAAGGTGGCCACGTCCTCGTAGCCGACCTCGGCCACCACCTGCGCCAGGCTCTTGCGGCTGCCCTCCAGCAGGCGCTGCGCCTGCCGCACCCGGGCCTGCTGCAGCCAGGCCAGCGGCGTGCTGCCGGTTTCCTGCCGGTAGCGGCGCAGCAGCGTGCGCGTGCTGGTGTGGAAGGCCTCGGCCAGCGCCGCCAGGTCGTAGCGCAGGGCCAACCGGGCACCGAGCCAGCGCTGCACCTGGGCCGAGAACGGCGCCGCCCGCTCGCGCGGCAGCAGCGCTTCGTCGACGAAAGGCCGCTGGCTGGCGCGGCGGCCGCCGACCAGCGCCAGGCGCGCCGCCGCGCGCGCGATGCGGGCACCGTAGTGCTGCTCGGCCAGACGCAGGCCCAGGTCGAACACGCTGCTGACCGCGCCGGTGCTCGTGAGCCTGCCGTCGCTGCACAGCAGCGCGCCACGCTCGAGCCGCACCTGCGGGTAGCGCTGCGCGAACTCGCGCTCGAACACCCAGGCGGTGGCCGCGCGCCGGCCCTGCAGCAGCCCGGCCTCTGCCAGCAGGAAGCTGCCGATGCAGATCGACGCGATCGGCACGCCGGCCGCATGGCGGCGCCGGATCAGGGCCAGCTCGGCCTGCAGCGGCGCGAGCTTGGCGTCCCACTGGCCGAAGCGGCCGACCTCCAGCCCCGGCACCACCAGCAGGTCGGGCCGGCCGCGCAGCGCGGGCAATTGCAGCATGCCGCCACCGGCCAGCGCCACCGCACCGGCCCGCACGGCCACGATGCGCGTTGCCAGCGGTTCATGGCGTTCCGGCGCCAGCGCCGCGGCCACATGGCGCGCCACCAGCAGGAAATCGGACAGCCCGAACAGCTCGGTGCCCATGCAGCCCGGGTAGGCCAGGATCGCGATGTCCTTCAAGCACTGTCTCCGTGTTGGCGAGATCTACCGTAATTTAGTCGATCGCGCCACTGTGCGGCCTGGCCCCGCTTCGCCACCATGCGCGGCACGCCAATGCCTGGCGACATGAAAGGACCTGCATGCGATCGATGGCACGCCCCGCATCGGCGCGGCAGACCCCTGCCGCAGCGCGTGCCGCGCTGCAACCCTGAAGCCCTGGGCCCCGGCCCGCACGAAAGACCTCCCCATGCAACTCTTCTTCTCGCCCCTTGCCTGCTCGCTGGCCTGCCGCGTGCTGATCCGCGAGGCCCGATTGCCGGTCGAAGGCGTGCAGGTGTCGCTGCCCCGGCGCCGCACGTCCGACGGACGGGACTTCCTCGCGATCACGCCGCAGGGTCAGGTCCCGGTGCTGCGCTTCGACGATGGCCGGCTGCTGAGCGAGAACATCGTGATCCTGCAGCAGCTGGCCGACCTGGCCCCGCAGGCCGGCTACCTGCCGCCGCGCGACACGCCCGAGGGCCAGGCCACGCTGCAGTGGCTGAGCTTCACCGCCACCGAGGTGCACAAGCTGTGCCTGTACCCGATCTTCCAGCGCGAGGCGCCAGACGCGGTGAAGGCCTGGTGCCGCGGCCTGCTGCCCGCGCGGCTGGGCTTTGCGGCGGCACGGCTGGACCAGGCGCGCTGGCTGGCCGGCGATGCGTTCAGCGCCGCCGATGCCTACTTCGGCTGGGCCCTGGTGCTGGCCCAGCATGCCGGTGTCGATCTGGCGGCGCAGCCGGCCCTGCAGCGCTACTGGCAGGCCCTGCTGGCGCGGCCGGCGTTCGTGGAAACGCTGACCGAGGAGCAGGCGCTGTACCGGCAGCAGCGCTGATCGCCCGGGGGGGTCCGACCTGCTTCAGAATCAGGCACTCCGGTGTGTTCGATGGAGAGGTCGGCCATTGCGGTGGCCGGTGCCGATGGACTTCCTGTGGCCCCAGAACCTGTGGTGCCTGCTGGCCCTGCCCGGCCTGCCGCTGGTGTACCTGTGGCTGCTGCGGCGGCGCGGCAAGCCGGCGCTGCGCCTGAGCAGCCTGCACATCGCACGCAGGGCCCTCCAATCCCCCTGGCGGCGCCACCTGCCGCCGGCGCTGCTGCTGCTGGCGCTGGCGGTGTTGCTGCTGGCCCTGGCCCGCCCCACCGCGCGGATCACGCTGCCCTGGGCCCGCTCGACCATCATGCTGGCGATGGATGTGTCGCTGAGCATGCGCGTCGGCGACGTCAAGCCTTCGCGCATGGTGGCGGCGCAGGAGGCGGCGAAATCGTTCCTGCTCGAGGTGCCGCGCCACATCGACGTCGGGCTGGTGACCTTCGCCGGCAGTGCGCAGGTGGCACAGCGCGCGACGCTCGACCGCGCTGCGCTGGCCAGCGCCATCGACGCGGTCCAGATGCAGTTCGGCACCGCCGTCGGCAGCGCCATCGTGGTGTGCCTGGCCGAGCTGTTTCCCGACCACGGCATCGACCTCGGCGAGATGACCTTCGGCCCCCGCCCCGGGACGCGCGGCGCCGAGGGCAAGGGCCGGCAACCGTCGCCGCGGCCGATCACGCCGGTGGCGCCGGGCTCCTACGATGCCGCGGCGATCATCCTGCTGACCGACGGGCGCCGCACCACTGGCGTCGACACGCTGGAAGCCGCACAGATGGCCGCCGAACGCGGTGTGCGCGTCTACGTGGTGGGCCTGGGCACGGTGAACGGCCACATCGGTGCCGGCGAAGGCACGGCCATCTACCTGCAACTGGACGAACCCACGATGCGCGAGGTGGCACGCCGCACCGGCGGCGAGTACTTCCACGCGGGCACCGCCGAAGCACTGCGCGGCGTGTACCAGCAGCTCGGCTCGCGCCTGCAGTCGCGCACGCGCGAGACCGAGTTGACGGCGCTGCTGGCCCTGGCCGGCGCGCTGCTGGCAGCGGCCGCGGCGGGCCTGTCGGTGCTGTGGTTCGGGCGCGTGGCCTGAGGCTAGCGCTCGGTCGTCACGGCCCGCGGCAGGATCGCGCCGCCCGGCGCGCGCCGCTCCAGGATCTGCAGCCACGCGTCATGTCCGCCGGTGAGCACCCGCACGCGCTGGATGCCCAGGCCGCGCAGCATCCTGGCGCCCTTGATGGCCGAGACATCGCGCGGGCAGCTGCAGTAGATGACCACGTCATCGTCGCGCAGCCGATCGGCCAGCGCGGCCAGGCCGTCCAGCCCGACCTGCAGCGCGCCGGCCAGCGGGGCCGAGGCCTGCCGCGCCAGCGGACCCCGCACGTCGACCAGCGTCGGCGCCGGGCCTGCGGCGAGCAGCTCGAACAGCTCTTCGGCCCCGATGCGGCCGATGCCTGCGGCATCGGATGCCGCACGGCGCCGCAGCCAGCGCACCGCCAGCACGAGCGCCACCACCAGCGCGATGCCGATGGCGGCCTTGGTGCCGGCGTCTGCCAGCGCCGCCAGCACCTCGCGGATCTGGCTGCTGAACAACACGCCCAGGCCGACGTACAGCAGCGTCCACAGCGCCGCACCGCAGCTGTCCCACAGCAGGAAGCGGCGCCACGACATGCCCAGGGCCCCGGCCATCGGCGGCGCGATCACCGACACCCCGGGGACGAACTTCGCCGCCACCAGCGACAGCCCGCCCCAGCGCGTGAACAAGCCTTCGCTCTGCCGCACGCAGGAGTCCGGCGACACCGAGATCCGGCACAGCACCCGCATCACGCGGTAGCCGAAGCGCCGGCCTGCGCCCATCCAGACGGCGTCGCCGAGCAGGCTGGCCAGGATGGACAGCAGCACAACCGACGGCAGCGAGAGCTGCCCGCGGTCGCCGAGCGCCCCCGCCACCACCAGCATCGCGGCCGCGGGGATCGGCGGCCCCAGGCGCTCGGTCAGCACGGCGGCAAAGACGATGAGCACACCATGGGTGCCGAGAAGTTCGATGAAAGCGTCCATGTGCGCGCCGGGCCGGGAGAGTCCGACCACATTGTGAGCGGCAGGCGTCATCCGTGGTGCGGCGGGGGCATCCGGCCGATACTGCGCACCGGTACGCATCCAGAGGAATCAAGCCATGAATGACAAAGTGGCCGTGGTCGTCGGCGGCGGCAGCGGCATGGGGGCCGCCGCCGCGCGCCGGCTGGCCCGCGACGGCCATCGCATCGCCATCCTGTCGTCGTCCGGCAAGGGCGAGGCGCTCGCGCGCGAGCTCGGCGGCATCGGCGTGACCGGCACCAACCAGTCCGCCGACGACCTGTCGCGGCTGGTGGACCAGGTGCTCGCGCGCTGGGGCCGCATCGACATCCTCGTCAACAGCGCCGGGCACGGTCCCAAGGGCCCGGTGCTGGCGCTGACCGATGCGCAGTGGCACGAAGGCCTGGAGGTCTACCTGCTCAACGTGATCCGGGCCGCGCGCCTGGTGGCGCCCACGATGGTGCGGCAGAACGGCGGCGCCATCATCAACATCTCCTCGGCCTGGGCGCTGGAGCCCAGCGAGCTGTTCCCCACCTCGGCGGTCTTCCGCTCGGGACTGGCGGCGTTCACCAAGCTGTTCGCCGACCAGTACGCCGCCAGCCAGGTGCGCATGAACAATGTGCTGCCGGGCTGGGTCGACAGCCTGCCCGCCAAGGAAGAGCGCCGGCTGGCCGTGCCGATGAAGCGTTATGCCAGCAGCGACGAGATCGCCGCCACCATCGCGTTCCTCGGGTCGGACGATGCCGCGTACATCACGGGTCAGAGCATCCGCGTGGATGGCGGGCTGATGCGCTCGCTGTAGGGAGGCCGCATGTCCGAGATCGTCGGCGGATGCCGTTGCGGTGCGGTGCGCTACACGCTGGCCCTGGCTGAACTCCCGCGCACCTACGCCTGCCATTGCCGCGATTGCCAGACCTGGAGCGGCAGCGCCTTCAGCCAGCAGGCCTTCCTGCCCGAGGCGGCCCTGCGCGTGACCGGTCCCGTGGTGATCTACGAGCTGACCAGCCCCAGCGGCCGCATCTCCACGCAGCGGATGTGCGGCACCTGCCACACGCGCATCTTCAATACGAACAGCGCCCGGCCGGGCGTGGTGGTGCTGCGCGCAGGCACGCTGGACCGCAGCGACGAGCTCGAGGTCGTTGCCCACCTCTGGGTGAAACGCAAGCAAGCCTGGCTCGGCCTGCCGCCGGAGGTACCGGCCTGGCCCGAAAATGCGCCCATCGTGGAACTGCTGCGGGCGCTGGAATCCTCGCGACCGGACGACGCACGCTGAGGGCCCGGCAGGCAGGACGCAGGCCCCACGGCCGGCCCCATCGACATCCCGCCTTTCACGCCCGGTGGTCCGCGCACGATCGATCCCCCGGTGGCGCCTTCGCGGCTGGGCGCCCTTCGTCGCCTCAGCGATCCGGCAAGCCTGAAGGACCCGTCGCGGGCCATCCCAGTGAACGAGGCGATCGAGGCAGCGCGGCGGCAAGGGGTTGCGATTGCCCCTTGTTCGAGAGGAATCGCCGCCCGGCCCACAGCCGTACCGCCAGCGCCGAGGTCATCCACGCCACCAGAACGGCGGTACGCACCCAGGGGTCCTTCAGCGCGGGGATGACGCTGCCGCCGGCGAGCAGCGAAAACGACGCGTGCGTGGCGGCGAAATTGATGCCCATCGCCGTCAAGTGCTCGGCCAGCCACCAGCGCGGGCTGTCGTCGCGCTTCCACAAGCGCCAGGCCATGGCCGCGGCGATCGTGAGTCCCAGCACGCCGAAGGCTGTGACCAGGGCCGCGCGCGCCGGCTGCGGCATGCGCGGCGCCAACGAAAGCACGAAGAGCCCGTAGCCAGCCAGCGCGCCGAACAGCAGCCGGTAGGGCCAACCCAGGTAGCGGCGGACGTCATGGCGCCAGGCGATCGAGCTCCAGGCCATCCACACCGAGACCACCGAGATCAGCGTGACGTAGACGTTGAACATCGCGCGCCGCGGATCGCCGCCAAGCACCATGCCCACGGTCATCACCAGGGTCACAGCCAGCAGGCCCGCCATGGCGATGACATAGACCTGGCCGCCACGCCGATGCAAGCGAGAGCCTTTGGCCGCGGTTGCGGCGGTCCAGAAGCTGGCCAGCACGACCGTGCCGACAACGATATGCGCGTCGAGCGCGAAGCTGAACAGGGACATGAGAAGACCTTTCGCGGTGCCAGACGGGTCGAACGACTTTACACGTGTCAATTTACATGCGTAAAGTAGCTCAGGATTTGACGCATGTAAAGTCCTTCTGATGACCCGGACTTCACCCAGCACCGAAGTGCCAACGCCATCGACGCGCGAACGCGTGCTCGAGCTGGCCCTCGCGCTCGTACGGCAACGCGGCGACGCCGAGATCTCGCTGGTCAGCCTGGCGGCCGCGGCCGGGATCAGCCGGCAGATGCTCTACGTGCTCTTTGGCAGCCGTGCGGGATTGCTGATGGCGATGGTCGATCACCTCGACGCGCGCTCCGGTGGCGGTGAAAGGCTGGCATCGCTGCGCACCGCGATGCCCCCGGCCCAGGCCTTCGAACCCTACCTGCGGGCCTGGTTCGACTACCTGCCCACGGTGCTGCCGGTGGCGCGCGCACTCTCGGCGGCGGCGGCACAAGGAGACGCCGACGCCGCGGCGGCCTGGGGCAGCCGGCTGGACAAGCTGCGCGCGGGCTTCACGCTGATGACGCGCGCCTTCCGGGATGCCGGTGTCTTGAAGGCAGGCTGGACGCCCGAAGCAGCGGCCGACTGGATCCTCGCGCTCACGCACGTCGACCTCTGGCAGCACCTGGTGGTCGAAGCCGGCTGGAAGCCGGCCGTCCACGTCGATCGCATCGTGGCCACGCTGCGCGAGACCCTGCTCGAACAGCCCCAGGGCTGAGTACCCGGCGCCGCGGCGTCGCCGCTTGCATGATCACCCCGGTGGATGCACGCCGCCTGCGCCGGGACTACGCTGGCAACCTCGCCAGCCGACCCGGGACATGCTCATGCCTGCTGCACCCCCCTTCCCCGGCCGCCTCATCCAGCGCGGCGAAGCCGATGCCGGCGTCGTCGCCCTGATACAGCAGGCGCTGGCCGCGCGCGGCTACGGGCCGTTCACGCCCGGCGTGTTCGATGCACCGATGGTGTCCATCGTCAAGCTGTTCCAGTCGCAGAACGTCGATGGCGACGGGCATGCGCTGCAGATCGACGGTGTGGTCGGGCTCTACACCTGGGCCGCGCTGTACCCGCAGCCGGCACCTGCGCCGCTGAGTGCCCCTTCGACCCTGATGCTGCATGCGCTGGCGGTGGCCGGCACGCAGGTGGGCCAGCTGGAAGCGCCGATCGGCAGCAACCGCGGACCGATGGTCGACGAGTACCTGCGCGCCGTGAACATCGACCCCGCCGCCGGCGGCCCCGACCAGCGCAACTGGTGTGCAGCCTTCGTCTACTGGGCCTTTCGCACCGCAGCGCAATCGCTGGCCACCCCCAACCCGCTGCCGCGCACCGCCGGCTGCCTGGACCACTGGAACAAGGCGCGCACGATCGCCGGCGCACAGCGCATCACGGCAGCGCAGGCCTATGCGAACCCGGCGCTGGTGAAGCCGGGGCAGGTGTTCATCCTCGACCTCGGCGGCGGCGCCGGGCACACCGGCATCGTCGAGCGGCTGCTCGGCGGCGGCCGGCTGGCCACGATCGAGGGCAACACCAACACCGATGGCTCGCGCACCGGTGTCGGCGTGTTCCGGCTGGACCGGCGCAAGCTGTCCGATGCCAGCCTCAAGGGGCTGATCGACTACAGCACGGTGCCGGGCTGACGCCGCGCGAGGAACGACTTCAACGCCCGCGCGCCGCGGCGCCGTCGCTGCCCAGCTCCACCGCATAGGCCAGCGCCAGCTGCGTGAACTTCAGCGCATGCAGTGCCTGGTTGCCGAAGATGGCGGTGGTGTCGTTGGGGGTGTGGATCTTCGGGTTGTAGTGCGCGTCGCTGGCCTCGAAGGGCAACGAGGCCGCATAGCCCTTGCCGGTCCACGAGGCATGGTCCGAGCACGCGTAGCCGCACTGGTCGTAGCCCACCGTCAGCTGCGGCAGGTAGGTGGCCACCAGGTTGGCCAGGAACTGGTTCTGCGCCGCGTGGGTGTAGTCGGTGTAGATCCAGATGTCGGTCGGGTCGCCCTGGTAGGCGGTCATGTCCAGCTGCATCACGCCGACGACATCGCGCTTCTGGCGCTTGTACATCGCGGCGATCTGCTGCGAGCCGCGCAGGCCCTCTTCCTCGGCCGCGTAGGCGATGAACTCGATCGAGCGCTCGGGCCGGTAGCCGCCGGCCAGCAGCACGCGGATCACCTCGGTGAGCGCGGCCACGCCGCTGGCATCGTCGTCGGCGCCCGGTGCGCGCGCCGTCTCGGGGCTGCCGGACGCGATGGAGTCGAGGTGCGCGCCCAGCAGCACCGTCTGGCTGGCCTGGCTGCGGCCGGCGATGCGCAGGCGCACCGATTTCTGCGGCCAGCCGACATGGCGGATCTGCTGCACCTGCACGTCGCTGCGGCCGGCGGCCAGCGCCTGCCATTGCTGGTAGATCCAGTCCGACGCGGCCACGCCGTACGAGCTGCTGGCGATGCGGTTCTGGAAGTCCGACAGCGACTGGATCGTGCCCAGGATGCGGCTGTCCTGCAGCTGCGCCAGCAGCGGCGTCACCAGCGCCTGGTTGTCGATCGCGTAGCTCGGCACCGTGGCCTCCGCCGCGGGAGGGCTCTGCAGCTCGCGCAGCGCGGCCAGCCCGTCGGCCAGGGAATCGTGGCGCACGAAGCCGCCGCAGCGGCGCAACTGCTCGTGCACGGCCTGCGACAGCGCCGGCAGCAGCGCATCGTCGACCTGCAGCAGGTGCACGCGCTCGCTGCCACCGGCCAGCACCGAGCTGCGCGAGGTCAGCTGCGGCTGCTGCTGGCGCAACAGGCGGTAAGCCGAGTCGCCGATGGTGATCCAGGCCGGCGCGGCCTGGGCAGCCGGCAGCGCGCCGGCCAACAGGGCCAGCAGCAGGGGCGCCACGAGGCGCAAGAGGCGTTCAGTGGGCATGGGGGTCTCCGTTGCCAGGTCTTCGTTGGTTGCCGCCGGCCCCTTGTGCGGGCCGGCGGACCCTCCAGCGTAGCCATGTTGGTGCGATAAGCTCCCCGGTCCTTCCCGGAGATCCCCCCAGCTTGAAGCCTCTCCGCCGCCTGTTGCCGGCCCTGTGCAGCCTGATGCTGGCCGGGCTGCCCGCGGCCGCCGCCACGCCGCCCGGCTGCGACCTGCATTGGCAGGTGGCCCTGCCGTCCGACCGCGCCAAGCCCATCGAGGTGACGCTCACTTTCGACGCTGGCAACCGCAGCCGCACCGAACTGCAGCTGCCCGAGGGCGGCGACGTGGGCGTGCTGGCCGAGCCGGGCGCGCCGGCGCTCGACCCGGTACCCGGCCGTCCGCTGGCGCGCAGCGTGGCGCACAAGCCAGGCGAACGGGTGAGCCTGCGCTTCATGGTGGCGCCGATGCCGGGCGCCTGGCTGCGCCAGGGGCCGGACAGCCTGCTGCTGGCCGCCCGCGCGCTGCTGCCCTGGCCCACCGAGCGTGGCCCGTGGCAGATGTGCCTGGGCCTCGACGGCCTGCCCGCCGGCGCCGCCCTGCTCAGCAACCTGGGGCAACAGCTGTCGGGCAGCGAGCCGCTGTTGCGCCTGCAGGGGCCGGCGAGCATGGCGCGTGAATGGGTGCTGGCCGCCGGCGCGCTGCTGCTGGCCGAGCGGCAGGTGGACGGCCAGGTCCTGCGCGTGGTGGTGGCCGCCGACATGCCGGCGCTGGGCTTCGACCCCGATGCGCTGGCCAACAGCGCGGCGCGCCAACTGGCGCTGCTGCGCCAGCAGTGGGGCGACGGCCCGGCGCCGCCGCAATGGTTGCTGCTGCTGCCGGCCCCTGCCGCGGCAGCGCCTGCCGCCGACAGCCCGCCGCGCGGCCTGGCGCTGCACCAGGCCGTGCTGCTGCAGGCACCCGCCACGGCCACGCCGGCCAGCGGCGCGCTCGACGCGGTGCTGCTGGAAACACTGCAGCAGGCCTGGCTGCGCGAGCGCTTCGGCCCGGTGGCCTTCGAGCCGCGCGCCGACGAAGTGCCCACCGCCTGGTTCAGCCGCGGCTTCGCGAGCTTCTATGCCCAGCGCCTGCGCAGCGCGCAGGGCCAGTGGCGCCTGCAGGACCATGCGGCCGCGTTGAACGCGCTGCTGCCCGGCGGCCCGGCCGCGGGCCAGCCCACGCCGTGGCTGGCGATGCGCTGGCACACCGCGCTGCGCGCGCAGGGGCAGCCCGGCCTCGATCCGCTGCTCAAGCGCCTGATGCTGCCCGCCGGCCAGTCGCAGGTCACCGGTCCCTTGAGCGCGCCGCTGGCCACGCACCGCCTGCAGGCGGCGCTGCGCGCCGTGCTGCCCGAGGCACCGCGCGCCGAGCTGCAGCAGCTGGCCGAGCGCGGGCCGGCGATATCGCTAACGCCGGATATCCTCGGCCCCTGCTTCCGCTTCGACACCGCGGCGCAGCAGGTCGTGCCCAGTGCCGATGGCGAACCGGCGGCCGATTGCCGCGGCTGGCTCGAGGCGCGAACGCCGCCAGCCGGCGCGGCGGCGCGACCGGCCGCCAGCAGCAAGGCGGCGGCGGCCAAGGCCGGCAAGGGCAGCAAGGCCGCCAAGACCGGCAAGGCTGGCGGCAAGACCCCCAAGAAGGCGGCCGCGGCACGCAAGGCCCGGCACTGAGGGTGCCGCGGCGCCCCCGGGGCTGCGGCTACTGCACCCAGCGCAGGTCGGTCACGACGATCGGGCCGTGCCGGCCCACCACCAGCGTGTGCTCGTACTGCGCGGTGATGCCGCCGGCCGGCCCCACCAGCGTCCAGCCGTCGCCGGCGTCGAGCGCCGCGCGCGCCTTGGTCGACAGGAAGGGCTCGATCGTGAACACCTGGCCTTCGTGCATGCGGCGCTGGTCGCGCGGCTCGTGGTAGCCGGTGATCTCGGTCGGCTCCTCGTGCAGCGCGCTGCCCACGCCATGGCTGCACAGGTTGCGCACGATGCGCAGGCCGCTGCGCCGCGCCACACCCTCGATCGCCTGGCCGATGCGGTTGAGCCGCGCGCCGGGCTTCACCTCGCGCAGCGCGGCGTCCAGCGCCGCGCGCGTGGCATGGCGCACGCGGCGCTTGGCCAGGTCGTCCGGCGGCACCACGGTGCTGGCGCCGGTGTCGGCGAAAAAGCCGTCCAGCCGTGCCGAGACGTCGATGTTGACCATGTCGCCACGCTGCAGCACGCGGTCGCCGGGAATGCCGTGGGCGATCTCCTCGTTCACGCTGATGCAGGTGGCGCCGGGAAAGCCATAGCTCAGCCGCGGGGCCGATTCGGCCCCGGCCTCGGCCAGCCAGCGCTCGCCCAGCGCGTCGAGCTCGGCGGTGCGCATGCCGGGCTCGATGGCCGCGGCCATGCGGCGCAGCACCTCGGCCACGGTGCGGCCGGCGCGCTGCAGGCCTTCGAGTTCTTCTTGCGTGTGGATCGTCATGGCAGGTGCTTGAGTTGAGCGACCGCATCATCCCATGCGGTGGCGCGCTTCAGCTGGCCCCACAGGTCGATCAGCACCGGCGTGCCGGCGTGCACCGCCTGCGCCGCCGCGCCGCGCACATAGCCCAGGCCGATGCAGCGGCCGGCCTTCAGGCTCCAGCCGGTGGACGAGAGTTCGCCCACCGTCTCGCCCTCGATCACGATGGCCTCGCCGCCCCAGACCCAGGCGCCGGGATCGTCGAGCACGAAGCTCAGCAGCTTCTTGGCCTTGGGCGCCGCCTCGCGCGCCAGCAGCGCGTCGCGGCCGATGAAGCCGGGCTTGCCGCGCTGCACGCCAGCCCACAGCCCGGCTTCGTGCGGCGATTCGTCCGGCCCGAGCTCGGCGCCCCAGGCGCGGCGGCCGGCCTCGATGCGCAGCGCGTCCAGCGCGTAGTAGCCCGCATCACGCAGGCCGAGATCTTCTTCGGCCGCCCACAATGCGTGATAGACATGCCGCGCCACCTCCACCGGCACGTACAGCTCGTAGCCCGGGCCGCCGACGTAGCTCATGCGCGCGGCGCGCACGCGGGCCAGGCCGAGGTCGATCTCGCGGGTGTGCGAGAACGGGATCGCCAGCTCGTCGGGCGACAGCCGCTGCAGCAGCGCCTTCGCGTTCGGCCCCATCAGCGACAGCACGCTCCACTGCGCGCTGACATCGTTGAGCACGACGAACTCGTCGCCGCGGACCTGGCGGCGCAGCCAGTCGGCATCGCGCAGCGGCTGCGCCGAGCCGGTGACCAGCAGGAATTCGTCGGCCGCGAGGCGCATCACCGTGCAATCGCTCTCGAAGCCGCCGCGCGCGTTCAGCACCGCGGTGTAGACCATGCGGCCCGGCGCCACGTCGATCTCGTTGGCGCAGGCCCGCTGCAGCAGCGCCAGTGCATCGCGGCCCTGCAGCAGCAGCTTGCCGAAGGAGGTCTGGTCGTACAGCGCCACCGCTTCCCGGGTGGCGCGCATCTCGGCCTGCACCCAGGGCAGCCAGCCGGGCTGCCCCAAGCCCTGCGGCGGCGTGGCCGCGTCTTTTGGACGGAAGTAGTTCGCGCGTTCCCAGCCGTTCTTGCTGCCGAATTCGGCGCCGCGCGCGGCCAGCGCGTCGTACAGCGGCGAGGTGCGCAGCGGCCGCGCGGTCGCCAGTTCCTGGCGCGGCCAGCGCATCGCGTAGTGCAGGCCCAGCGTCTCGCCGGTGCGCTCGGCCAGCAGGCGGCGGTTGGCCATGAAGGGACCGAAGCGGCGGATGTCGACATCCCACAGGTCCATCGGCGCCTCGCCGCCGGCGATCCATTCGGCGATCAGCTTGCCGGCGCCGCC
>CAZXLI010000073.1:0-25088 GCA_964641795.1 uncultured Bordetella sp. | reverse complement strand
CAGCGTTTCGCGGATGCCCTAGACCCGGTCCTTCCGCATGCCCTTGCTGCTGACCGCCAGCGTGGCCAGCGGGACGCCGCGCTCGTGGTTCTCGCGCGGCTGCAGGCGGTAGACGCCGTCGTCGGTGAAGAACTCGGGCCAGTCATCCCAGCGGCCGGCGTCCACCGCGCTGCTGTAGTCGGCATACAGCTGGGTGAGGGCCAGCCAGTCCTCGAAGACGATGCTCATTGCACACCCCCGCAGCCACCAAGCGGCCGCCGCGGATCCGGCTCGGCCGGGCCGCTGGCGGCGCCCCCCTGGGGGGGAGGCGCCGCAGGCGCTTCGGGGGGGTTCATGACCCTGCGCCAGTAGCGGTACATGCCGCGGATCAGCGTCTCGGTCACCATGTGCTCGGTGTTCTCGACCTCACGCCCGCCCAGCTCGGCCAGCGCGCGATGGAAGGGCTTGCTCTCGAAGGCCTGCTGCGAGAACTCGATCACCTCGCCGTCGTCGGCCGAGACGAAGCCGGCGGGCCCGAACAGGTTGGCCTGGCGCAGCCGGCGCTGCGTCATCTCGTCGCTGTCGTCCTCGAAGCCGAAGTGGGTCCACACGAAGTCGAAGCTGCCATGGCCGTTGGGCTGGATGTGGCGCGTCGACACGCTGTTGACCTGCTGCTGCAGGATGACGCTGGGGAAGATCGTCGTCATCACCGCGGTCGGGCCGCCCCACCAGGGCTCGGGCACGATGTCCAGGAAGCTCGGGTCGTTGAGCTGCATCGTCTCCTTGAAGCTGGCCACCTGCGTCACCTGTTCGGCCTTGCCGCCGCTGCCGCGGGTGCTGATCATCGCGGCGTGGCGGTGGCGGTCATCCATGCGCAGCTGGCTCTTGTTGTCGGCGCGCCAGAGCCCGAAGGTCACGAACCAGGTGTGCAGCAGCCCCGGGTGGTAGGGGTCCTTGATGTTCTCCTGCATCAGCTTCCAGTTGCCCGGGATGCGCTGGCGGTTGTAGCCCAGGATCTTCAGCCGGCGGCCGTTGAACAGGCGGTCGAAGTAGCCGAGGATGGTGGGGCCGAGGAAGTCTTCAAAGGGCTCGACATCGGGGTCGAAGCTGGCGAACACCACGCCGCCGCGGGTGGCCACCTTCAGCTGCGTCAGGCCGTGCTCGCTGGTCTTGAAATCGGCCGGCATGCCGCCGTGCACCTGCCCGTCCTGCTTGACGCCGCGGCGGAAGGGCACGCCCTGCAGCTCGCCCTTGAGCGTGTAGTTCCACTGGTGGTAAGGGCAGGTGAAGCTCTGGCGGTTGCCGTGCCGCTCGCGGCAGAAGCGCATGCCGCGGTGGGCGCAGACGTTCTCCACCACGTTCAGCTGGCCGTCGGCGTCGCGCACCAGGATGACCGAGCGCTCGCCGATCGCGGTGCGCTTGAAGTCGCCCGGGTTCGGCACCTCGGCCTCCAGGCCGACGTAGCACCAGTGGCCGCGGTAGAAGAAGCGCTCCAGCTCGCGGCGGTAGAGCTCTTCGCTGGTGTAGGTGAGGAACGGGATGCGGTGGGTGCCGTCGCCTTCCCATTGGGGCTGACTCGCAAGGTGAGCGGCCATGGTCGCTTCGTTCATCATCGTCTCCTTCATTCGAATTCAGCTGCCCTGGGTGTAGAACGCATCGGCATGGATGTGCGCCGGCGCGATGCCCTTGCGCCGCGCCACCACGGTGGCCGCCTCCACCATCGGCGGTGATCCGCAGAGGTAGGCGCGCCAGCCTTCGAGCGACCCGAGGTCCTGCGCGATGGCTTCGGTCACCAGCCCGCAGCGCTGCTCGCGCGGGTTGCCGCCGGCGGCGACGACCAGCTGCAAGGTCAGCGCCGGGTGGCGGCGCTGCAACGCGTGCAGCCAGTTCAGCCCGTACAGGTCGCGCGGCGAGCGCACGCCCACGTACAACTGCACCGGGTTGTGCAAGCCTTCGGCCAGCAGGCCGCGCACGATCGACAGGATCGGCGCCAGCCCGGTGCCGCCGGCCACGCACAGCAGCGGCCCGGGGTGCTTGCGGCGCAGGTAGGCGGTGCCCAGCGGGCCGCTGACGCGCACCGCATCGCCCACCCGCAGCGTGTTGGCCACGTAGCCCGAAACGCGGCCGCCCGGCACCACCCGCACATGGAACTCCAGCGTGTCGTCGCCCGGCAGGCCGGCCATCGAGTAGGGCCGCACATGCTCGGGCGTGAACTGCAGCTGCGCGTACTGGCCGGGCGAGAAGTCCAGCGGCTTGGCCGGCCGCAGCACCAGCCGGCGGATGTCGTGCGCCAGCGGCTCGATGGCCTGCACCGTGGCCTTCAGGATGCGCGCCGGATGCACCACCACCTCGTCGGGCTCGGGGATCTCGATCGCGCAGGGCTCGGTCAGGTAGGTCTGGCAGGCCAGCACCCAGCCCGCGTCGCCGTCGTCGAGCGGGCGCTGCGCGACGCGGCCGCCGTCGAGCACCTCGCCCTGCAGCACGCGGCAGCGGCAGGTGCCGCAGCGGCCGGCCATGCAGCTGTAGGACACCGGCACCTGCGCCTCGCGCAGCGCCTCGAGCAGGTTGGTGCCGGGCGCCACCTCGATGGCGCGCTGCAAGGGTTGGATCAGGACCTCCATGGCGGCGGATCATCGAGCCGGCCGCCTCATCAGCCAAGACGCGATTGCGCATATCCTGTATCACCGGCCGTGATGGTCACCCGAGGGCTCGCCTGGCGAGACTGGCGCGATGGAACTGCACGAGATCGACCTGAACCTGCTGGTGGTGTTCAACCAGCTGCTGGTGGACCGGCGCGTGTCGAAGGCGGCCGAAAGCCTGGGGCTGACGCAGCCGGCGGTGAGCAACTCGCTGGCCAAGCTGCGCAAGCTGTTCGGCGACGAGCTGTTCCTGCGCACGCCCCAGGGCATGGAGCCGACGCCGTTTGCCGACCAGCTGGCCGAATCGGTGGGCTATGCGCTGGCGATGATCCACAGCGGCGTCAACCAGCGCAGCAGCTTCGATCCCGCCAGCGCGCAGCAGGCCTTCACGATCGGCATGACCGACATCGGCGAGATCTACTTCCTGCCCGCGCTGATCGAGCACCTGCGCCGCGTGGCGCCGGGCGTCACGCTGAGCACGGTGCGCAACACCGCGATCAACCTGCGCGACGAGCTCGAGGCCGGCAAGGTGGACCTGGCCATCGGCCTGCTGCCGCAGCTGAAGGCCGGCTTCTTCCAGCGCCGGCTGTTCATGCAGCGCTACGTGTGCCTGCTGCGCCAGGGCCACAAGCTCGACAAGCGGCGCGTGAGCGCGGCCGAGTTCGCCGCCGCCGAGCACCTGGTGGTGATGTCACCCGGCACCGGCCATGGCAAGGTGGACGAGGTGCTGCAGCGCAGCGGCGTGGAGCGCCGGGTGCGCCTGACCGTGCCGCACTACGTGAGCGTGGGCCACATCCTGCAGGCCTCGGACCTGATCGCCACCGTGCCCGAGCGGCTGGCCGACCGGCTGCTCGAGCCCTTCGGCCTGCGCAAGCTGCCGCACCCCGCCACGCTGCCCGAGATCGCGATCAACGTGTTCTGGCATGCCAAGTACCACCGCGCGCCGGCCAACCGCTGGCTGCGCGGCGTGGTGTTCGAGTTGTTCGGCGAAGGCCCGGGCGCGTAAGGGCAGTGGCCGGCTCAGGTCGAGCGATCCCCGTCGGGCAACCAGCGCGGCAAGCTGAAATCGGTCAGGAGCGCCAAGGCCCGCAGCGCGGCTGCGACCGCAGCGGAGCCGGTGAGCCCGATCCAGTCCGGCATGCCCAGCGCCTGGGCCGCGATCAGCACCCAGGCGCCCACGAAGGCGCAGATGGCATAGGGCCGGTGGTCGCGAAAGGCACTCGGGATCTCGTTGCAGACGATGTCGCGCAGCACGCCGCCAAAAACGGCAGTGACCACGCCCATCAGCACGGCCACGATGGCCGGCGAATCGGCATGCAACGCGATCTGCGTGCCACTGGCGGTGAACAGGCCCAGGCCGGCTGCATCGGGCCACTGCATCGCGCGCTCGGTGGGTGCGAAGTGGCGCGCGCGCATGAACAGCATGGCCCCGACACACAGCGCCAGCAGCGCCCACAGCCACAGGGCATGCTCGACCCAGAAGAACGGCCGGCGGTCCAGCAGCACGTCGCGCAGGGTGCCGCCGCCGAAGGCCGCGAGCCCCGCCACCATGCACACACCCACTGCGTCGAGCCGCTTGCGCGCGGCTTCGATCAGTCCCGACGCCGCGAAGGCGATGGTCGCCGCGGCCTCGATCGCGGTGAGGACCTGGCTCAGGTGGGCGGGCGAGGCGGCGTTCATGGCGCGGGCGTCTGACGATTCTCCGCGTGTTCGGTGTTCCCCGGGGGCGCGCTGGGCGAGACGAACGGGCGGGGCAGCCGTGACTTCGGCGTTCTTGCACCTGGACAAGGTGACGCGCCGCTCGTGCAGTTTCGACTAGGCGATCGTCCACCGCGCGCGGGCCCTGCTGGCCGCGCCGGCCTCATTTCAAACGTCATCCGGCTCACGCCTTTCGTAGCGTGGCCGACGGGTGGGCGATGCCACACTCGTGCGGTGACAGAGCCACGCCGATGGCGAACACGCGGGCCGCGCGCCGCCCATCGGCCCGATGCCGCGCTCAGCCGCGCAGCGCCGCCTCGATCTTCGCGATGTCGATCTTGCCCATTTCCATCATCGCATCGAACGCGCGCTTGGCGGCGGCCTTGTCCGGGTGCGAGATGGCCGCCATCAACGCGCGCGGCGTGATCTGCCACGACAGGCCCCACTTGTCCTTGCACCAGCCGCATTGGCTGGCCTGGCCGCCGTGGTCGATGATCGCGTTCCACAGCCGGTCGGTCTCGGCCTGGTCCTCGGTGGCCACCTGGAACGAGAAGGCCTCGCTGTGCTTGAACATCGGCCCGCCGTTCAGGCCCATGCAGGGAATGCCCATCACGGTGAAATCCACCGTCAGCACGTTGCCCTGCTGGCCCGAGGGGTAGTCGCCGGGCGCGCGGTACACCGCGGTGACCCGGCTGTCCGGGAAGGTGCTGGCGTAGAAGTTCGCGGCTTCCTCGGCGGTGCCGTCGTACCAGAGGCAGATGGTGTTCTTGCTGGACATCGTGGGTCTCCTGGGGTTGGTGCACCTGTACGACGTCCGGGCCGGCACGGAATCGACAAACGGGCCCTACAGGTTGCCGGCGAAGACCTTGCGCAGGAACAAGGCCTTGAAGCCCTGAGCCTCGTCCAGGCCCAGGCGCTCCAGGTAGGCCGGCGGCGCTTCCTTGCCTTCCCACAGGCTCTTCAGCGCCAGGCTCACCAGCTCCACCGGGCTGCGGGTGGCCTTCTTCAGGCGGCGCAGGGCGGCCACGATCTTCAACTCGTCGGGCGTGAGGTCGGTGCCGAACGGAAAGCCCGGCAGCAGGCCCTGCTGCGTGAACGGATGCAGCCGATCGTCCAGCGCTTGCGGCGTGTTGTGGCGGTAGCGCTCGGGCAGCCGCCACGCGCGCTCGAGCTTGCCGTGGCGCTGCGCCTCCTCGACCAGCTCATCCTGGAAGCGCGAATCGGCGATCGCGATCAGGCGCTTGATGACCTCGGCGTCGCTGCAGGCCCGCAGCTCGGCCACGCCGTACTCGGTGATCACCACGTCGCGCAGGTGGCGTGGAATGGTGCAGTGGCCGTAGCTGTAGACGATGTTGCTCACCGGGCCGTTGGCGGTGTCCTTGGTGGCGCGCAGCATCAGCACCGACCGCGCATCCGGCAGCGCATGCGCCATCGCGACGAAGTTGTACTGGCCGCCCACGCCGCTGACGACGTGGCCGCTTTCCAGGCCGTCGGAGGCCGCGGCACCCAGCAGCGTGACCTTCATCGTGGTGTTGATGAAGCAGGCCTTCACGCGCTGGGCGCGTCGCAACTCCAGCTCGGCGCCGCTGCCGCCATCGAGGCGGTTGATGGCATCGATGCGGGTCATGTCGATGCGTGCGCGCTGCTCGGAATCCATCTCGCGCAAGGTCTGGTAGAAGCTGCCGGGGCCGAGGAAGAAACCACCGGTCATGCACACGCCGCCGGGCAGGCTGTCGGGGTCGAGCTCGCCGGCGTTCACGCGACGCTGGGTGTCGAGGTCGGCGAACACGCGGCGCCGGGCAATGCCCGCCTCCATCAGCTGCAGCAGACCGTTGACGAACATCTCGGTGCAGCCGTAGATGCCTTGGCGGAAGGGTGAGGTCTCGCGGCCGGCCAACCCGTCCGGGCACAGCGACAGCAGCATGCGGCGGTAGGCCTCGCCCTCGCGGTCGCGCAGGATCATGGCCTGGGCGATCGCATCGCCCAGGCTGCCGATGCCGATCTGCAGCGTTCCGCCGTCGCGCACCAGGCTGCTGGCATGCAGGCCGATGGCGTAGTCGGCCGTGCTGACCTTGGCATTGGGCGGCGCGAACAGCGTGTGCGTGCCTTCAGGACAGTCGAGCACGATGTCGAAGAACGACGGCGGGACGATGGCGCCGCCTTCCATGAAGGGCAGCTCGCGGTTGATCACGGCCAGCTTCAGCGGCGGCCGGCCGGCGGCTTCGCAGCGTTCCACCAGTTCGGCGGTGAGATCGGGGTTGCACGACAGGCTGAGCTGCTGCGCCCCTTGATGGTGCCGCTCGGCCACCGCCTGGGCCAGCAGGTTGATGCCGAGCGAGGCCAGGTCGCGCGCGGCGAAGGTGTAGTTGGTGCTGATGTAGTGCTGCTGGGCGAACTCATTGTCGAGGTAGTCGCCGGTCTTCATGAAGAACTCGCGCACTTCGATGTTCGGTGGCAGCCGGCCTTCGCGCAGGTCCTTCACGTAGTCGAAATCGGGGTAGTCGCCGAACACCCGCTCGACCAGCGGCGCGAGGAAGGTGCGCTCGAGTTCGCTCTTGCCGCTGGGTTTTTCCAGCGACAACGCGGTGGCAATCACGAGCTGGCGGGCCGGGTCGGCCTTGATGCGCCGGTACAGCGCATTGACGAAGGGGTTGGGCTTGCCGATGCCCAGCGGCAGGCCCAGCACGATGGGGCCGGCAATGCGCGCGAGCACGGCGTCGACGGCGGCGTCGAGCGCGTGGTGATGATCTGGCATCCGATGTCTCCTGGGGGCTGCATGCTGCCTGGGGCGGCTGGTTGTTGCCTTGATGCGCAGCAAGGCGCGGGCGCCGGGTTGGCCGCGCGCGCATCAACGGGCAGGGACTCGAAGTCATCCGCGGCGGCCAGTGGGTGGCCGCGCCGGGCATGGGCCAGCGGGTGGATCTGGTGCAGCGCTTGGCAAGCCAGGGCTGCTCGTCGTCAGCCCAGCCACTGGCGCAACTGGTCGTACACCTCGGCGCTCGACAGCAGGTCGAGGTGGCCGGTGTCGTACACCACCGCCTGGCGTTCGGGGTCGAAGGCCAGGTGGCGGTCGGGCGCCGGGTCCTGCCCCAGCGCGCTGGCCACCGGCACCAGGCCGTCGCCCAGCAGCCTGGCCTTCAGGTTGCCGTCCTTCGGGCCCAGGCTGGCGGCGATGGCATAGCTGCGGGTGCGCTCCGGCAGGCTGACCTGTGCGCTGCGCTGCGCACCATCGTCGCCGGCCGGGGCGCTGAGGATGTTGCCGTGCCGCAGGTCGTTGATGCCGGCGCTGCGCAGCTTGCCCAGCCGCGCCAGCGGGTCCGCATACGGCGCGGCGCTCAGCAGCAGGTCGACGCCGTGTCCCGCGCGCTCGAGCGGCGCACCCTGGTGCGGCGTGCCCAGGCAGACCAGGTCGTTCACGCGCCCGGGCCAGCGCAGCCCGCCGCGCTGGATGAACGCGCCATGGTGGATGGCGCTGCGCGCCACCAGGCCGCCCATGCTGTGGCCCAGCAGCACCAGGCGCTCGATCGGCATCGGCCAGGCGTCGTACAGCCGCTCCATCAGCTGCGCCAGGATGCGGCCGTTGGTCGACACGCTCAGGCCGCTGTTGTAGTGCAGGTGGACCGGCGTGTAGCCCAGGTCGCGCGCCAGTGCTTCGCCGTGGTCGTGGCCCGCGCGCTGCCACTGCAGGTCGTTCATGCACAGGCCGTGCAGCAGGACCAGCAGTTTCGGCGTCGCGGTGGTCAGCTGTGAACGCAGCGCCAGGCGCTCCAGCGGCAGCGGCCGGCCGGATCGCCTGAACGCCATCGTGATGGCGAGCGGGTTGTCGGTGGCCGCGAGATGGTCGCCGAGCACGCCATTGAGCGCGGCCACCACGGCTTCACGCTCCGGGCGCGGCGCCTGGTGCGGATCAGGGCCGGCCAGGGCCGGTGCCAGCCAGCCCAGCAGCGATTCGGCGCTGCCGCCGACCAGCCGCGTGACACCGCGGACGGTCTCGTAGACGAAGCCGGTGATGCCGCGCGTGCGGTCATCCTCCCGCGCCGCTTCGCCCGAGCCGGGCAGCCTTGGCAGGCTGGTGATGCGCGCATGCATCGCCTCCACCAGGCTGGTGAGACCTGCCACCGCCTCGGTGGTCAGGCGCGCGGCGCCGCGCAGGTCGGCGGCTTGCAGCAAAGGTTGCGTCATGGGCCAGTGTGGCACAGGTGGCCGGCGCCCGGGCGATCCGGTGGATCCGCCGGGTTGATGGCGCTCGTTTCAGAAGTTATCGATCAGGGCGTGTACGGCAGACGGATGAGCCGTCCGGGGCGCTGATCTTGGGACACGTATTTCACGAACTAGGATGGTCCGCTGCCCTCCGTTTCCAGCGTGATGCCCACGGCCTGCAGCCGCCGCACCAGCACCATCCCCAGGCCGCTGGCCGGTGTCAGCACGCCGCCGCTGCGCGTGCCGCCGGGCAGATCGCCGGCCTGCAGCGCCAGGGCCAGCGCCGATTCGCAGACGAACTTCGTCGTCGCGCGGTTGCCCGGGTCGCCCTGGCCGGCCACGCGCCCGCGCACCACGGTGCTGCCCGCGCTCTTGCCGACGAGTTCGCAGCGGAAGGCGCCGCGGTCCATCGTGCGCTCGGAAGGTCCCTGGCCGGCGGGCACCGCCATCAGCCGGGCCAGCGCGCGGCCGCCTTTCAGGCGCATCGCCGCCTGTCCCACGCCCATGCCGACAGCCATGCCCACGGCGGCGGCGGCGGCCAGCGGCCCGCGGCCAACGCGCTGGTATTCCTGGTAACTGAAGCGCGGGCCATAGGCGGCGTCGCCGCGCGCGGACAGCAGTGCCGCTGTGCGCCGCACCACGCGCGTGTTGACCGGCCCCATCACGAAGGGCCCGAGCCAGGCGTTGAAGTCGGCGTCGTGATGCGGCGCCACCGGGTCGGCGTGCGCGGCCACGTCACGCGGCACGCTGCGGGGCGGGTTCAGCAGGAACGGGTCGGCCAGCAGCCGGTCCTGGCCGGTGTCCATCAGGTTCAACGCGGACGCCAGCGTGCCGCCGTTCAGGCCGCCGCGCATCGAATGGCAGGCCTTGACGCTGACGCAGGGCTCACCGTGCTGGCGCTGCACTGCTTCGGCGACCAGCCACGCGCCAAGGTCGGAAGGCACCGAGTCGAAGCCGCAGCAGGGGATGATGCGCGTGCCCTCGCGCGCGGCCTGCGCGTGGTGGCGGTCGATCAGGCCGCGCACCCAGGGCGTTTCGCCGGTGATGTCGACATAGTGCGTCCGGTGCGAGACACAGGCCGCGACCAGCGCGCTGCCGTGCAATGCGAACGGGCCGGCCGTGCTGAGCACCACAGCCGCCTGGCGGGCGAGCGCATTCAGCGCCGCGGTGTCCGCGGCATCGGCCACGATGATGCCGGCGCCCGCGGCCCCCGGGCCGGCCGCTTCACGCACCTGCTCGAGCTTGTCCGCCGACCGGCCGGCCAGCGCCCAGCGCACGCCGCTGGCATGCGTCGCGAAATGCGCCACCGTCTGGCGGCCGACGAAACCCGTGGCCCCGTACAGGACCACGTCGTAGGGGCGATGCGAGGACGCTCGTTGGGACTTCATGGCGCTGCTCCCGGACCGCTGTTGAATGCGCCGGATCATCGCACCGCACGGGCTCGAAAGCCCTTTTCACCGAATTTTTATTCGCGTATGATCGGCACCCATGAAGCCCAAGGACGACAAGAAGGTCGAGGCCATCGCTGCCGCGGTGTACCGGCTCTCGGCGCGCCACGGGCTGGCCGACGTGACGCTGGCAGACATCGCGCGCGAGGCGGGCGTGGCCACCAGCACGCTGTACGTCTACTTCAAGTCGCGCGAAGTGCTGCTCGACGAGGTCTACCAGAAAGCCAAGACCGCGACCATGGTGCGCTATGCGCTGAAGGACGACCCGGCGGCGCCACTGAAGGCACGGGTGCGGCGGATCTGGAACAACATGGTCGACCACCGTCTGGAGAACCAGCACCAGATGGCTTTTCTCGAGCAGTTCTACCACTCCGAATTCATCAGCGAGACCAGCCGCGCGCTGGGCCTGCGCATGGCCGTGCCCTTTCTCGAACTGCTGGCTGCCGGCCAGAAGAGCGAGCAGCTGAAGCCGCTGCCGCTGCCGCTGATCGGCGCCACGGTCATGGGCCTGGCCAAGGAAACCGCGGTGCTGATCAGCCGCGGCGATCTGCCGAACAACGAGAAGACGCGTGCCGCCGCCTTCCAGATGTGCTGGGATGCCATCAAGGCATGAGCCCCTTTTTTTGACTTTTTACCGAATTAATTTTCGCCAAAGGAGACTCTGATGTCCACCACCCACGCGCCCCCTGCCCAGACCGTGCTGATCACCGGCTGCTCGTCCGGCATCGGCCGCGCCGCGGCCCATCGCTTTGCCCAGGCCGGCTGGCAGGTGGTGGCGACGATGCGCGATGTCGGCGCCGCCGGCGATCTGGCCGAACGGCCGAATGTGCAGATCCTGGCGCTGGACGTCACCGACCGCGCTTCGGTGCAGTCGGCCGTCGACACCACGCTGGCGCGATTCGGACGCATCGACGCGCTGGTCAACAACGCGGGCTTCGGCCTGTTCGGCCCGTTCGAGCTGGCGAACGATGCGGTGATCGAGCGGCAGTTCGCGACCAACGTGTTCGGCGTGTTCAACGTGATCCGCGCGGCCTTGCCGGCGATGCGTGCGCAGCGCGGTGGCGTGATCGTCAACGTGGCCTCGGTCGGCGGGCTGACGACCTTGCCGTTCAACTCGCTGTACCACGCCACCAAGTACGCGGTGGTCGGCTTCACCGAAGGCCTGAACCACGAACTTGCCGCCTTCGGCATCCGTGCCAAGTTCGTGGCGCCGGGCGGCGTGGCCACCGACTTCGCCGGGCGCTCGCTGTCGGTGACCTTCTCCGGCAGCGACCATCCGTACGCCGCCGGCGTGGCCAAGGCCATGGCGGCCTGGGGCAGCCGCCGCGGCGGATACGCCACGCCCGACGAGGCGGCCGAGGTGATCTTCACTGCCGCGACCGACGGCACCGCACAGGTCCGCTATGTCTCGGGCGCCGATGCGCAGGCGCTGCTCGCGACGCGCGCGACGCTCGACGACGCCGGCTACCTGGCGCTGATGCAGAAGAGCTTCGGCCTGGCCGACCCGGCGTGAGTCGGCCCCTGCGGCCCCGTGGGCCGGTCCCCCGAGGGGATCAGCCCGACCATTTTTACGACAGGAGCGATCGATGAAGTTGAATGTCAACGGCCGCGACCACGAGGTCGACGTCGAACCCGAGATGCCGCTGCTGTGGGTGCTGCGCGACGAGCTGCACATCACCGGCCCGAAGTACGGCTGCGGTGTCGGCTACTGCGGCGCCTGCACCGTGCATGTCGGCGGTACTGCGGTCCGCTCGTGTTCAATGCCGGCCAGTGCAGTCAACGCACCGGTGATAACGATCGAAGGGATCGGCCAGTCGGATGCGCTGCATGCGGTGCAGAAGGCCTGGGTCGAGCTGCAGGTGGCGCAATGCGGCTACTGCCAGTCCGGCCAGATCATGACCGCGGCGGCCTTCCTGGCGACGACGCCCGCGCCGAGCGACGAGCAGATCGACCAGGCGATGGCCGCCAACCTGTGCCGCTGCGGCACCTACCCGCGCATCCGCGAAGCGGTGAAGGCCGCGGCGAAGCACCTGAAGGGAGCCTGACCATGGGCCGTGTTGCCACCATCGCGCGCCGCAGCTTCCTGATCGGCTCCGCCGCCGTCGCAGGCGGCATTGTCTTCGGTGTCTACCAGGTGAAAAAGGCGCAGCCCAACCCGCTGCTCGACGGGCTGAAGCCCGGCGCCGCGGCGCTGACGCCCTGGGTGCGCATCGACAAGAGCGGGATCACGCTGATCACGCCGCACACCGACCTGGGCCAGGGCGCCTACGCGGTGCAGGCGCTGCTGATCGCCGAGGAACTGGACCTCGAGCCCGGCCAGTACCGCACCGAGCCCGGTGCGCCGGCGCCGGCGTACTACAACCGCGCGCTGGCGGGCGAGCAGGTGCCGTTCAACTCGCACGACACCAGCGCGTCGGCCGAGGCCATGCGCGGCGTGATCGGCGGCGTGTTCAAGCTGATGGGCCTGATGATCACCGGCGGTTCGTCGACGGTGCCGGACAGCTTCGACAAGCTGCGCGAAGCCGGCGCCATCGCGCGTGAAACGCTGAAGCTCGCCGCGTCGCGCCGGAGCGGCGTGCCGGTGGCGCAGCTGAAGACGGCACGCGGCGCGGTGCTGCTGCCCGACGGCAAGGCGCTGCCCTACACCGAGCTGGCCGAACTGGCCGCGACGCTGGAGCCGGTGCGCGAGGTGAGCCTGCGCGAGCCCGCGGCCTGGCGCCTGATCGGCAAGCCGCTGCAGCGGCTGGACATCGTGGCCAAGTCCACCGGCACGCAGCGCTACGGCATCGATCTGCAGGTGGAGGGCATGGTGCACGCGGCGGTGAAGCTCAACCCGCGCCAGGGCGGCAAGCTGAACCGCTACGACGATGCCAAGGCCCGCGGCCTGCGCGGCGTGAAGAACATCCTGCCGGTGACCCACGGCGTGGCGGTGGTGGCGGACAACACCTGGCGCGCGTTCCAGGCGCTGAAGGCAATCGACTGCGACTGGGGCCCGGCGCCGTACCCGGCCGAGATGAAGGAGCACTGGGCTGCGGTGGCCGCCAGCTTCACGCCCGAGCGGCTGGACAAGCAGTGGCGCCACGACGGTGACGTCGACAAGGCATTGACCGAGGGCCCCGTCATCGAGGCCGAGTACCGCGCGCCCTACCTGGCGCACGCGCCGCTGGAGCCGCTGAACGCCATCGTGCGCGTGGCCGACGACGGCGTCGACGTGTGGGTGGCGCACCAGATGCCGCGTTTCGCGCAGCAGAAGGTCGCGGCCATTGCCGGCGTGAAGCCGGAGCAGGTGCGCTATCACCAACAGGTCGCGGGCGGCAGTTTCGGGCACCGGCTGGAGTTCGAGAACGTCACGCGCTGCGCCGAGATCGCCAGGCAGCTGCGCGGCACGCCGGTCAAGCTGACCTTTTCGCGCGAGGAGGACTTCGCGCACGACTTCCCGCGCCAGATCGGCATGGCGCGCGGCAAGGGCGTGGTGAAGAACGGCCAGGTGCATGCGCTCGACCTGCAGGTGGCCACCGTCAGTTCATCGGCCTCGCAGGCCAAGCGGCTGGGGCAATCGAAGCCGCCGGGCGCGGACGGCCAGCTCGCCGCCGGTGCCTGGAACCAGCCCTTCGCGGTGCCGCATTTCCGCATGCGGGCCTACCAGGTACCGGAACTGGCGCCGACCAGTTCGTGGCGTTCGGTGGGGGCTTCGACGCAGGGCTTCTTCGCCAATGCCTTCCTGGACGAGCTGATCCACGCGGCCGGCGCCGACCCGCTGCAGGAGCGGCTGCGCCTGTGCACCCACGCCGTCTCGCGCAAGGTGCTGGAGGCGGTGGGCGAGATGTCCGGCTGGGGCACGAAACTCGAGCCTGGGCGCGGCCGCGGCCTGGCCTTCGTCGACAGCTTCGGCGTGCCGGTGGCCGAGGTGGTGGAGGTGACGAAGACCGCCAAGGGCATCCGCATCGACAAGGTCTTCGTCGCGCTGGACGTCGGCCGCGTGGTCGACCCGGTGAACTTCGACAACCAGGTCAAGGGTGCGGTGGTCTGGGGCCTGGGCCATGCAATGAACTGCGAGACCACCTATGCCGACGGCATGGCGCAGCAGACCAACTTCCCGCAGTTCCCCGGCATGCGCCTGGACCAGTGCCCGCAGATCATGGTGCGCGGCCTGGAGAACGACCCGCACATCCGCGGTGCTGGCGAGCCCCCGGTGCCGCCGGCCGCACCGGCGCTGGCCGCGGCCATCTTCGCGGCCACCGGCCAGCGGCTGCGCGAGATGCCGTTCAGCAAGTTCGTCGAATTTGCGTAGGCGGGCGGCCGGCATGTCCGCTTTGGTGGCGCGCTTGCGTAAAAGGTGATGCAAGGGCAGGAAGGCCTGCCCGATGCACTGCCCTTCCACCTCGCCACTTTCGACGGAGCCCACCATGCACTACGTCTCGCCCGAAACCCTGCTGCAGTCCGAAGCCCATGTCACCGGTCCGACGCGCATGTCGCGTGTGCGCGGCGCGGTCCTGATGGCCATCGGCCCGGTGCTCTGCGTGAGCATGCTGTGGATCCTGGCCAGCCTGGGGCCCGAGCTGCTGAGCCCCGCCCCGGTGTCGGGCGGCGACACCGCGTTCACCGGCACGGCCGAGCAGGGCCAGGCGGCGGTGCTGCTGTTCGCCTGGGTGGCGCTGCTGGGCGCGGTGTTCACGCTGGGCGGCTGGCAGCTGTGGCAGCACGGCAAGCTGGGCCGCCGCGTCGGCGTGCCGGCCGCACTGCTGGTGTCCGGCCTGCTGGCCGCGATGCCCTGGTTGCGCCACCTGTTCGCCTGAGCGTGACGGCACGCCCGTCGGCCGGGGGTCGCTACCATGCCATGCCGGATGGCGTGGCAGGAGCGGCCCCTGCATGGGCGATATCACCGAACTGATTTCCCAGGCGCGCGCGGGCGACCGCGCCGCGCGTGACCGCCTCTTTGCGTCGCTGTACCCCGAGCTGCGCCGCATTGCGCATGCCCGCCTGTCGCGCCACGTGCGCAACACGCTGATGGACACGACGATGCTGGTGCACGAGTGCTACCTGAAGCTGGTGCAGGCGCAGCGCCTGGACGCCGGCGACCGGCTGCACTTCCTGGCCTATGCGGCGACGGCGATGCGTTCGATCATCGTCGACGTCGCACGGGCGGCCCGCGCCGAGCGCCGCGGCGGCGATGCGGCCCATGTGCCGCTGGACACCAGCCATGCCGACAGCGTGGCACAGGCCGAGGACGAGATCGTCGATGTCGACGCGGCGCTGCAGGACCTGGCCCGGCTGGACGCGCGGCTGGCCCAGGTGGTGGAGATGCGCTACTTCGGTGGCATGACCGACGCCGAGATCGGCGCGGTGCTGGGCGTCACCGACCGCACCGTGCGGCGCGACTGGGACAAGGCGCGCCTGCTGCTGGCGCACGCGCTGCGCGGTTGAGCGGGCAGGGCGTGCCCGGTCAGCCGTCGGCAAGGCGGCGCGCCGCGGCCAGGCGCGCGCTGTCGGGGTGCTGGTCCGCCAGGTCGGGCAGCGCCGCGCGGGCGGCGGCCCGTGCCTCGCTGACGCGTCCTATGGCCATTAGCACCTCGGCCTGGCGCAGGGCCGATTCGGCACGCTCCACTGCCGACGGGGCCGCGGCCGCCACGGCGGCGGCCCGGGCCAGCAGCGTGGCGGCGGCCGCGGCGTCACCCTGGCGCTGGGCGGCCTGCGCCGCCAGTTCCAGCGCCACGCGCCAGGGCCAGCTCGCCTGCACGCCACCCTGTTCGAACAGCGCCAGCAGGTGTTGCGTGGTGGCGCGGGCGCCGGCCGCGTCGCCGGTGGCCAGCTGCGCCAGCGCCAGTGTTTCCAGCAGGCGCAGCCAGGGGATCGAGGGCGTCACCACCGTGGCGGGCCAGGCCCGCTGCAGGCGCTGCGCGCGCGCCAGCGCGGCCTGCGGCTGCCCGGCCAGCAGCAGCGCGCGCACCTCGAATGACAGCAGCAGTTCGCCGCCGCGCGTGGACAGCTGCCGCGCATAGTCCGCCGGGTCCGCGGCCAGCTGCGCCAGCGCCGTCGCGGCGTCGCCGCGCAGCCAGGCGATTTCGGCGCGGCGCGCGCGCAGGATCAGCAGGTTGGCCGGTACCGGCCCGCCGGCCGGCGCGGCGGGCTGGCGGGCCAGCAGGTCGTCCAGCACGCGGTGAGCTTCCTCGTCGGCGCCGCTGCGCGCGAGCGCCGCGGCCAGCCGGCCGGCCGAGCGGCCGGCATTGCGGTCGGCCTGGCCGTAAAGCTTGAGGTTCAGCGCCAGTTCCTCGCGCAGCAGCGGCACCGCGCGCGCCGGGTCGCCGGCTGCCAGCCAGGCCGAGGCCAGCACGGACAGGTCGTTCTCGCGGTGGTCGTCGTCCACGGTGCGGTCGGCCTGCACCAGCGCATGGGCCTGTTGGGCGGCCTGCAACGCGCCGGCATCGTCGAACATCAGCCGGAAGGTCGCCAGCCGGTGCAGCACCTGGGCCCGCGACAGGCCCGCGGGAAAGCGTGCGGCCGAGAGCTGGTCGGCCCGCTGCAATACCTCCGCGGCTTCGGCGCGGCGGCCCCGGTTGGCCAGCAGGTTGACCAGGTCCAGCGCCAGGCGCAGGCGGGCCGCCGCGCTGCGGTCGTCGTCGGCTCCGGGCGCCCAGGCCAGGCCGGCGCGGCGCATGGCCTCGCTCTCGTCCGGGCGGTTCAGCTGGAACAGGGTGCGGCCCAGCAGGTTGTGCGCATTGATCACCACCGCCGGTTCCGCCCCATGGGCCTTCAGGTGCGCGAGGTAGCGCTGGCCGACGGCCAGCGAGCCCTCGAAGTCGCTGGCGTAGTTCAGCTGCAGCGCCACCGCTTCCAGCTGGGCAGCCGCGGCGCCCGGCAGGTCGGCATAGCGCTGGAGGTACGCGTCCAGCTCAGTGCGCAGCGCCTGGTTCACCGCGCCCGGGCGCGCCAGCGCCTCGGGCTCGTCGCGGGCCAGCACGCCCAGGCGGGTCATGGTGTCGATGTACAGGTTGCGCACGGCCTCCTGGCGCTGCACCTCGGCGCCGGCGCGGCGGGCTTCCTCGCGGGCCAGGCGCGCCTGCCACAGCGCCACGCCGCTGCCCACCAGCAGGCCGCCGCCGGCCAGCGCCAGCGCGGCGGCCTGCAGGCGGTGGCGCTGCAGCCAGCGCCAGCTGCGGTAGCCGAAGGCATCCGGCCGCGCCAGCACCGGCTCGTGGCGCAGGTGGCGCTGCAGGTCGGCCGCCAGCGCCTCCACGCTGGCGTAGCGGCCGAGCGGGTCCTTGCGCAGGGCCTGGTTCAGGATGGCGTCGAGGTCGCCGCGCAGCGCCTTCTTCAATGCCGGGGTGCCGGCCACGCTGCTGGCCAGCGGCACGTCAGCGCGGGTGATGGCCTCTTCCAGCTCGGCCGCCGTGCCACGCTGCAGCCGGTACGGCCGGCTGCCGGTCAGCAGCTCGAAGGCCACCACGCCGAGGCTGTAGACATCCGTGGCGGTGGTCAGTGCCTCGCCGCGGATCTGCTCGGGGCTGGCGTAGTTCAGCGTCATCGCCGCGCCGGCCACGCGGGTGAGCTCGGTGCTCGGCGCCGTGTCGCCCTGCAGCAGCTTGGCAATGCCGAAGTCCAGCAGCCGCACCTGGCCGTCTGCGGTGACGAGGATGTTCGAGGGCTTCAGGTCACGGTGCACCACCAGCCGCGCATGGGCATGCGCCAGCGCCGCGGCCACCTGCAGCAGCAGGCCGACCCGCTGCAGGACCGGGGCCTGGTGCGCGCTGCACCAGGCGTCGATCGCCTCGCCTTCCACCAGCTCCATCGCCAGGTAGGGGCGGCCCAGCGCATCGACCCCCGCGTCGTAGAGCCGGGCGATGTTCGGGTGCGCCAGCGAGGCCAGGATGTCGCGCTCGCGGGCCAGCCGCTCGCTGACGGCCCCTTCCCAGGCCAGGCGCGGCAGCTTCAGCGCCACCGTGCGCTTGAGCTGGCCGTCGGCCCGCTCGGCCCGCCACACCTGGCCCATGCCGCCGCGCCCCAGCAGCTGCAGCAGGCGGTAGGGGCCCACGGTGTCGGCCGGGCGCGGCTCGTCCGGTGGCAGGGGCGGGTCCAGCGCCGGCAGCGTGCACAGGAAGTCGCCGGTGTCCACCTGCAGCTGGGCCGCCAGCAGCCGGGCCAGCGTGTCGCGCAGCGTGGCCTGCGGGCCCTCCAGTGCGTCCAGCCAGGGGCCGCGCTGCGCCGCGGGCAGCGCCAGCGCCTCGTCCAGCAGGGCATTGATCTCGGGCCAGCGGTCGGCCAATGCGTGCAGCGATGCCATCGGTGTGCGGTGTGTCACCAGAGCATACGGTGCAGCCCCCGGGATCCGGACATGGCGCGCCGGTCTGGCGCCACCGGGCGTGATCGGGCACGATGGCGGCCCCCCGGCAAGCGCAGGCGCTCGGCGCAAGACAGATCAAGCTGGATTTCGATGGCGTGCAGGTCGACCGCAAGGCCGGCGCCGGCGTCGACGCTGTCCACCGCGCAGCCGCACATCGAGTCGGGCAAGCTGATCCCGCTGGCCTCCACCGGGGTCGAAGCGCATTCCGCAACTGCCGAACATCCCGACCATCGCCGAATCGGGCTTCCCCGGCTACAGCGCGACGAACGGGCCCAGGAGATCGCGCGCGAATCGGCCACCTGGGGCCGCGTGATCCGCGAACGCAAGATCACGATCGAGCAATAGCCGCGTCCGGTGGCGGGCATGTCCGCGTCGTTGATCGGCGCATTGAAGACCTGCTTCATGCGCTTGGCCATCGCCTCCCGATGGGTGCGTGCCGGGCGTTCTCCTGGTGAAGCGCGGGCAGCCTTTCAGCCGGCGAGCAGCGCGCAGAAGCGCGCGATGTCGACATTGCCACCGCTGATCAGCACGCCAATGCGCTGACCCTTGAACTGAGCGGCCATGCGCCGGGCCGCGGCAAAGCCCAGGCAGCCGGTGGGCTCGACCACGAGCTTCATGCGCTCGGCCATGAAGCGCATCGCGTCCACCAGCTCGGCGTCGGTGGCGGTGAGGATGTCGTCGACGTCGCGGCGGATGATCGGGAAGGTCAGCTGGCCCAGGTGCTGGGTCTGCGCGCCGTCGGCGATGGTCTTCGGCGTGTCGATGTGCACGATGCGGCCGCTGCGGAACGACTGCTGCCCGTCGTTGCCGGCCTCGGGCTCTACGCCGTAGAGCTTGCACTGCGGCGCCAGCGCGCGCGTGGCCAGCGCCGAGCCCGACAGCAGCCCGCCGCCGCCGAGGCAGACGAAGAAGGCGTCGAGCGGGCCGACTTCCTCGAACAGCTCCTTGGCGGCGGTGCCCTGGCCGGCGATGACGTCCGGGTGGTCGTAGGGCGGGATCAACGTCAGGCCGTGCTTGGCGGCCAGGTCGCGGCCGATCTGTTCGCGGTCTTCGGTGTAGCGGTCGTACAGCACCACCTGGCCGCCATAGCCGCGGGTGGCCGCCACCTTGGCGGCCGGTGCGTCGTGCGGCATCACGATGGTGGCCGGAATGCCGAGTATCTTGGCTGATAGCGCGATGGCCTGCGCATGGTTGCCCGACGAGAAGGCCACCACGCCGGCCTTGCGCTGCTCGGGCGTGAACTTCGACAGTGCGTTGAACGCGCCGCGGAACTTGAACGCGCCCATGCGCTGCAGGTTCTCGCACTTGAAGAACAGCGCGGCGCCGAGCTGCTCGTTCGCGGTGCGCGAGCTGAGCACCGGGGTCTTGTGGGCATGGCCTTGCAGGCGGGCCGCGGCGGCCTGCACGTCGTCGTAGGTGGGGAGGGTGGACATGTCGTGCTTCGTGAACAGGCCGTGAAGTGTGACATCGAAGCGCACAATGCCGGCTCACCCGAACCTGGTGCGCCGCACAACAGAGGGCGTGCCGCAGGAGGCTTGTCGTGAACCTGAAGGCACTGCTTGTTCCCGGCGCGATCCTGGCCCTGGCCGGTTGCGCCCAGGGCCCGGGGCTACGCACCACCGGTGCGGCCCTGGAAGGGGGGGGCTACCCGGTGCAGACCTGCAATGCCGCCTATGCGGCGCGGGCCGCGGCCTGCACGCTCAGCGGCAGCGGCACGCGGATGGTGGTGCGCGCGAACCTCATCAGCGGGCAGCGCCTGTACATCGGCGGCCAGCTGCTGCTGGATGCCAACGGCCTGGTGGAGGCCGCAGGCTGCGACCTGCCGGCGGCGCCCGACGCCGTGGTGCTGGACTGTCCGGGCGCGCTGGTCTCGCCGGGGCTCATCAACCTGCACGAGCACATCGACTACAGCTACCAGCAGCCGCCCAGGCCGCCGGTGCTGAAGTGGCAGCACCGCAATGAATGGCGGCCGCTGCCTGCCGCCGAGCGCGGCTTCGAGGGTGACGCGCCCAAGGACCCGGCCGTCAACGCTGAGGTGAGCGAGCGCGCGATGCTGCGCCATGCGCTCAGCGGCGAGACCGCGGTCTCCGGCGCCAAGAACTTCCGCGCCTTCCTGCGCAACCTGAAGCTGCCCGATCCGCCGCTGGCCACGCCGTTCGGCAAGCCGGTGATGGACAAGACCTTCCCGGTCAACGACGGCGACCCGAAGAAGACCCTGACTGCGCCGTGCGACGCCGCACAGATTGCCGCGGTGGAGTTCTGGCCCGAGCAGGCCTATGTGCCGCATGTGGGCGAAGGCACCAATGCCGCGGCGCACTACGAGGTGGATTGCGTGCTCGATGCGATTGCCGCGAAGAAGACGCCCAGCGCCTTCATCCACGGCGTGGGCATCACCGAGCCGCAGGTGTCGCGCCTGAAGTCGCAGAACGTCGGCGTGGTGCTGTCGCCGCGCTCGAACTTCCAGCTCTATGGCACCACCGCGCCGGTGATGGCGCTCAAGCAGAGCGGCGTGCCGCTGGCCATCGGCACCGACTGGTCGCCTTCCGGCTCGCTGACCCTGCTGGACGAGGCGCGCTGCCTGGCACGCTACAACCGCGATGCGCTGGGCCAGGCCCTGAGCGCCGCGGACCTGCACCGCATGATGACGGTGGAAGCGGCCCGGGCCGTCGGACTGGAGGGCCGCCTCGGCACGCTGGCGCCGGGCGAGTTCGCCGACATGGTCGTCTTCGACACCGAGGGGCGCACCGACCTGCGCGAGATCCTCGAGCGCACGGCGCTGCGCCAGACGGTGGCGGTCTTCGTCGGTGGCAAGGTGGCAAGCGCGCCGGCCGACTGGCAGGGGCGGCTGCCCCAGCTCGACAACTGCAGCGTCGACCCGCGGGCGCTGTGCGGCGCGAGCCGGCTGGTGTGCGGCGCCAATGCCCAGCGCCCCTTGGGCCAGTTGCTCCAGCAGGCCTTCTACACGATCGACGACGCGCGCATCTGCGAGCCCCAGGCCACCGACGATTGCGTGGCGGTCCGGTAGAAGCGTCGGCCGCGCGCACCCGCCTCAGCGCAGCGCCTGCCTCACCCAGCTGACGATCTCGCCGGCCGGCATCGCGCCGCTGCGCCGGGCGATCTCGCGCCCGCGGTGGAACAGCGCCATGGTCGGGATGCTGCGGATCTGGTGCCGGGCCGCGGTCTGCGGCGCGGCCTCGGTGTCGAGCTTGGCGAAGCGCACCTGCGGCAGCTGCGCGGCGGCCGCCTCGAACTGCGGCGCCATCATGCGGCAGGGGCCGCACCAGGCGGCCCAGTAGTCCACCAGCACCGGCAGCTCGGTGCCTTCGACGAAGGGCCCGAACGTGCGGTCGTCAAGCGCCACGGGCTTCGCGGCCATCAGCGCGCTGCCGCAGCGGCCGCAGGAAGGCTGGTCGGCCAGGCGTTCATCGGGCACACGGTTCTTGGTGCCGCAATCGGGACAGACGAGTTGCATGGTGGCAGGGCCCTCCGGGGCAGGTTTCAGCAGCCGGGTTGCACGCCCAGCTTGCGCAGGATGATTTCCAGCGGGCACCAGCGCGTGAGCGCGCTTTGCAGCAGGTTGGCGCCGACGAAGGCGGTGAAGGCCAGCCACCATTGGCTGACGAACAGCGGGCTGCCCGGGATGCCCAGGGCCAGCGACAGCAGCACCATGCTGCCGGCGAACAGGCGGACGATTTGCCAGGATGTCATGGAAAGCTCCTTCGTGGAATTGGAAGTGGGGTCGCCGCGGCGGGCGACAAGGGGTTCCTGTTGCTGTATTATTTAACTAAGTACGCAAATAGGCAAGTGAATACATGAGCAGGCTTTCAAGCAGCTGCGCGTTCGGGCATGATGCGGATCAGTCCCCCGAAGCGAAGCCCACGATGCAAGGCCTGCCGCCCGAAGCCATGATCCAGGTCGCCGCCTATTTCCAGGCGCTGTCCGAGCCCACCCGCCTGCAGATCCTGAACCTGCTGCGCAGCGGCGAGCGCAATGTGGGCGAGCTGGCGCAGGCCTGCGGCTTCACCTCGGCCAACGTGTCGCGCCACCTGTCGGTGCTGATGCAGCAGGGCCTGGTCGAGCGCGAAGGGCGCGGCACCGCGGTGTACTACCGCATCGCCGACGAATCGGTGTACGCGCTGTGCGACCTGGTGTGCGGCAGCATCGCGCGCCAGCTCGATCGCCGGGCCGAAGATCGCAAGGCCTTCCTGCGCGGCGCGCGGGCCACGGCCGCAGCCCGCCCGCGCACGCGCACGGGCTGAGGCGCGGGCCTACAGCAAGAACAGCGCCGCCGCCGCCACCGCGGTGGGTGCCAGCGCGCCCAGCAGCAAGGGCCCTGCGCCGATCGACTGGTCGGCAAAGCCCTGGCGCAGCAGCGCGGCGCCGGCCGGGTTGGGCGCATTGGCAATCACCGTCAGCCCGCCGCCGGCCACCGCGCCGGCCACCAGCATGTACTGCGCCTGCGGGCTGATGCCCACGATCAGCGAGCCCAGGTAGGTGAGCGCCGCGTTGTCGGTGATGGCGGTCAGGCCGATCGCGCCGAAGAACAGCGCCACCGGTTGCATGCCTGCCACCAGCGGCTGCAGCCACCACTGCTGCAGCCCGCCCAGCACCACCAGCCCGGCCAGGAAGAAGGCCACCAGCAGCGCTTCCTTCACGATCAGCGGCTCCTGGTGCCGGGCATAGGCCTGGGTGTAGCCCATGAAGAACAGCAGCAGCCCGAGGAACACCACCGGGTGGTGGGCGAACACCACCACGCCGGCCAGGAAGGCCAGGTGCACGGCCTGCACGGCCAGGGGGCTGCGCGGCGCGGTGTCCGCGCCGGCGCCGCCGGTCGCGGGCCAGTGGCGATGCAGCAGCGCGAGCAGCAGCGTGGCGTTCGCCAGCACCGCCAGCGCTGATTTCCAGCCAAAGGTCTGCAGCACGAAGGCGCTGCTCCACTGCCAGGTGCCCGCCACCATCAGCACCGGCGGCGCGGCGAACGCGCTCAGCGTGCCGCCGATCGAGATGTTGACGAACAGCACCCCCAGTGCGGCGTACTTGGTCCACTCCGGCGGACCTTCGCGGAACACGCGCTCGCGCAGCATCAGCGCGGCCAGCGTCATTGCCGCCGGCTCGGTGATGGCCGAGCCGAGCAAGGGTACGAACGCAAAGCCAAGCCAGATGGTCGCCAGGTGCCGCGGCAGCGGCAGCAGCCGTGCCAGCCCGGCCACCAGCAGCGCCGCGGCGTCGCGCACCGGGCGCGAGGCGGCCACCACCATCACCGCGAACACGAACAGCGGCTCGGTGTACTGGCGCGATTCCACGTAGTCGAGCGCGCGGCCGCTGCCGGCCAGCAGCGCCATCACGATGATGGTGACGCCGGCCCAGAAGCCGAACACCACTTCCACCTCGGCCAGCAGGTGCCACAGGCCGGCATGGCGGCTGTCCCGATGGGCCAGGCGCTCGAAGGCCTGGGTCGAGAAGGTGTGCAGCAGGGCCACGCCGAAGAGGCAGGCGGCGATCCAGTCGAGCGTCGATGCGGGCATGCGGGGCAGGATAACGGTGCGCCGCTCGTCGGGCCGCGGCGAGATGGCCCCTGTCAGCGCGGGGTGATGGCCTTCGGCGCCAGGCTCTCGGCCGCGAAGTCGACGAAGGCGCGCACCCGCGCCGCGAGTTGCAGCCGCGGCGGCACCACTGCGTACAGGTCGGCCTCCGGCGTTTCCCACTGCGGCAGCACCGGCACCAGCCGGCCTTGCGCCAGGTAGCGGGCGATGTCCCATTCGGCGCGCATCAGGATGCCGTGGCCTTCGAGCGCCCAGTTCACCGCGATCTCGCCGTCGTTGGTGGCGAGGTTGCCGCGGGTCTTCACCGTCTCGGTGCGGCGGCGCGCGCCCTTGCCGGTGGACAGGCGCCAGGTGCCGTAGGCCTCGTCGCCCTGGCGGATGCCGATGCAGTTGTGCCGCGCCAGCTCGGCCGGCGTGGCCGGCTGGCCATGGCGCGCCAGGTAGGCCGGCGCGGCGCACAGCAGGCGCCGGTTCGGCGCCAGCCGGCGCGCGACGATGCGCGCATCGGGCGGTGCGCCGAAGCGGATGCAGACGTCGAAGGCATCGTCGGTCAACGGCGGCGGGTTCACCGACAGCTGCAGCTGCACCTCCACCTCCGGATGCCGGCGCACGAAGCGCGAGATCAGCGGCGCCACATGGCTGCGGCCGAAGCCCAGCGTGGCGTTCACCCGCAGCAGGCCGCGCGGCAGCTGCTTCGAACGCGAGAGCAGCTGGTCGAGTTCCTCGATGTCGCCGAGGATGCGGCGCGCGCGCTCGACCACCGCGTCGCCCTCGGGCGTCAGGCTCATGCGGCGCGTGCTGCGGTTGACCAGCAGCACGCCGGTGCGCTGCTCGATCCCCGCCAGCCGCTTGCTGACCGCGGCCTTCGACAGGCCGAGCTCGCGGGCCGTGGCGCTCAACGAGCCGCTGCCGGCCAGCGCCACCAGGAAGCCCAGTTCGGCGGGCTGGATGCCGGTGCTCATGGGGGATCTCCCATCGTTCACTTCAGGTTGACGATGGATTCACTTTAGCCGCGATCGGCTCAGGCTGCGCGGCCTACAGTGGCGCCGTCCATCACCACTGCCCGAGTGCACGGAGCCATCGCATGAAGACCTATCGCATCGCCACCATCCCCGGGGACGGCATCGGCAAGGAAGTGGTGCCCGCCGGCCAGCAGGTGCTGCAGGCGGTGGCGGCCAGCGACGGCGGCTTCGCGTTCGCGTTCGAGGACTTCGGCTGGGGCGGCGACTGGTACCGCGCGCAC
>CAZXLI010000072.1:0-25105 GCA_964641795.1 uncultured Bordetella sp. | reverse complement strand
ACCTCGCAGCGATGGCCGATGCCATCATCGACCTGGATGCCATGCAGGTCGATGCTCCTTCGGACGCTGCCCCGGGCGCTGCAAGAGTCGGGGCGTAGTGCGAACAAATCTGCAGCGCGGCGTGGCTATGGGGCCGGTGAGGATGTCATCGGTCATGCCGAGTCAGTTCGGCGCCATGCCGGAGGACCCCACCTCCCATCCTTCCAAACGCATCGGCGCTGGCTCCGGCTGGCTGCTGTCGTCGATCACTGCCGACACTCGTGGGTACTCCGGATCCAGCCACAAGGGAACGGCCACTCGGTCTACGCAGATGACGGCCAGTACCGCAAAGGCAACGTTCGACCCCGCGCGCCGAACGTACGCGATGTGCGTAAGGTGAACGCTCAAGCGCGAGGGCCGTGCGTCGGTGGACGGCCAGTTCCGGGCGTTCACGCTGTCCACATTTCCCGCGCAAATGCCGGGTACTCGAAGTACAGCAGACGTGCGCGGGCGACCGATAGCAGGGAGCAAGTCCCCAGCAGGGTCGTTCAAGACCTTGCTCATGCGAGTGGCCGTCGGAGGCCTCTCAGATTTCTGCAGCTCGAGGGAACGAGCTGGCGCTCCCGATCCACCAGCAGCGCCCGGAAGAAGTGCTCTGGCCACCAGAAGCGTGGCGATGAACACGTTGCGGACCCTCTCTGCGCGGTTGCCCGCGAAGGAAGCGACAGTAGGCGATCATCTTGGGCTCTCGCAAAGCTGGTACTTTGGGGCCGCGCTATCGCACCCGCGGCCGGCCATGGTTGCGTGGGGCCGGTGTTGTTGTGGTCTCTGATCGAAGTGGAAGCTCACCTTGGAGAACAGAGATGGCACAGACTCATACGCAGTCGGGACAGGTCGTCAGTGTGCTGCCCTTGGGCGATCGGCTGAGCAGCTCCAGGACGACGGCCATCATCAAGGCCGACCAGCTCGAGGTTGTGCGCATCGTGCTCGCGGCGGGCAAGCAGTTGCGCGAGCACAGTGCACCCGGCGAAATCACCGTCCAGTGCATCGAAGGGCGCATCGAGTTCCGCACACCCGAAGCCCGGCACGTGCTCGAAGCGGGCGACTTCATCCACCTGCGTCGCAACGAGCCCCATGCGCTCGAGGCGATCGTCGACTCGTCGGCGCTGCTAACCCTGTGCGTCGCCAAACCGTCCTGACCGGCATGGCGGCGCGCTCACGCGTCCGGGCCGGCGCGGTCAGGTCGCGCGGCGGACCATCATGGCCTTGATCAGACCGATCGCCCGCGCCGGGTTCAGTCCCTTGGGGCAAACGTCGGTGCAGTTGAGGATCGTGCGACAACGGAACAGCCGATATGGGTCGTGCAGGTCGTCGAGACGCGCGGCGCTGGCTTGGTCACGGCTGTCGACCAGGAAGCGGTAGGCCTGCAGCAACCCGGCCGGTCCGACGTACTTGTCGGGGTTCCACCAGAAGCTCGGGCAGGCGCTCGAGCAGCAGGCGCACAGGATGCATTCGTACAACCCATCGAGCTCCTCGCGCGCCTCGGGCGACTGCAGACGTTCCCGCTCGGGCGGAGGGTCATCGTTGACGAGCCAGGGCTTGATCGAGTGGTACTGTTTGAAGAAGCCGCTCATGTCGACGATCAGGTCGCGGATCACCGGCAGGCCGGGCAGTGGCTTGAGCACCACCTCGGACGGCAGCGCGCGCAGATTGGTAACGCAGGCCAGGCCGTTCTTGCCGTTGATGTTCATCGCGTCGGAACCGCACACGCCTTCGCGGCACGAACGCCGAAAACTCAGGCTCGGATCGATCGCTTTGAGCCGGATCAACGCATCGAGCAGCATGCGTTCGTCGTCGCGCGCCTCGAAGTCGTAGGCTTGCATACGCGGTGGCGCGTCGCGTTCGGGGTCGTAGCGGTAGATGTGAAAGCGTCGCATGGGCAGCCTCCGCCAGCGTTGCGAGCTCTCGGCGCGAGGCTTAGGGTCAATGTAGCGCCCGCGCGTGCGCGGCGAGTGGCCCTGTTCTTGATGTTTCCTAAGGAAGCGAACGATCGACCGAACGCCTGACCTTTCGTCCCCATCTGAGTCAGCAGGAAGGCGATGGACGCCTGCCACCAACCCGATGGAGATGGAGACGTACATGAAGACCCCGAACTGGACCTTGTTGACCACCGCTGTCGCGGCCGCCGCGATGGTCGCAGCGCTCAGCGCCCCGGCGCTGGCACAGACCGCCACGCACGACCACAGCGCTGCGACGCCGCACAAGCTGACCTTGAACCAGGGCCGCAAGTGGGCCACCGACGAGCCGCTGCGCGTCGGCATGGGCCGCATCCGCGGCCTGGTCGAACCGCAGATGGGGGCGGCCCACGCCGGCAAGCTCACGCCCGTGCAATACCGCGAGCTGGCCACGCAGATCGAGACCGAGGTCGGCGGCATCGTCGCCAACTGCAAGCTCGAACCGAAGGCCGACGCGATGCTGCACCTGGTGATCGCCGATCTGGGCGCGGGCACCGACGCGATGGCCGGCAAGGACGCCAAGACCCGCCCGGCGCTCGGCCTGGTCAAGGTGGCGCAGGCCGTGAATCAGTACGGCAGCCACTTCGACCACCCCGGCTTCAAGCCGATCCGCAATGTTCACTAACCACCGAAGGAGATCATCATGAAGTTCACGATTCCCCAACCCCTGCAACACGAACACGAAGCCCTGCACGAGCGGCTGCGCCAGGCCACGCAGGCCGGCGGCGAGGTCGGCGAGGCGGCCAAGACACTGGCGCACCTGATGCACCCGCACTTCGTCAAGGAAGACCAGATCGCGCTGCCGCCGCTGGGCCTGCTCGCGCCGCTGGCGCGCGGCGAATGGAGCGCCGAGATGGCCGAGGTGCTGACGCTCACCGAGCAGCTCGAGGCCGAGCTGCCGCAGATGCTGGCCGAGCACCAGGCCATCGTCGCGGCCTTGAACAAGCTGCGCGAGGCCGCCGCGCGCGCCGGCCGCACCGAGATCGTCGCCTTCGCCGAGGCGCTGGTCGAGCATGCGCGCACCGAGGAAGAGGTGATGTACCCGGCCGCGGTGCTGGTGGGCCAGGTGGTGCGGCAACGGCTGGGCCCGCGCGCACCCACGGCAGCGTGAGAATGTCGGCCATGCACACACCCGCCTTCTTCGATGCGGTGCCGGCGATCACGGTCGCCGACCCGCTGGCCGAGACGCTCGGCGCGGCCGAGGGCGGGCTGATCGATTACCGCTATGTCGACGCCGTCAAGCTCGCCGGCCACTCGTGCCCGACGGTGGCCGGCGCCTGGATGATGACGCGTGCGGCGCTGGCGCGGCTGTACCCGGGCCAGACGCCGCGGCGCGGCGAGATCCGCGTCGAGTTGCGCCAGGCCATCGACGAGGGCGTGGCCGGCGTCATCGCCGGCGTGGCGGGGCTGGTCACCGGTGCGGCCAACGAGGGCGGCTTCAAGGGTCTGGCCGGCCGCTTCGCGCGCCATGGGCTGCTGCACTTCGGCGTGCCGATGCGCGGCGAGATCCGCTTCACACGGCTGGACAACGGGCAGTCGGTCGAACTGTCGCACCGGCCGCAGACCGTGGCGCGGCCCGCCACCATGAGCGAGTTGCTGCGCGACGGCCTTGCGCCGCAGGCGCCCGCCGCGGCACGGCGTGCATTCGCCGAGGCCTGGCAAGGGTGGGTGCGGGCGATCGTGATCGAGCACGCGGACGACCCGGCGCTGATCGAGTTGGCGGCCTGAGCGACATGGCGCGCCGCGAGATCGCGCCCGAGGTTTTCCTGTCCGGAGTGCCCTTGTTCAAGGCACTCGACGCCGCAACGCTGGCACGCTTGGCGGCGGCCACCACGCGGCGTGCGCTCAAGCGCGGCGAGACGCTGTTCCGCAAGGGCGATCCGGCCAGCGGCATGTATGTCGTCGTATACGGCGAGATCAAACTGATCGCGATCACGCCGGCGCGCGGGCCGCGGCTGGCGGGCATCGTCGGGCCGGGGCAGAGCTTCGGCGAGCCGGTGATGTTCCTAGAGCGTCCGACCGTCGTCGACGCACAGGCGGCCAGCGATGCGCTGCTGCTGCATCTGCCCAAGGCGGCAGTGTTCGAGGAGATCGAACGCAACCCGAAGTTCGCACGGCGCATGATCGCGGGCCTGAGCCAGCGCGTCGAGCGCCTGGTGCGCGAGCTCGACCGGCAAGCCCTGGGCAGCGGCAGCGAACGCTTCATCGACTACCTGCTGCGCCACGGCAGGGGTCAGGCGGGCGCGTTCGTGGTGACGCTGCCGGCGGCCAAGGCCGAGATCGCGTCGCAGCTGAACCTCACGCCCGAGCACTTCTCGCGCATCCTGCACGAGCTGGCGCAGGCCGGCCTGGTGGGGATCGCGGGGCGGCAGATCACGGTGCCGAGCCGCGAACGGCTGCAAGGCGCGCTGCACCGGCGCTGAACGGCTGCGCGGCCGTACAGCGCTACTACGAACGAGGCGCTGACCAGTTAGCGCGGCCGGCGCTGGTCCGCGCGCGACGCGAGCAGGCACTCGGCGGTGTCGCCGTCGACCATACGGCCGGCCTCGTCGACCAGCGGCTCCTCGAAGTCGTTCCAACCGCGCACGCCGGTCTTCAGCGACGCGACGGCGACGAAGCCCATGCGCTGCATCACGTCGGCGGCGAGCAGCGAGCGGTCGCCCGAACGATAGACGACGAGGATCGCACGCTCGCGGCCGCCGGCCAGCAGCGGCAGCGTCTCCTCATAGTCCCCAGTCGCAGCTCGCCTCGGGGATGCCGCGCGGCCCGTTGATCGAGCCGCCGCGCCCGAAACCGAGCGCGGCACCAAGGTGATGGCGTCGCAACGCGGAATCGCGTGTGAGCGGCGCTCAGCGCTAACCAGGGCTACGTACAAGCCCAGGATAATCAAAACTCTCGCCACCGTTTGTCGCGTCGACGCTGGGCGGCTGTCGACGCTGGATGGTGTCGCGCAAGCGCATTGACAGCGGCACGCTGGCGGCCGTCTTGACGGTCGTGGGCCCAAACGCGCGAAGGCCGCCCTCGTCGGCGCGCTCGCCTGTAGGGCCGCCCGTTCAGTGTCCCGACGGCGGGCTTGCGCGAGCCCGCAGCAGTTCATCGAGCGCGCCGCGCGCGATCACCTGCTCCTCGTTCGTCGCGATGACCCACGCCGATACCGGCGAATCGGCGGTGCCGATTCGCGGTCCATGGACTTCGTTGGCGGCACGATCAAGCTTCAGCCCGAGCCAGCCGAGCTGCTCGCACACGCGTTGCCGGATGTGCGCGCTGTTCTCGCCGATACCGGCGGTGAACACCAGCGCGTCGAGTCCGCCAAGGGCTGCGGCGAGCGAGCCCAGCTCGCGCACGATGCGATAGACGAACAGATCGATCGCCTGCGCGGCAGCGGGCTTGTCGCTTGCCAGCAGCACGCGCAGGTCGGACGACAAGCCCGAGACACCCAGCAGCCCCGAGCGCTCGTACAGCAGTTCGGCCACCTGTACGGTCGTCATGTGTTTCTCCTCGATCAGGTACAACACCACCCCCGGATCGAGGCCGCCGCAGCGCGTGCCCATCAGCAGGCCGTCGAGCGCCGTGAAGCCCATCGTCGAGGCGACGCTGCGGCGTCCGCGCAGCGCGCACAGGCTGGCGCCGTTGCCCAGATGCGCAACGATCACGCGCCCGTCGCTGTCCGTCCCCAGGTACTTTGGCAGCTGGCTCGCGATGTACTGGTACGACAACCCGTGGAAGCCGTAGCGCCGGATGCCGTCCCCACTCAGCTCGCGCGGCAAGCCGAAGAGCTGTGCCACGGCAGGTTGCGTTCGATGGAATGCCGTGTCGAAACACGCGATCTGCGGTACGTCGGGGAGGCGCTCGGCGAGCGCACGGATGCCGGCGATCCCGTGCGGCTGGTGCAGCGGCGCGAGCGATACCAGCGCCTCCAGTTGTGACAGCACCCTCGGCGTCACGCGTACGGGTTCGGCGAACAGGCTGCCGCCGTGGACGATGCGGTGGCCGACGGCGGCGAGCCGCTGGCCCGACAGATGCTGCACCAGCCAATCGAGGGTATGGCTCAGCGCGGCTTGGTGATCGAACTGCGTTGCGACGTCGGCGACATCGTCCTGCGCGAGCGTCTCGCCGCCCGCACCGACCGCGGAGAAGCGCGGCGCCACGCCGATGCCTTCGATCTGCCCGTGCACGAGCCGAGCGAGTTCGCCATCCCGCGCCGCCGGCAAAGCGAACACGCCGAACTTCACGCTCGACGAACCTGCGTCGACCGCCAGGATCGCGTCGTTCATGCGGTTCTACTGAGATGGTGATGCAACAGCAGTGCCACCGCGCACGAGGCGATGCGCGAGTGGGCCGAATCAGCGCGGCTTGTCAGCACGATCGGCACGCGAGCGCCGAGGACGATGCCGGCCGCTTGCGCATCGGCCAGGTACTCCAGCTGCTTGGCGAGCATGTTGCCGGCCTCGATATCGGGCACGACAAGGACGTCGGCCTGACCGGCAACTTCGGATTCGATGCCTTTGATCTTGGCCGCGAACTCGGAAACGGCGTTGTCGAACGCAAGGGGGCCATCGAGCACGCCGCCGGTGATCTGGCCGCGCTCGGCCATCTTGCACAGCGCCGCCGCGTCGATCGAGGAGCGCAGCTTCGGCGTCACGGTCTCGACCGCCGACAGCAGCGCGACCTTCGGCCGCGCAATGCCCAGCGCGTGCGCCAGATCGATTGCGTTGCGCACGATGTCCGCCTTCGCCTCCAGATCCGGTTCGACGTTGACCGCCGCGTCGGTGATGAGCAGCGGCTTCGGGTAGCGCGGCACGTCGAGCACGAACACATGACTCACGCGCCGGCCGGTGCGCAGCCCTCCTTGTGGCGCGACGACCGCACTCATTAGCTCGTCGGTGTGCAGGCTGCCCTTCATCAGGGCGTCGACCTCGCCCGACCGCGCCAGCTCGACCGCCTTGGCGGCGGCAGCGTGGCTGTGGGGCACGTCGACAACCGGTGTCGCGCCAACGTCCAGACCGTGCTGCCGGGCAACGGCGCCGATCTTCGCGGCCGGGCCGAGCAGCAGCGGCTTGATGAGCCCGAGGCGCGCCGCATCGACCGCACTTTCGAGGGCCTCGCGCGAGCAGGGATGAACGACAGCCATGCGAATCGGCGCCAGCCTGCGCGCGGCGGCCAACAGTTGCTCGTAGCGCAGAGTCTTGTCGGCGACGAGAACCTCCGGCAGATCGGCGCGGCGAATGCGCAGTTTCTCCGTCGGCGCGAGGACTTCGGCCTGCCCTTCGATCACCGCGGCACCCTCCTGATCAATGCAACGCGTGTCCAGGAACACGCGCCGTCGCGCTGCGTCGATCGAGGTCACCGTCACCGTCACCGACACCGTCAGCGTGTCGCCGACATGCACGGGCTTGAGGAACTTGAGCGTCTGGCCGACGTAGATCGTTCCGGGCCCGGGGAATCGGGTGCCGAGCACGGTGGAGATCAGCGCTCCGCCGAGCATGCCGTGCGCGATGATCTCGCCGAACTGCGACGATTTCGCATATGCCGCATCGACATGCGCCGGGTTGACGTCGCCCGACACCTTCGCAAAAAGCAGGATGTCGGACTTGGTGACCGTGCGCTTGAGACCGGCGCAGGCGCCGATGCGGATCTCCGACAGCGGGTGGTTCTCGATCCAGAGTTCGGAATCGGCAACGGCAAGTTCGTTCATGGCATCAACCTCTGGCATGCAAAGTGAGTTCTGATCTGAGGCGCAACTGCAATGCCTCTAGCCGACGATGTGATACCCAGCGTCGACGAAGACGACGTTGCCGGTCAACGCCCGCGCGGCCTCGCTGACGAGCAGGGCCGTGACGACGCCGACGTCGTCGATGTCGACCAGTCGGCGTTTAGCCGCTTGCGCTGCTGCCCGTTCCAGCAGTTCGTCGAAGCCGCCGATACCGGAAGCCGCGCGGGTTCTGATCGGCCCGGGCGAGACGGCGTGCACTCGGATGCCCTTGGGTCCGAGTTCAAGCGCCAGGTAACGGACGCTTGCTTCGAGTGCAGCCTTGACCGGACCCATGATTCCGTAATGTTCGATCGCCTTCTGTGCGCCGTAGTAGCTCATCGTGACCGATGCGCGGCCATCCTTCATCAGCGGCTCCGCCATCCGCGCCATGCGGATCAGCGAATGGCACGAGACGTCCATTGCGGTGGCAAAGCCGTCCCGGCTGCTGTCGATCACGCGGCCAAGCAGATCCTGCTTGGGGGCATACGCGATCGCGTGCAGCAGGAAGTCGAGCCTGCCCCACCTTTGCGCGATCTCGGCAAACGTCGCCTCCATCTGGCCGGGCTGCTGCACGTCGAGGGGTAGAAGGATGTCGGCTTCGAGCTGCTCGGCGAGCGGCCGCACGTATGGGTGCGCCTTGTCATTCAGGTAAGTCAATGCCAGCGTCGCGCCGAACTGGCGCATCGCGCGCGCGCAGCCGTACGCGATGCTGTGTTCGTTGGCGATGCCGACCACGAGCCCCTTCTTGCCGGCGAGGCTCGCCAGCGCGGCGAGGTTCGGTGCCGATTGCGTGGATGCGGGCATCCTTGCCTCCTCAGGGGACAAGAACATAGCGACCCGGCGCATCACCAAGCGGCGGCGAGCCGAGCTCCGCCAAGCGGATCGGCGGAGGCGGCACGCGCTTGCTCGCGCGCTTGCGCAGCCAGCTTTCCCACGCCGGCCACCACGAACCGTCGAAGCGGGGCGCGGTGTGCAGCCAGCTGTCGGGGTCGAGGTGCGCATCGTGCGCCTGGCGCGTCAGCAGCTGGAAGCTGCGCTTGGCATGGCCCGGCTCGGAGACGATGCCGGCGTTGTGCCCGCCGCTGGTCAGCGCGAACGTGACCTCGGCGTCGCTGAGCAGGTGGATCTTGTACACCGACCGCCACGGCGCCACGTGATCGGCCAGCGTGCCGACCGCGAAGATCGGCGCGCGAATGTCGGTCAATGCCACCGGGCGATCGTCGACGCGGTAACGCGCCTCGGCGAGCTGGTTGTCGAGGAAGAGCTGGCGCAGGTACTCCGAATGCATGCGGTACGGCATGCGCGTCGGATCGGCGTTCCAGGCCATCAGATCGTTCATCGGCGCGCGCCGGCCGAGCAGGTAGTTGTTCAGGCGGTACGACCAGATCAGGTCGTTCGAGCGCAGCATCTGGAACGCGCCTGCCATCTGCTTTGCATCGAGCGTGCCGCGCAGGCTCATGAGATCCTCGAGGAAGGTGACCTGGCTGTCATCGATGAACAGGGAGATCTCGCCCGGATCCTCGAAGTCGGTCTGCGCCGCCAGCAGCGTCAGGCTGGACAGCCGTGCCGGCTGCTGCCGCGCCAGCGCCGCCGCGGCGATCGCCGCCAGCGTGCCGCCCAGGCAGTAGCCGGCCAGATGCACCGGCGCGTCGGGCCGGATCGACCCGATCGCATCGAGTGCGGCGAACACGCCGAGCCGCAGGTAGTCGTCCATGCCGAGGTCGCGGTCGTTCGCGTCGGGGTTCTTCCACGAGATCATGAACACCGTGTGGCCCTGGTCGACCAGGTACTTGACCAACGAGTTGTGCGCCGACAGGTCGAGGATGTAGTACTTCATGATCCAGGCCGGCACGATCAGGATCGGCTCGGCGTACACCTGCGACGTTGTCGGTTCGTACTGGATCAGCTCGATCAACCGGTTCCTCAGCACGACCCTGCCGGGCGTGACCGCGAGGTTGCGGCCGACCTCGTAGGCTTCGGCGCCGGCCGGCTGGGCACCCTCGACCGCGCGCCGCCAGTCGTCGAGCGCGTTGAGCCAGCCGTCCCACAGATTGGCGCCGCCGCGCTGCCTCGTCTCGCGCTGCACGACCGGGTTGGTGGCGATGAAGTTCGAGGGCGCGACGCGATCGAGCCACTGGCGGGCGGCGAAGTTCGCCATCTGCTCATGGTGGGGCGTGACGCCGGGCACGCCGGTCGTCGCCACGTGCCACCACTGCTGCGTGAGCAGGAAACCCTGGTAGAGAACGTTGTACGGCCAGGCGTCCCAGGCCGGGTCGGCGAAGCGCCGGTCCTGCGGCAGGGGCTCGATGCAGTGGCCGCATTGCGGCCGCACTGCGTGATACGTGTAGAGCCACCAGCGCAGCGCCTTGCTGACCATCTTCTCGACCAGTTGCCCTTGCTTGCCGGGCGCCAGCGCGAGATGCAGCGCCCAGTCGGTCGAGGCCTGCACCAGCGACGCCGGCGACATGCCGTTGGTCAGACTGGCCAGCATCGCGTGACCGAATCGATCGAGGCCGGCCCAGTGCGCTTCCAGCTCCGGCTTGTCGGCGGCGATGTGCCCCAGCCAGGCGCTCGCCGCGCGCTCGAGCGGGTGTACCGCCGGCAGCTCGGTCGGGTGAACCGCCGCCGGCTCGGTCGAAGGTGCAGGGGTGATTCGGGTACGGGTGTCCATGGGGGCCTCGGATGGGTTGGTGGTCGTTGATGCAGTTCAGAACTCCAGGCTCAGCGCGACCGAGCCGTATGCATGCCGGGAGGTTTGCTCTTCGAATTCGCGCGTCCGGTAGACCCGCATCGCGGCCAGCTTGACGCCGTGCCCGGCCACCAGGCCCTGCGTGCTGAAGCCGACGGCTGCCTGCGCGACCCAGGGCCGCCGCGTAACCTCGTGGCTCGAACGGAACAGATTGCCGTCGAGCGAGAAGTCGTGTGCGACCAGCTTGGCCTCCAGCGTGCCGAACAGGTGGATCCCGGCGCGCGGCGCGCCGGCGGCGGTACCGTCGCCGGGCGTTCGCCGCCCGGCCACCGCCGCCGACGGCGGCCGGTTCTCGGCGCCCGGCCGGATCGGGTAGCTGCCGAAATCGTTCGGTAGGTTCCAGCCGATGCGGCCTTCGATGGCCAGCGCGGCCGAGGTTTCGATGTTGCCCAGGCGCAGCCCGATCGAGCGGATGGTGTCGGCCGAGAAGCCTGGCGTGATCGCAGCCGAGCCTCGATAGTCCTTGAACTTGCGGTCCATCGCGAGCTGCAGCGCGGGCTCGTTCTTCAGCTGATGGTCCCAGCCGAGGAAGCGGTCTTCGCCGATCGCATCGTGCACCAGGTTCTGCGACTGCCGGGCGAGCGACCAGGGCCCGATGACGCCCAGCGTGATCTCGCGCGTATCGAGCATCTCGGTACCGCTCTGCGGCTCGAGCCGGCGCCGGTTCCACGACATGCCGACGTACAGCAGGCCGGCGTACGGCCGATCGTCGGTGATCAGGTCGGCGCGCAGTGGGTCGTTGGGCGTGTACATCGATTGGCCGAACTTGACGACGACGTTTTGCGTGTGCGCCGGGTTTGCCGCGTCCGACCAGAAGCCCGGGTTCAGGCGCTTGATCAGCTCGGCGTGCAGCCGCACCGGGGCCGGCAGGCACTCGGTGCGTAGGCTGCCGGCGATGTCGTGCGAGACGGCCATGAAGGCGACGCCGTTGGTGTAGTTGCGGTCGGTGTCGACGAAGAGGTCGTTCTCCAGCCGCGCCGTCACGCCGCGGAAGGTGATCGCCTCGGCGGCCGTGCAGCCCGCGTAGGTTCGCTCCGCGTCCTGCGCCGGCTCGGCGTGGGCCGGCGCCGCCAGCAAGCCGATGGCGAGGATCCAGGCGCTGCCCGCCGGGGCGCAAGGCGGCCGCACTCTGATCGGCGGGGTAGGCGCTCCGGCAACGGGCATGTTCACTCCACCATCGCCTCGGCTGCCGGCGGCTTGCCGCCGTAGAACGCGTGCAGGACGTTAACGATCTCCTCGGCGGTTTCGACGATCGAGAACAGAGCCGCGTCTTCGACGTCGATGAAGCCTTCCGCGACCAGGAACTCGAAGTCGATCGCGCGGCGCCAGAAGCCGGCGCCCACGAGCACGATCGGCAGCCGGCGCACCTTGCCTGTCTGCACCAGCGTGAGGACTTCGAACAACTCGTCCAGCGTGCCGTAGCCGCCGGGAAAGGCCACCAGTGCCCTCGCGCGCAGCATGAAGTGCATCTTGCGCAGGCCGAAGTATCGGAAGCGGAAAGACAGCTCGGGGCTGACGAACGGGTTGGGTGCCTGCTCGTGGGGCAGCGTGATGTTCAGACCGATGCTGCGCGCACCGGCGTCATGGGCGCCGCGATTGGCCGCTTCCATGATCCCCGGGCCGCCGCCGGTGACGATCACGAAATCGCGGCGTTGCTCGCGCTGGAAGTGCTCGGAGACGATGGCGGCGAAGCGCCGTGCCTCGTCGTAGTAACGCGAGTATTTCAACTGGCTCTCTGCCCGCGCGAGGCTGGAGCGCAGTGCGGGATCTATAGGCCGCGTGCGGGCGCGCTCCTGCAACGCTGCGACTTGCGCTTGCGCATCTTCCGAGGGCAGCAGACGCGCGCTGCCGAAGACGACCACCGTGGAACTCACGTTCTGACGTCGAAGGTGCGACTCGGGTTTCAGCAGCTCCAGCTGCAGCCGTACCGGCCGCAGTTCGTCGCTGTCCAGGAAGTCGGCGTCCTCGTGTGCCAGGCGGTACGCGGGACTGGTTGCGATCGCGCGCAGCAGCGTCTCGCGCGCGCCGCTGTCTATGTCGCCCCTGCGCGCCGCAGTCACCGCTCCGCCCCGCCGCCAATGGGCCTCAGGCCGATCGCCGCGACGCCGAACCAAGCCATCGCGGCGACCATCGACACGCCACCGACGATCACCAGCAGCGGTGGCACGCCGAACAGCACCTCGGCGAGGATGCCGAGCGGCATCAGCATGCCGGCCAACGTGAGCCACGAGATGCCCTTGGCCGCGAACTCGCCGACCGGCAGCCGCAGCAGCAGATAGCCGACGACGACGTTGATGAACGCGAACAGGTTGCCGTGCACGTGCGCGAGGCGCGACTCGAAGTGCTTGCCGACCGCGTAGTCGGCGATCCAGGCCTCCTTGCCCGGCGCGAAGTCGCGCAGGTAGATCAGCACGAAGCCGTAGGCCATGAACGCGGCGAGGAACAGGAACCCCGCGGCGATGTTCTTCCTGCCTTGCATGTGGTACTCCTTGTCGATTGAACCGAGGGACTGCGCCTGGGGCGCGCTCACAAGCCGATGGCCTGGCCGCGCGCAGGGACGCTGACGTTCCAGCCGCGGCCCGATCGCAGCCGTTCGGCGAGGGCCAGCGCCGCCGATTCCTCGCCGTGCACGACGAAGGTCTGGCGCGGCGGCCGCGCGAAGGCAGCCGCCCAGGCCAGCAGCGCCGGCTGGTCGGCGTGGGCGGAGAAGCCGCCCAGCGTGTGGATCGACGCGCGCACTGCGATCTCCTCGCCGAAGATGCTCACGCGCTTCGCGCCGTCGACCAGCTTTCGGCCCAGCGTGCCCTGGGCCTGGAAACCGGTGATCAGCACGCTGCACTCCCGGCGGCCGAGGTTGTGGCGCAGGTGATGCTTGATGCGGCCGGCGTCGCACATGCCGCTGGCCGCGACGATGACCGCGCCGGAGCGGATGCGATTCAGCGCCATCGATTCCTCGACGCTGGCGGTGAAGCGCAGCAGCGGCAGGTTGCGACCCGCGGCGCGCCAGTCGGCCAGGCGCCGCGCCGGCTCGTCGAACAGATCCAGGTGCTGCATCGTGATGCGCGTGGCGGCCGCGGCCATGGGCGAATCGACGTGGATGTGCAGGTTGCGCAGGCGACCCTCGCGGCTCAGGCGATGCAGGTGGTAGAGCACCTCCTGCGTGCGCCCCACCGCGAAGGCGGGAACGATGACGTTGCCGTGCCTGACGTTCAGCGTGTGGTCGACCACCTGGGCCAGCTCGTCGAGCGTTGCCGCCTGGTCCTTGTGCGCGCGGTCGCCGTAGGTCGACTCGATGAACAAGATATCGGCCTCGGCGATCGTCACCGGGTCGCGCAGGATCGGCCGGCCGGGCTGGCCGAGGTCGCCCGACATCACGAGCTTGGTGGTCTTGCCGCCCTCGGTGAGCCAGATCTCGACGATGGCCGAACCGAGGATATGGCCGGCGTCGCGAAACCGGCAGCGCACGCCGGCGTGCGGCTCGATCTCCTCGTCGTAGCGCACCGCCTGCAACTGCCGCAGGCAGTCCACCGCGTCCTGCATCGAGTAGAGCGGCGCCACTTCGGCGCCCGGCTGCCGGGCCGGTTTGCGCCGGCGGCTTGCCCGCTCGGCGTCGGCCTGCTGGATGTGCGCGCTGTCGGGCAGCATCACGGCCAGCAGATCGGCGGTGGCGGCGGTGGTGAAGATCGGGCCGGCAAAGCCGCTGCGCGTCAGCTTCGGCAGCAGGCCGCTGTGGTCGATGTGGGCATGCGTCAGCAGCACGAAGTCGAGCGTGCGCGGGTCGAATGGGAACGGCTGCCGGTTGCGTGCCGGCGCCTCGCGCCCGCCCTGGACCATGCCGCAGTCGACCAGGAAGCGCGCGGATGGCGTCTCGACGAGCAGGCACGACCCGGTGACTTCGCGCGCGGCGCCGAGAACGGTGATGTTCACGCGGCTGCTCCCGCCTGCGCGGTCTCACCGCGGGCTGTGCCGGTGAGCCGGTCGAGCAGCGCATGCATCGCGACGTTGATCGCCGCGAACCGTTCGGGGTAGCCCAGCATCGCCAGAGGTTGCTGGATGTGGCGGCCCTCGACGAGTTCGTCGATGCCGTGCGCGATCAGGTCCCGTGCACCGGCAGGCGTGGTCTCGAGGTGGAACTGCAGTCCGACCACTCGCTCGCCGAACGCAAAGGCCTGGTGGGCACAGGAGGCGCTGCGCGCGACGTGCACCGCGCCGGCCGGGATGTCGAACGTCTCGCCATGCCAATGAAATGCCAGGAGCCGCCGCGGAAAATCCTCGAACACCGCCGCGGTGCGTGCGGCCTCGGTCGTTTCGACGGCGAACCAGCCGATCTCCTTTTCGTCGTTGGCGTAGACGCGCGCGCCGAGCACCTGGGCGATCAGCTGCGCGCCGAGGCAGATGCCGAGCACGCGCGCTCCGGCGGCGATCGTGCGCTCGATGAAGCGTTTCTCGTCGACTAGCCACGGATACCGGGCCTCGTCGTGCACGCTCATCGGCCCGCCGAGCACGACCAGCAGGTCGGCGTCCTCCACCATCGACAGCGGGTCGCCGCGATACGGGTGCGTGACGGCAAGCGCATGCCCGGTGCGCTTGGCCCAGGCCTCGATGCTGCCGGGCGGCTCGAACGGCACATGCTGCAGGACGTGGATCCTCATCGCTGTTGTTCCTCGACCCTCTCGGCGATCAAGCCCAGCGCGGCGCCAGCGCCTTCCAGGCGACGGCGGCGAGGGCCGCCCACACGAGCGTGCGCAGAGTCATCGCGACCACCGTGCGCGTTTCGTGCGCACCGCCGCCGAGTACATGCACGCCGAAGGCGGCGAATGTCATGGCTGTCGACGCCGCGATGACGACGGCCAGCCACAGTGCCCAGCGGCGCTGCATCCACAGCCCGACGCCGGCGGCGACGTAGGCGAAGCCCGCCGCGAAGTTGAACCACAGCACGAACGGCACGACCTGCCCGGCGGCAGCGCGCGCCTGTGGGCCGCCGAACAGGACCGTGCCGCCTTCCTTCAGCGTGAGCAGACCGAAGGCCACCGCCACGAGCGAGGTCGCCCGCATCCAGCGCCGGCGGATGGTTGGATTGGCATTCATCGTCATCCTCTCGTCAGCGTCCGATGACGTCCGATGTCCTTGCCGGGCCGTCGACAGCGGAGACGGCCTGCGTGTGGGCGAGCTCGCGGCGTGCCGGTTCGCCGGCGAGGGCGGCGCCCAGTGCCACGGTGTCGGCCAGGCGCAGCGCCTGCGCGGCGATGAGGCCGCTGCGGGCCTGCAGCAGTTGCTGGTCGGCGACGAGGAGCTGCACGGGGCTCGCGGCGCCCGCGCGGTACTGGCGCTCCAGTACGCGGTGCTGTTCCTCGGCGGCCTGCACGCTGCGGGCCAGGGCCGCCAGCGCCTGGGCGTCGTGTTCGACCGCACGCAGCGCATCGGCCACGCTGCGCAGCGCTTCGAGCACAACGCGCTGGTAGCTCGCCGCGGCGGCATCCAGCGCTGCCTGGGCAGCGCGGCGCTCGGCCGGCAGGCCGGCGTTGAACAGCGGCTGGCTCAACTGGCCCACGGCGTTCCACACCGCCGCGGATCCGCCGAACAGCGCCGTCGTCGTCAAGGCCTGGCTGCCGAGGCTCGCGCCCAGGTCGAGCCGCGGGTACTGGCGCGCATAGGCCACACCCAGCTCGGCATGCGCCGCCCGCAGGCCGGCTTCAGCGGCCTGGATGTCCGGCCGCTGGCGCGCCCATTCCGACGGCACGGTCACGGGCAGCCGCTCGGGCAGCGTGAAGTCGGACAGCGTGAAGGCAGGGACACCTTGCGCGGGGGCTCGGCCGGCCAGCACGGCCAGCAGGTGCTCGGTCTGCTGCAGCGACTTGTGCAGCGGCGGCAGGCCCGCGCGCGTCAGCTCGGCCTGGGTCGTGAGCGCGCTCACCTCGTCGGGCGCCGCCTGGCCGAGTCGGGTGCGCACCTGGGCCAGGCGGATCAGTTCCTCCTGCGTGCGCAGGATGGCGCTCTGCGCATCGAGCTGCGCGGCCAGGCGGGCGCGCGTGATGGCGGTGGTCGCGAGATTGGCCGCCAGCGCGTGGCGGGCTGCCGCCAGCTCATGCCGGCGGATCTCGGCGCGTGCGGCCAGCGCACGCAGGCTGCTCGCGGTGCCGCCGCCGAAGTCGAAGCGGTAGCGCACGCTGACGCTGGCGTTGTAGAGGCCGAACTCGCGCGTGTCGCCCGGCAGCCCCTGGGCGCTGGGGCTGATCTGCTGGCGCTGCGCGCCGACGCCGAGATCGACCTGCGGCCATTGCGTCGATCCGGCCTGTGCCGCGTGCAGTTCGCGCGCCTGGGCCAGTACCGCTTCGGCGGCTGCGAGCGTGGGGCTGGCACGAAACGCCTCGTCCACCAGGGCATTGAGTGCGGGTGAGCCCAGCGTGCGCCACCATTGCGCCTCCATCGTGCCGACCACGACATGCTGCGCCTGGCCGAGCGGCACGTCGGACCAGGCGGTTGCCGCCACCGCAGTGCCGGCGGTGTAGCCGGCTACCGGGGGCGCCGCCGGCGGCTGATAGGGCGGCAGCGCTGCGCAGCCGGCCAGCAGCAGTGCGGCGGCCAGCGATCCCAGGGCAGGGCGCAGGTTCTCGTTCATGGGCATCGCCTCCACGAGTCGGGTATCGGCTTGGGGCATGGTCTTCAGGCCTCGATCGCGCGGCCTTCGCCGGCCTCTTCGTGCGTGACACCGTCGCGGATGTGATAGATCCGCTTGAAGGTCGGGATGATCTTCTCGTCGTGGGTGACGACGATGATGGCGGTCTGGTAGCGGCGCGCCATGTCGTTGAGGATGCGGATGACCGCCATCGCGCGCTCGCTGTCCAGCGGGGCGGTGGGTTCGTCGGCCAGGATCACCGGGGGGTGGTTGACCAGGCCGCGGGCGATCGCCACGCGCTGCTGCTCGCCGCCGGACAGTTGCGAGGGCATGGCTTTGGCGCGGTGCTGCACGTCCAGCGCGGTGAGCAGTTCCATTGCGCGCTCGCGCGCCTGCGCGTTGGGCATGCCCGCCAGCATCGGCAGCAACGCGACGTTGTCGGTGACGTCGAGGAACGGAATGAGGTACGGCGCCTGGAAGACGAAGCCGATGCGGTCGCGGCGCAGCGCGCGCAGGTCGTCGACCTTCCAGCCCTCGTCGTAGATGAGCTCGTCGCCCAGCGTCATGCGTCCGGCGGTGGGGTCGATCACCGCGCCCAGCGACTTCAGCAGCGTGCTCTTGCCCGAGCCCGACGGGCCGATCAGCCCCACCACCTCGCCCGGCGCCACTTCCATGTTGACGCTCTTGAGCGCGTCCACCGCGGTGTCGCCCTGGCCGTAGCGCTTGCGCAGGCCTTCGATGCGGATGCCGTTGCCCGTCATCTCATCCCCCGATGGCTTCGGCCGGGTCCACGCGCAGCGCCATGCGGATCGCGATCACGCTCGCCAGCGCGCAGATCACCAGCACGGCGCCGAAGCCGGCCACCGAGTCCAGCGGCATCAGCAGCACGTACTTGGGGAACAGCGGCGCGGCGAACGTGGCGCTGATCTTGCCCACCGCGAAGCCGATCACGCCCAGCGCGAGCGCCTGCTGCAGGATCATCGACGCGATGGTGCGGTTGCGTGTGCCGATCAGCTTGAGCACCGCGATCTCGCGGATCTTGTCCATCGTCAGCGTGTAGATGATGAAGGCCACGATGGCCGCGCTGACCACCGCCAGGATCACCAGGAACATGCCGATCTGCTTGGCCGAGGTGGCGATCAGCTTGCCGATCAGGATCTCCTCCATCTCGGCGCGGGTGTAGACGGTCAGGCGCTTCCAGCGGCGGATCGAATCGGCCACCACGTCGGCATCGGCGCCCGGGCGCAGCCGCACGAGCACCGCATTGACGGCGTTGCTGCTGCTCTGCGACGCGTTCACCGATTCCTGCAGGCCCGGCACGCCCGGCCGGTTGAACGACGGGTTGGCCGCGGTGCGGCGGCGGTTCTGCACGATGGCGTCGTTGTCCTTCAGAAACTGCGCTTCCTGCGCGTCCTTCAACGGGATGAAGACCATCGGGTCGCCGCTGGAGGAGACCATGCGACGCGTCAATCCCACCACCGTGTAGTCGTTGCGGCGGATGCGCAGCGTGTCGCCGAGCGCAAAGCCGGCGGCCACGTCGGCCATCGCCTCGTAGTGCCCACGCGTGAGGCGCCGGCCCGCGACCAGTGCGGGCGGCCAACCCGGGGCGCCCCAGGCCTCGCCGGGCACGATGCCCACCACCATCGCGCGCACGTCTTGCCCGCCCTGGCGGACCTGCATCGTCAGGTAGGTGACGTTGGATGCCTCGGCCACGCCCGGCATCGCCAGCAGCGCGCGGTCCTGGTCGTCGGGGATGCTGGAGGGTTCAGCGTAGGGACCCAGGGTGTCGCGCTGCACGACCCACAGGTCGGCGCCGCTGTTGTCGAGCAGCGCCTTGCCGTCGTCGACCATGCCGCGGTAGACGCCGGCCATCACCAGCGTGACGCCCAGCAGCAGGCCCAGGCCCAGGCCGGTGAAGACGAACTTGCCCCAGGCATGAGCAATGTCACGTCCGGCCAGGCTGATCACTTGGCCACTCCCGGCATCGGGTCGACGACATGGATGCGCGAACGCAGCGTCAGCACCTTCTCGCTGTGCAGCACGATCGCGTCACCGGCCTTCAGGCCGTCGAGCACCTGCACGTGCCCCTCGAGGTCGGCACGACCGAGCACGACCGGCACGAACGTGGGGCTGTCGCCGTTGGTCGTCCAGACGCCGATCTGCTGGCCCTGGCGATGCACGGCGGCGTTAGGGATCACCGGTCCCTCGGGCAGCGCCGGCAGATCGACGGTCACCTCGGCACGCTCGCCGATCGGTGGCAAGGGCTTCGGCACCGCGGTGAAGCCGACCTTCGCGAGCAGCTCCTCGGTGACCGCGTCGGCCCGCAGTTCCGTGCGCAGCACCTGGCCCTCCAGCGCCTGCCCGCGGCGCGAACGCAGCGTCACCCGCGCCGGCAATGCGGCAACCAAGCCGCCGGCGCTGACCTGGTCGAATCGGGTGTTGATCCACAGCGAGCGCGGATCCACCACCTCCACCACGGCCTGGCCCGCGACGACGGTGGTGCCAGGCTCCACGTCGCGCGAAGTGACCACGCCGTCCGCCGGCGCCGCGAGCCGCAGGCTGCCGCGCTGCGCGCGCAGCGCCTGCAGGTCGGACAGGGCTCGTGTCTGGTCTTCGCCTGCGGCGGCGAGTGCGGCATTGGCGAGCTGCAGGTCCTGCCGGCGAGCGGCCAGCAGTTCCTCGCTCGTCGCCTTCTCGGCGAACAGCTGCTCGTAGCGGCGGGCCTGGGTGTCGGCATACGCCTGGCGTGCCGCGGCGTCGGCCACGGCGGCGGCGGTGCGCTTCACCACCGCCTCCTGCGAGCGCAGCCGGTCGTCGCTGTCCACCGGGTCCATCTCGCCCAGCACCTGACCGGCCTTGACGGTATCGCCGACCTCGACGTCCAGGCGCTTGAGCCGGCCCGGGGCGATCGGCCCGATGCGGTAGAGCTGGCGCGCCTCGACGCTGCCCACACCGAACAGCGCAGGACGCAGCGCACGCGACTCGACCTTCACCACGGTGACGGCCACCGGCGCCAGCGGCCCTGAGCGCAGGGCCACGTAGCCCAGCAGCGCGGCCAGCGGCACCAGAACCGCCAGGATGGCCAGCGTCCGGCGGCTGATGGGCATTCGGTTCATGCTCGACCCTTGGTGATGCCGCGCAGGTAGATCGCGAAGACGCGCGGTGCGTCGCGGCGGATGCGCTGAACGTCGCCGGCGATCAGGGCTTGCATCACCAGGCCCTGGACCGTGCCGACAAACAGGGTGGCGGCGGCGTCGACGTCGAGTTGGGGATCGAATTCGCCGCTCTTGCGTCCGGCCTCCAGCACGTAGTGCAGGCGCTCGGCGTAGTGGCGCAACAAGATCGAGGCCAAGCGCTTGGGAGCCGTGGAGCCGGCTCGCTGCAACTCGCCGAACATCATGCGGGGCACGCCGGGGTGTTCGGCCACGAAGCCGGTATGGGCCAGGAACATGGCTTCGAGCGCGGCGCTCGAGGTCGGCGCGGCCTTGGCAGCATGATCGATGCGCGACAGCAGCCGGTCCGCCACCCATGCCATCACTGCCTCCAGGATGGCGTCCTTGGTGGGGAAGTGCTTGAAGAGGGCACCTTGCGTGACACCCATGTGCTTGGCGATGACGGTGGTGGTGATCTCGCCGGGGTCATGCCCTGCGGCAAGTTCGATCACAGCGTCCACGGTTGCAGCTCGTCGTTCCTCGGCGGGGAGCTTGGTTCGCGTGTTCATGTCTGATGTGGATAGTAACTTATTACTATCCTAGCGGTCAGCCATGTACTCGTCAAGCGTCCAAATGCAATCCGCCTTGGCAGCCACCGCAGTGTTGGATGCCGGGCGCGTCCCCGCTGCGCGGGGCCGGCCTTTAGGTGGATTTCTGGGATGTCAACAGCGGGCGCTGTCACCCCTTGCTCGCTCAGCCTCGTAGCGAAACCAGCTTCGGCTTGGCGCCTTTGCGCAGGTCGGCGAGTTCGCGTTCCCGGCGCTGCAACATGGAGCTGGCCTCTTGCCAGGCCGCGAAATAGTGGTCGACGAGCGAGGCGAGGTTGGTCACCTGTTGGCACAGGTCTTTGTACTCGTCGCGTAGTTGCTGCAAGGCGCGACGGGCCGAACCCGGATCACGGTGGCGCTGGCGCTGCAGCTTGTGCAACTCCTGAAGGATGTCGGGGCGGTAGCGGTACAGCGCATTGCGCGAGACGCCGGCGATCGCGCACAGCGCCGAAGCGGTCGGTGCTTCTGATGTGTTGTCCGCGGTCAGGCGGACCAGCGCATCGCGCAGCCGTTGAGCGGCTGGCCTGCTGGTGGGATCAGCGGTCGATGCGCTCTCCATCAGTGTTCCCAAGGTAGCCGCTGCCGCAGCCAGCAGGTCGAACACCAACAGCCGCAACAGGTCGTTCAGGAACCATGAGCGTCCGCCGTCCGCCGACAGAGTCTGGTGGCGGACACAAACTCGTGCGCCAGCGGTATCGCTGGCGAAGGCGGGAGGCCAAGTGGCCTTTGCGCGGGACCTACGTTCGCGCAGATCGGCTAGACCGGCAACGATCATCGACGCGAACCACCTGAGCGCACCCGGCACGGTGCGCCGATGTCCGCCGGCACGGCCGCCGCTTGCACACGCGGCGACGGCCGGCACTACTTGCAAGACGGATGTCGGATATCGGACTGCCGCCTGGTCATAGCCCGCTGAGGAACGCCATCAACTGATCATCCGGCCGATAGCGTCTGGCCCTCACATTGGGAGGTGCGACCTTGTCCAGCACGTGCTCCTTCAAAGTCAGATCGGCATCAAGGTAGATCTGCGTGGTCTCCAGCGATTCGTGGCCCAGCCACATCGCGATCACCGACCGGTCGACTCCGGCCTGAAGGAGGTCCATCGCCGTGGTGTGGCGCAACACGTGCGGCGTCACGCGCTTGCGCGCCAAGGACGGGCAGACCTTGGTGGCCGTGGCAACGTGCTTGGCCACGATGTACTGGACGCCGTCGGCACTGAGGCGGCCGCCTCTGGCACTCGGGAACAGAGTGACGGGTTCAGGTCCCAGGTCGCGGTCCATCCATGAGCGCAAGGCTGCCTGCGTCTGTTTGGCCAGCGGCGTGCAACGCTCCTTGCGCCCCTTCCCGAGCACGTGGACATAGGCACCACTGCCCAGCCTGACATCGGTGGTCCTAAGGCCGGTCATCTCGGACAGACGCAGCCCCGTCTGAACCGCAAGCAGCAACAGAACATGGTCGCGTCGCCCCGACCACGTTGACCGATCAGGCGCCGCAAGCAAGGCTTCGACCTCTTCGCGCGTCAGATGGCACACCTGCTTGCGAGTGCATCGCTTGCTGGGAATCGCCAGCACGCGCTGGATCAGGCTTGCATGACCAGGCGATTCAAAGACGGCGTACTGAAAGAACGACCGAATCGCGCTGTGCCGCAGGTTCCGGCTTCTGGCACCCACGCCCCGTTCTTGCTCCAGATCGGCAAGGAACGCTGCGATCAACGGCGCGTCGAGTTGTTCCAGATCCAGTGCGCTCGGGGCAGTCTTGAGGCGCTTCTGGGCGAACCGCAGGAAGAGCCGGAAGGTGTCGCGATAGGACGCGATCGTGTGCGCGCTCGCCTGCCGCTGCTGCATGAGTCTGCGGGTGAAGAACCCCTCCAGCAGCGCAGCAAGATTGCCAGTGGCGGCCGTCATGACAGCTTCTCCCAGTGACGCTCGAGCCGGGCGAGCGCGTGGCCCATCAGCTCGGGGCACGCGCTGAGGTACCAGTAGGTGTGCTCGATGCGCACGTGACCCAGGAAGGTTGACAAGGTCGGCAGGTGGCGCTCGACGTCCTGGCCGGATCGGTACCAGCGCAGCAAGGTCTGGATGGCGAAGCGGTGGCGCAGGTCATGCAACCGAGGGCGCGGAACACCCGCCGGGGCGTGCACCTCTGCCTGGTCGAGCAGCTGATAAAAGGTTCGATGGATGTGTCCAGGGTCGAGCGCCGTCCGCCGACCCGAGATGAAGAACTGCGGCGGCGCCAACCGCTTGGCGAAGCGATCGCGCTGCACCCGGTACTCCAAGAGCGCTAAGCGGGTTGAGTCGGCAATCGGAGCCAGCCGAGACTTGCCGAACTTCGTCTGCCGAATGGTCAGCAAGCCTTGGTCGAGATCTACATCGCCGACCTCGAGACGGATCGCCTCACCTAGCCGCATCCCGGTGACGCTGAGCAGTCCCAGGAGGCAGTGGTAGGTCGCGCCTCGCAGGCTGTCGGCGGGAGGCAGCTTCAATGCGCACGTCATCAACCGAGCGAGCTCATCGTCCGAGTACAGGTACGGTTGACGCCGATGCCGATGGGAAGGCAGGAGGTTGGCGGGCGTCACCTCCGTGGCGGGATCGGACAACAGGTGGTGGCGCGTGAACCCGCGAATACGCCGCAGCCGATCGGCGGCGAAGCCAGGACGGGTGGATGGCTTGCTCACGGCCCATTCCACTGCGACAGCTGCCGTGATGGTCGTGGCGCCGCGCCGGTCGAGAAAGTCAGTGAACTCGACCAGCGCATCTTCGTTCGCCCGAAGCTTGAACCCGAGCGCTCGCCGGAGTGCAAGATAGTCGGCGGCTGACTGTCTAAGCGGCGTCATTGCACACCTCCGGGCCAAGAAGGGGCGATGGCTCGCAGGGAGGAGAAGTCCACCTTCGCATAGATCGTCGTTGTCTGCTGCTGGCGGTGGCGCAGCACCTCGCCGATCTCGGGCAGCGACGAACCCTCGCGCAGCAGTCGTGTGGCCAACGTATGACGGAGCACATGCGCTCCCTTGCTCGGCGCATCGATGCCGGCGCGCCGAAGCGCGCGGCGGACGATCGCTGCGACAGCGGTCCCGCTGGAGAACCCTTCCATCGGCGCCTGTGCTCGGAGGAAGACCTGCCGTGAGGAACAGCGTGGCCGAGCCTCGCTCAGGTACTGCGCCAGCGCTTCGCCGGCGTCATGTGGAAGCGGGAGGCGGTCGACGCGGGTATGTCCATTGCGAACTTTGAGCTCACCGGCTTGCCAGTCGATGTCCTCCAGTTGTAGGGCTACCACCTCACCAGCCCGCAGGCCGAGCCGCGCAAGTAGGAGGATGACCGCGTAGTCGCGACACCCACTCGGCGTAGCCCGATCGCATTGAGTGAGGGTGCGCACAACCTGTTCGTCCTCGAGCGAGCGCGGGATCGATGACTGCGACCAAACGGCCGGCGCAGGTATGTGCGAGCACATATCGGTGCCGAGCCAGCCGCGGTAGAGCGCGAATCGCAAGAACGCCCGAACTCCACCGACGACTCGACATGCAGAGCTTGGGCGGCACGCCTTCGTTGCCCGCCTGACATGGGCAACGATGTCGCCCGCCGCAACGGTGTCGAACGTCAAAGGTCCGTCGGCGAAGAGGGAGGTCAACAGGTTCCTTGCCTCGATCCGGTTGGAGCGGATGGTTGCAGGCGCCAGGTTGCGCTCATGGCGCATGTAGTCGACATACTCGGCCTCGATCTGCTCAGCCGCAGTTGGAGCGCGCTCAGGTGAGGGAATGCAGATGACGCCTTGCAGCGCGAGGTGCGCCAGCAGCTGCAGCAGCGTTGAGCGGTCTTCGACCCTCGGCGCGCGACGACGCTTACGGCCGCGCAAGAAGGCATCAACCACGTCTTGGTTTGCTGCCGCGGCGGCGATGTCGCGTCGATCCAGCCAGCGGCTGAAGTCTCCAATCAACCACGCCGAGCGGCGCCGCGAGTCGCGGCTGTAGCCTTTGGCTGCCAATGAGTCGATGAAGGCATCGATGTACCCGCCCAACGGGCCATCGTGCATTCGCATCTGCGCTCGCGGGCGCACGAACAATTGTTCCATGAGGATCTCCTTCCGGGAAAACCGTCCCCGGCAAAGTCGAACCTATGGCAGTCCGGCGCTACTGTGAACCCGAGTGGTTCGTGTCAACCAAGTGCAGCATCCGCGCCCGCTCGCGCATCGACCTGCATGGCATCCAGGTCGATGATGGCATCGGCCATCGCTGCGAGGT
>CAZXLI010000071.1:0-25501 GCA_964641795.1 uncultured Bordetella sp. | reverse complement strand
CGGTGGCCGGCTGCGAGCCCGACGAGATGGGCATCGGCCCGGTCTACGCGGTGCCGCGCCTGCTGGAACGCAACGGCCTGAAGGTCTCGGACATCGGTCTGTGGGAACTCAACGAGGCCTTTGCGGTCCAGGTGCTGTACTGCCGCGACAAGCTCGGCATTCCCGACGAGCTGCTGAACGTGAACGGCGGCGCCATCGCGGTGGGTCACCCCTACGGCGTGTCGGGCTCGCGCCTGACTGGCCATGCCCTGATCGAGGGCAAGCGCCGCGGCGCCAAGTACGTCGTGGTCACGATGTGCATCGGCGGCGGCCAGGGCGCTGCCGGCCTGTTCGAGGTCTGCTGAGGGCAGCCGCACACCTGCCACCTCCCCTGATTCGCCCCTGACACGCCAAAGGAGCGGCCATCGCCATGACTGCACTGCTCTCGACTGTTCTGCCGCGGCCCGCCGCGGTGCCTGCGGCCTACACCGTGCCGACCGCGGCGCCCGACAACAGCGTGCTGCACCCGGACCTGCGCCCGGCCGAGAACCACAGCCTGAAGCAGGGCGCGTGGTTCTCCGCCCTCTCGCCGGAGCTGCGCCGCGCGATCCTGGCGCGGGCGCGGGTGCGCCATGTCAGCCGCGGCACGCTGCTGGTGCGGCGCGGCAACCATGCCAGCGACTGGGTCGGCGTGGCCAGCGGCGCCCTGCGCCTGGGCACCGACTTGAGCGACGGCCGCAGCTTCACGCTCGACCTGCTGGGCCCGGGCGACTGGTACGGCGACATCGAGCTGGTCGACGGCGGCCATTGCAGCCTGGAGATGCGTGCGCACGTCAACAGCACGCTGCTGCTGGTGTGCAAGCACGATCTGCACTGCCTGATCCAGGGTTCGCCCGAGCTGCACCAGGCGCTGCTGCAGCTGGATTGCCGGCGCCTGCGCCACATGCTGCGCCGCATGGAAGAACTGCAGACCGCGCCGCTGGCGCAGCGGGTGGCGATGCAGCTGCAGCGGCTGCTGCGCCAGTTCGGGCGCAGCACCGCGTTCGGCGAACGCATCGACGTGGCGCTGCCGCAGAGCGACCTGGCCAGCCTGCTGTGCGCCAGCCGCCAGCGCATCAACGGCGTGCTGCGCGCGATGCAGGCGCTGGGCATCGTCAGCACCAGCCATGCCCGCATCACGGTGCTGAACACCAGCCGGCTCGACGCGCTGGCCCACGGCCAGGAAGTGCTGGCGATGCCGGCCGGCGCCTGACCCTCGACCGCTGCAGGCCGGCTGGCGAACTAGCGCGCCAAGGACTCGGCCGCCCGCTGGCAGGCCATGCAGCGCGCCGCGGTGGCCTGGGCCTGCAAACGCCCGGGCTCGATGGTTTCCCCGCAATCGATGCACAGGCCGTAGCGGCCGGCGGCCAACCGGGCCAGTGCGGCATCGATGGCACGCAGCTCGCTCAAGTCCCGCTCCACCTCGGCGGCGGCCACTTCGTCCTGCTCGCGGACCTGGGCTTCTTCCTTCCGGTCGTGCACCTCGTGCACGCTGTCGTCGCTCACGACGTGCTGTGCGGCGGCCACTTCCATCGCCAGCGCATCACGGCGCGCCAGCAGCTGGCCCTGCAGGGCCTGCAGCGCGATTGGCAAGTTCATGCTCGAGCTCTCCTGCAAGGGGTCAGCGCGACATCAGCACCGGCACGGTCATCGTCTCGAGGATGCCGCGCGTGGCGCCGCCCAGCATGCGCTGGGTCCAGCGCGCATGGCCATACGCTCCCATCACGATCATCTCAGCATCCACATCGGCCGCGCGCGACAGCAGCGCGTCGGCATAGCCGATGGGCGTGACCTCGACGCTCGCGTCGGCCTTCACGCCATGCCAGGCCAGCCAGCGCACCAGCGCCTCGATGCGCTCGTGCAGCACCGGCTTGTCGTCCCCCTCGCGGATGAAGCGCACCACGCGCACCTGCTCGGCGCGCACCAGCAGGGGCATGGCGTCGGCCACCGCACGCGCACCCTCGCGGCTCTCGTCCCAGCCGACGAGCACCCGGCGCGGCGGCGCCTGGAAGCTGCCGACATAGGGCAGGATCAACGTCGGCCGCGGACTGGTCTGCACCACCTGATCCAGCACCGCGCGGGCTTGCGAATAGCCTGACTGCGCGGGATCCGGCTGGCTCATGATGGCCAGGTCGCAGTACGGCGCATGCCGCACCAGCGCCATCGCCGGGTCGTCCTGCGTGGTGACGGATTCCACCGCATGGGCGCCGGCCTTGTCGCAGGCCGTCTTGAAGCGGTGCGCCAGTTGCTCGCCCTCGTCCTGCAGCGCGGCCTCGGCCTTGGCCAGGTAGGCCGACAGCGCGGCAGCCGTCGTCGGCGTCACGGGCATGTCGGGCAGGCCCGTCGGCACCAGGCCGACCAGGTGCGTGTCGACCGCCTTGGCCAGCTGGATTGCATACTCGGTGCGGGCTTGACAGGTCGCTTCGCTGTCCAGCAGGACCAGCAGGCTGCGGAAATTCATGGGGTGGCTCCAGGCATCAGGCGGTGCCGACGACCATCGCCGGCCCGATGCGTTCACTATCGCTGCGGCGGCACGGCCGCGACTTGATGACCGTCAAATGGACGACAGCCGCCGCCCCCGTTCGCCGACACACCGGTGACGCGATTCTTTACCTCGTGTACCGGAACCGCGGGCGCATGATGTGGTCGCTCACCGCATCGATGTGAATTCCCGAGAGAGGTGCCGCCCATGCACGAGATCCGTTCCCCGCGCGTTGCCGAGCCTCATTCGCCGGCGCGGCTGCTGATCCGGCTGTACCGGCGCGCGGACGAAGCGCGCCGCAGCCGGATGCTGACGCGCCTGCTGCAACCGCTGGGCCTGCTGAGCCTGACGGCGGTGGCCGCCGGCGCGTTCCGGCCGCTGCTGGGCCCCCAGGGACTGGTTGCCGACGCGATCACGCCCGCCAGCGTGTCCGGCTACAGCACCGGTCAGGTGTTCGAACTCGTCAGCTTCGTGCACGACATGGACCCGCAGTTGCTGTGGCAGGCGGCCGTGGTGCTGGTGGACACACCGTGGGCGCTGCCGAGCTTCACCCTCGCGGTGCTGGTGCTGTTGCGCCGGCGGGTGCTGCCGCGGTCGGTGATCGAACGGCACGCGCCTGCGGCGCCCGTCAGGCCGGCGGCGTGAGCATCGGCAGCACGCGCCGCGCCACAGCGCCCACCTGCTGCCAGTGCGTCTGCGCCTCGGGCAGCAACCACTGCAGGCCGTAGCGCATGCGTTCGGTCTTGGCGCAAGCCCATTCGGCGTCGGGCTCCTCGCGCGCCGCGCGGGCGCTGGCGGCAAAGGCCCAGGCCAGCAGCAGGTGGGCCAGGCCCAGCAGGTAGGCATCGGCCACGCGCAACGGCGCCTCGGCATCGGCCTGCGCCGCCGCCTGAACGGCCGCGCTGGCATCGCGGGCATGGCCGCACTGCGCCTGCAGGGCGGCACCGAAGTCGGCCAGCGCCGGGTCCGCGGCACAGCGCGCGGCCTCGGCCTGCAGGTCGTCGAGCAACAGGTTCAGTGCGGCGCCGCCGTCGCCGAGCACTTTGCGCGTCAGCAGGTCGATCGCCTGGATCTCGTTGGTGCCTTCGTAGACCATCGCGATGCGGGCGTCGCGCAAGGTCTGCTCGATGCCGTAGTCGTGGGTGTAGCCGTAGCCGCCGAAGACCTGCAGCGCGGCACTGGCGGCCTCGAAGCCCTGGCGCGTGAGGAAGGCCTTGACCAGCGGCGTCAGCAGCGCGGCCAGCGCGGCGGCACGCTGGCGCTGCGCCGCGTGGGCATGGTGATGCGCTTCGTCGATGCACTGCGCCGCGCGGTACGCGATCACGCGCTGCGCCTCGGTCAGCGCCTGCAGGCGCAGCAGCGTGTGGCGCATCGCCGGATGCCAGGCAATCGGGTCGGCTGCGGCGGGCGCGGCTTCTTCGGGCCGGCGGGCAGCGCGCATCTGCAAGCGCTCGTGTGCGTAGCGCAGCGCGTTCTGCGTCGCCATTTCCTGGTGGCCCAACCCCTGCAGGCCGACATGCAGGCGTGCCGAGTTCATCATCAGGAACATCGCCGCCAGCCCGCGGTGCGGCGCGCCCACCAGCCAGCCGGTGGCGGCCTCGTAGCGCATCGCGCAGGTGGCGCTGCCCTTGATGCCCATCTTCTTCTCGATACCGTCGCAAACCATGCTGTTGCGGCTGCCGTCGGGCAGGATCTTCGGCACCAGCGCGAGCGACAGGCCCTTGGTGCCGGGCGCTGCATCGGGCAGCCGGCACAGCACCAGGTGCACGATGTTGTCGGTGAGGTCGTGCTCGCCGCCGGAGATGAAGATCTTGCTGCCGCTCACCCGCAGGCTGCCGTCGGGCTGCGGCTCGGCACGGGTGCGCAGCAGGCCCAGGTCGCTGCCGGCCTGCGGCTCGGTCAGCGCCATCGCGGCCAGCCATTCGCCGCTGGCGATCTTCGGCAGATAGCGCGCTTTCAGCGCGTCATCGGCATGGGCCTTGATCGTCTCGTAGGCGCCGTGCAGCAGGTCCGGGTACATGGTCCAGCCATGGTTGCTGGCACTGAGCATCTCGCGCATCGCCGCGTCCACCAGCAAGGGCAGCCCCTGCCCACCCCAGTCCGGGTCGCAGGGCAGTGCCGGCCAGCCGCCGGCAACGAAGGCCTGGTACGCGGCGCGGTAGCCCTCCGGCGTGCGCACGCGGCCATCGGCCGCCAGCGTGCAGCCCTGCAGGTCGGCAGGCCCATTCAGTGGCTGCAATACTTCAGAAGCAAAACCACCTGCCTCGTCCAGAACCGCAGTGGCCGTGTCGAGGTCGAGGTCGGCGAACGCCGCACACTGCTGCCACGAATGAGGCGCGCCCAGCACATGCTGCAGCACGAAGCGCATCTCGCGCAGGGGAGCCTGGTAGTGCCACATCGCTGGGGTCCCTCGATTCGACGACGTTTTTAATTATTACACTGAACTAGTTGACGGGGCCTTGACGTTTACCCGGCGGGTCACCGCGTATGCTGCGCTCCCCACCTCCGCCCGGCCAGACCATGCCCATCGACCCTGATTCGCCCCTGGCCGCCCTGCAACGGGCCGCAACACAGGCCGAGGCCTTCCGCCGCACGGTGGACGAGGGCCCGCAGCGCGCGGAAGACGACTACCGCGCCTCGCTCGCGCGCTTCAGCGAGCCGCTGCCCGAAACCGGCCGCCCGGCCACCGCCGTGATCGACGAGCTCGTCGAGCGCGCCACGCCGGGGTTGCAGAAGTCCGCCGGCCGGCGCTTCTTCGGCTGGGTCATCGGCAACTCGCACCCGGTGGGCGTGGCGGCCGACTGGCTCACTGCGGCCTGGGGCCAGAACGCCGGCAACCCGGTGGCCAGCCCCGCGGCGGCGGCCTGCGAGGCGGTGGCCGCGCAGTGGCTGCTGGAACTGCTGGACCTGCCGCGCGAGGCCTCGGTGGGCTTCGTCACCGGCGCCACGATGGCCAACTTCGTCGGCCTGGCGGCGGCGCGCAGCGCGGTGCTGGCGCGCGTGGGCTGGGACGTGCAGGCGCAAGGGCTGTTCGGCGCGCCGCCGATCCAGGTGCTGATCGGCGAGGACGCCCATGCCACCGTGTACTCGGCGCTGCAGTACCTGGGCCTGGGCCATGCACGGGTGACGCGCATCGGCACCGATGCGCAGGGCGCGATCGATCCCACAGCCTTCGAGCAGGCGGCCGCGCAGATCGAAGGCCCGGCCATCGCCATCCTGCAGGCCGGCCAGATCAACACCGGCGCCTGCGACGACTTCGCGCGCCTGGTGCCACTGGCCCAGGCGCGCGGTGCCTGGGTGCATGTGGACGGTGCCTTCGGCATGTGGGCGCGCACCAGCGCCGACCATGCGGCGCTGGTGGCCGGCATCGAGCAGGCCGATTCCTGGGCCACCGATGGCCACAAGTGGCTGCAGACGCCCTACGACTGCGGCTACGCGATCGTGCGCGACGCACGTGCGCACTGGGACGCGATGAGCATCAACGCCAGCTACCTGCCGGTGGGCCAGGGCGAGCGCGACCCCTCGCACTACGTGCCCGAGCTGTCGCGCCGGGCCCGCGGCTTCGCCACCTGGGCCATGATCGCCCACCTCGGCCGCCGCGGCATGGGCGCGCTGGTCGAGCGCCACGTGCGCGTGGCGCGGCTGATGGCGCAGCGCCTGGCGCGCGAGCCCGGCATCGAGGTCGTCAATGACGTCGTGCTGAACCAGCTGATCCTGCGCTTCGGCGCCGACCGTCCGGCCGACGAGGGCGACCGCCTGACCCGCGCCACCATCGCCGGCCTGCAGGCCGATGGCGAGGCCTTTGCCGGCGGCGGGCAATGGCGCGGCCGCTGGGTGATGCGGGTGTCGGTGATCGGCTCGGACACCCACGAAGCCGACGGCGAACGCAGCGCCGAGGCCATCGCGGCCGCCTGGCGGCAAGTGCAGGCACAGCCCCCCGCGTAAGTCCCGAGACCGTCCGCAGGCAAAGTCCGTATTCTGTATACAGACTTGCCGGAGGGCGGCCATGACGCCTCTGCTTCTGAAGCTGGATGCAGCGCTCGACCTGGTCGACCGCGTGCACGGCGCGCTGCTCGACGCCATCCTCGACGGCACGCTGCCGGCCGGCGTGCGGCTGATGCAGGAAGACATCGCACGCCAGCTCGCGGTGTCGCGCCAGCCGGTGCTGCAGGCGCTGCGCCTGCTGAAAGCCGATGGTCTGGTGATCGATGCCCCCGGCCGCGGTGTGCTGGTGACGCCGCTGCACAGCGAGGAACTGGCGAACGTCTACCAGGTGCGCGCGGCCCTCGACGTGCTGGCGGCCCGCCTCGCCGCCCAGCGGCGCGCGTTGCTGCCGGCGCAGCTGATCGAGCGCGGCCACGCGGCGGTGCGCCAGCGCGACGTGCGCGCGATGGTCGAGGCCGACATCGCCTTCCACAGCGCCATCTACGAAGCCTCGGGCAATGCGCTGATCGCGCCCAGCGCCAAGGTGCACTGGCGCCACATCCGGCGCGCGATGGCCGCGGTGCTGCAACGCGCCACGCTGCGCGAGACGGTGTGGCAGGAACACGAAGCCATTGCCGCGGCCATTGCCGCCGGCGAGGTGGACACCGCGGCCCTGCTGATCAGCGGCCACGACCAGCGTGCCAGCGCCTACCTCTGCGACCAGTTGAGCGGGCAGGCCTCCCGCGCGGCCGGACCCGCCCGTCCCACGACGTCCTCCCCCGGAGCCAACCGCCATGCAGCTCACCGCAGCCCAGCTCGCACAGTTCGAGCGTGACGGCTACCTGTTCTTTCCCGGCCTGTTCACGCCCGACGAGGTGCGCCAGCTGACCGATGCGGTGCCCGCGCTGTACGCGCGGCGCGAGGCCTTCAACGTGCGCGAGCGCGGCAGCGACGCGGTGCGCACGAATTTCGCCGCGCACCTTTGCAGCGAGCCCTTCGCGCGCCTGGCGCGCCACCCGCGCATGGTGCGGCCGGTGATGCAGCTGTTCAACGAGCCGGTGTACATGCACCAGTTCAAGATCAACGGCAAGATGGCCTTCGAGGGCGACGTGTGGCAGTGGCACCAGGACTACGGCACCTGGAAGAACGACGACCTGATGCCCACCGAGCGCGCGATGAACGTCGCGATCTTCCTCGACGAGGTGAACGCCTTCAACGGCCCGCTGATGTTCATTCCCGGCAGCCACAAGAAGGGCGTGCTCGAGGCGCAGCACGACCTCACCACCACCAGCTACCCGCTATGGACCCTCGACCACGCGCTGATCACGCAGCTGGTCGAGCGCGCCGGCGGTCGCCATGGAGGCATCGTCTCGCCGCTCGGCCCGGCCGGCTCGATGATCCTGTTCCACTCCTGCCTGGTGCATGCGAGCAGCAGCAACCTCTCGCCGTGGAACCGCGTCAGCGTGTACCTGAGCCTGTGCGCGGTCAGCAACCACATCCGGCGCTTCAAGCGGCCCGAGTACATCGCGCACCGCGACTTCACGCCGATCGAGTGCCTGGCCGACGACTGCCTGCTGCGCGAGGCCCCGGTGGCCCTGCCCTGGAAGGACGGCCTGCCGGCCAGCGCGCTGCAGACCTCGCTCGAGGTGCTGGCATGACGCACCTGCCGGCGCGCCGGGCCGTCTTCGCGCTGCTGCTGGCCGCCGCATTCATAACGGCTGAAGCACGCGTCACCCGCATCGTCGTTGATGAGACCGTGCCGCTGCCGGGCCCCGGCCCGGCCTACGAGCAGATCGCCGGCCGGGCCTTCGGCGAGCTCGACCCGCAGCTGCCGCAGAACGCGCTGATCCAGGACATCGCGCTGGCGCGCGAGGCTGACGGCAAGGTGCGCTATGTCGCCACCTTCCTGCTGGTCAAGCCGGTGGACCCGCAAACCCTCAGCGGCCTGATGTGGCACGACGTGCCCAACCGCGGCCGCAATTTCCCCTTCGCCGCGCCCGAGCGCGCCGCCGGCGACGTGCTGCTGGCCAGCGCCTGGCAGGGCGACAACGCCGGCGCCACCGCGGTGCGGCCCACCGCCTCGGTGGCCGGCATGCACTGGCTGCAATTGCCGGTGGCCCGCGGCACCAACGGCGAACGCATCACCGGCGAGGTGTTCGCGCGCATCGTCAACCGCAGCGGCCCGGCATCGCAGGGCCTGTGGGTGCAGACCAACCCGGTGCCCTACCGGCCGCTGAGCCTGGACACGGCCAAGGCACGCCTGGTCTCGCGCGCGGCCGAGGCGCAGAACGGCGAGGTCAGCGACGAGCGCGTGATCCCGCCCGAGGCCTGGGCCTGGGCACGCTGCGATGCCGAACATCCCTTCCCCGGCACGCCCGACGCCACGCAGGTCTGCCTGAAGGACGGCTTCGACCCGCGCCGGCTGTACCAGGTGGTGTTCACCGCGGCCGACCCGTATGTGCTGGGCATCGGCTTCGCGGCCTGGCGCGATGTCGGCCAGTTCTTCAAGACCGCGCGCACCGACGATGCCGGCACCCCCAACCCGCTGGCCGGGCGCGTGTCGCACAGCATCGCGCGCGGCATCTCGCAATCGGGCAACTTCCTGCGCGGCTGGCTGCACCTGAACTTCAACCAGGGCGAAAACGGTCGCGCGGTGCACGACGGGCTCTGGCCGATCATCGCCGGCCGCCGCATCGCGCTGAACTTCCGCTGGGCCCAGCCCGACGGCGTGCTCGAGCTCTACCAGGCCGGCAGCGAAGGCCCGCAGTGGTGGCTGCCGGCGCCCGACCCGGTGCGTGGCGGCCCGGTGGCCGGTATCCTGGACCGCTGCACCGCCAGCAAGACCTGCCCGAAGATCATCGAGCATTTCGGCTCGGCCGAGGTGTGGGCGTTGAAGCTGACCCCGGAGTGGATCGGCAGCGATGGCCGCTCCGATCTGCCGTTACCGGACAGTGTGCGCCGCTACTACATCGCCAGCTCCAACCACGGCGGCGGCGCCGGCGGCTTCGACACCAGCCTCCGTGGCGCCGGCCTGCCGGCCACCGGCGCGGCCTGCCCCGGCAACAACTTCGGCACCGGCGTGCTGCCGCCCAACCCAATGCCGCACGCCGAGACGGTGAACGCGATCCGCCACCACTTCCGCCAGTGGGTCATGAGGGGCACGCCGCCGCCCCCCAGCCGCTACCCGACGCTGCGCGACGGCTCGCTGGCGCCGGCCGACAAGACGAGCCTGGGCTACCCCGCGCTGCCCGGCCTGAGGCCGACACTGCCCGAGGCCGACTTCATCATGCCGGTGCTGGACTACGACTGGGGCCCCGGCTTCAACGCCACCGACGGCTCCGGCGTGCCGAGCCTGGCCCCGCCGCGGATCCGCCGCGCGCTGCAGATGTTCGCGCCCAAGGTCGACCGCGACGGCAACGAGCTCGGCGGCGTGCCGGTGGTGCTGGCCGAGGCGCCGCTGGGCACCTACCTGGGCTGGAACGTCACGGCCGCGGGCTTCCATGCCGGGCAGATCTGCAACTACGTGGGCGGCATGGTGCCGTTCGCCCGCAGCCGTGCCGAGCGCGAGGCCGCGGGCGACACCCGCCTGTCGCTGGAAGAGCGATACGGGGACCATGCGGGTTATGTGCAGGCGGTGCGCCGCGCTGCCGCGCGCGCCCAGGAAGCCGGCTTCCTGCTCGAAGCCGATGCGGCGGCGCTGGTGCGCGCCGCGGAGAACAGCAAGGTGCTGATGCCATGAGCCTTCATTCGCAACTGCTGCGCCGCGCCGCCGAGGGCCGGCCGATCCGTGTCGGCCTGATCGGCGCCGGCAAGTTCGGCGCGATGTTCCTGGCCCAGGTGCCGCGCACGCCGGGCCTGCAGGTCGTGGCGATCGCCGACCTCTCGCCGGCCGGGGCGCGGCGCAACCTCGCACGGGTCGGCTGGTCCGACGAGCGCATGGCCGCGCCTTCGATCGACGAGGCCGTGCGCAGCGGCGCCACGCACGTCGGCGAGGACTGGCAGGCGCTGGTGCGGCATCCGGCCATCGAGGTCGTCGTCGAATGCACCGGCCATCCGCCGGCCGCGGTGGACCATTGCCTGGCCGCCTTCGCGCAGCGCAAGCATGTGGTCAACGTCACCGTCGAGGCGGATGCCTTCTGCGGCCCGCTGCTGGCCCGCAAGGCGCAGCAGGCGGGCGTGCTGTACTCATTGGCCTTCGGCGACCAGCCGGCACTGATCTGCGACCTGGTCGACTGGGCGCGCAGCTGCGGCTTCCCGGTGGTGGCGGCCGGCCGCGGCCACAAGTGGCTGCCGCACTTCAGCGCGTCGACGCCCGAGACCGTGTGGGGCTACTACGGCCTGACGCCCGAGCAGGCCGACCGCGGCGGGCTGAACCCGAAGATGTTCAACAGCTTTCTCGACGGCTCCAAGCCCTCGATCGAATCCACCGCGGTGGCCAACGCCACCGGGCTGGGCGTGCCCAGCGACGGGCTGAAGTATCCGCCGGCCAGCATCGCTGATATTCCGTATGTGACGCGGCCACGGTCCGAGGGCGGTGCGCTCGAACGCAAAGGCATGGTCGAGGTGATCTCCTCGCTCGAACCCGACGGCCGCGTGATCCCCTACGACATCCGCATGGGCGTGTGGGTCACGGTCGAGGCCGAGACCGACTACATCAAACACTGCTTCGAGGAATACAACGCCCACACCGACCCCAGCGGCCGCTATTTCACGCTGTACAAGCGCTGGCACCTGATCGGGCTGGAGGTGGGCTATTCGGTGGCCAGCGTCGCGCTGCGCGGCGAAGCCACCGGCGTGGCACAGGCCTGGGGCGCCGACGTGGTGGCCACCGCCAAGCGCGACCTGCAGCCCGGCGAGTTGCTGGATGGCGAAGGCGGCTACACCGTGTGGGGCAAGCTGCTGCCGGCGGCCCGCTCGGCCGCCATCGGCGGCCTGCCGCTGGGCCTGGCGCATAACGTCAAATTGCTGCGGCCGGTCAAGGCCGGCCAGAGCCTCACTTGGGACGATGTGGCGATGGACACCGGCACCTTGGCCTACCGTTGCCGGCGCGAGATGGAAGCGCTGTTCCCGCCGGTTCAGCCGATGTAGGACAGCGGCAGCGCGGTGGTGAACTTGATCTCCTCCATCGCGAAGCTCGAACTCACGTCGAACAGGTTGGTGCCGGCGATCAGGCGCTTGTAGACCTGGTCGTAGGCCGCGATGTCGGGCACCACCACGCGCAGCAGGTAGTCCACCTCGCCGCTCATGCGGTAGAACTCGACCACCTCGGGAATCGCCTCGACCGTGGCGCGGAAGCGGTCGAACCAGGCTTGCGTGTGCGTGCTGGTGCGGATCGACACGAACACCGTGACGCCGACATTGACCTTCGCGCGGTCGACCAGCATCACGCTGCGCGTCAGCACGCCGGCGTCTTTGAGCTTCTGCACGCGCCGCCAGCATGGGGTCTGCGACAGGCCCACCTGCGCGGCCAGGTCGGCGATCTGGATCGCCGCGTCTTCCTGCAGCAGTGCGATCAGCTTGCGATCAATGGAATCCAGTTTCATGAATTGATGGCGATAGAGAATTCGTTTCTCCATCGTAGCGGAGCAGCGAGAGAATCTGGATCCTCCTTCTACCCGGTGCGGCAGAGAATTCGCGCCATGGAGATCTACCTCGACGCCAATGCCACCACGCCGGTGCTGCCGCAGGCCCGCGCCGCGGCCCTGCAGGTGATGGCCGACGACTTCGGCAACCCGAGCAGCACGCACAGCAGCGGGCTGAAGGCCCGCGCGCTGCTCGATGGCGTGCGGGCCACCGCGCGGCGCGTGCTGGCGGTGCCCACCGGCGCGCTGCTGTTCACCAGCGGCGCCACCGAGGGCATCCAGACCGCCGTGCTGTCGGTGCTGGCCGATTTGCAGCGCCGGCGCCAGGCCGGCGAGCCGATCCCGCCGCGGCTGCTGTACGGCGCCACCGAGCACAAGGCGGTGCCGGCGGCCCTGCGGCACTGGAACACGCTGCTGGGCCTGGACCTCGTGGTTCAGGCGATCCCGGTCGATGCCCATGGCCGGCACGACCTGGCCTGGCTGCGCGCGCAGGCACCGCAGGCCGCGCTGGTGTGCACGATGGCCGCCAACAACGAGACCGGCGTGGTCTCGGACCTCGACGGCATTGCCGCGGCACTGGCCGGCAGCCCGGCGAAGTGGCTGGTCGACGGCGTGCAGGCGCTGGGCAAGCTGCCGCTGAAGCTCATCGAGCGCGGCATCGACTACGCGCCCTTCTCCGGCCACAAGCTCTACGCGCCCAAGGGCATCGGCCTGCTCTACGTGCGCGAAGGCGCGCCGCTGACGCCGCTGATGGCCGGCGGTGGCCAGGAGGAGGCGCTGCGCTCGGGCACCGAGAACATGGCCGGCATCGCCGCGCTGGGCGCGGTGCTGGCCGCGCTGGAAACGGGCGACGTGTTCGCCTCGATGCCCGTGATGCGGGCGCAGCGCGACCGGCTGGCGCAGGCGCTGCGCGAGGCCTTTCCCGGCGTGGTGTTCAATGCGCCGGCGGGCGTGAGCCTGCCCACCACGCTGAACTTCTCGGTGCCGGGTGCCAGCACCGCGACGCTGCTGGCCCTGTTCGACGCCGCGGGCCTGCGCTTAAGCGGCGGCTCGGCCTGCGGCGCGGCCAAGGCCCAGCCCAGCCATGTGCTCGAGGCGATGGGCCTGCCGGCCTGGCAGACCGCTTCGGCGATCCGCCTGTCCTTCGGTGCCGCCGACGCGCCGGCCACCCTCGAGGCCGCCTGCGAGCGGCTGCGCGCCTGCGGTGCCGCGCTGCCGGCCGCAGGCGACGTGACGCTGCCGGCCGCGGACTTCAGCGAGATGCTGCGCCGGGCCCCGGAAGCGCGACTGATCGATGTGCGCGAACCGACCGAGTGCGCAGAAGCGCCGATGCCCGAAGTCGCCGGCATGGCAGCGCGTTCGCTGCCGCTGTCGTGCCTGGACGCCGCGCTGGCCGAACTGGCCGCGCTGCCGGCGCGCACGCCGGTGGTCTTCGTCTGCCGCAGCGGCCAGCGCAGCACGCGGGCGGCGCTGGCGTTGCGCCTGCGCGGCCATGCGGCCGCCTGGAGCCTGGCCGGCGGGCTGTCCGCGGCCGCGCCCCTGCAGCTCAATCCAGCGTGACCTTCGCGTCGCGGATCACCTTGCCCCACTTGGCGGTCTCCGCGGCGATGAAGCGCTCGAACTCCTCCGGCGTGCTGCCGACCGGGATGGTGCCCATCGCGTCGAGCTTGCTCTTGACCTCGTCCGTCCGCACGATGCGCGCCACCTCGTCGGCCACGCGCTTGACGATGTCGCGCGGCGTGCCGGCGGGCGCCAGGATGCCGGCCCAGGTGCTGCCGGTGAAGCCGGGCAGCCCCTGCTCGATGAAGGTGGGCACGTCCGGCAGCGCCGCCAGCCGCTGCTCGCTGGCCACGCCGATCAGCCGCACCTTGCCACCCTTGCCCGGCTGGATCATCCCCGATGCGGCGTCGAGGAACAGCTCGATCTGCCCGCCCATCAGGTCGCTCAGCGCGGGCGCGGCGCCGCGGTAGGGGATGTGGACCATGTAGGTCTGCGTCACCGCCTTCAGGTACTCGGTGGTCAGGTGCGCGGCCGAGCCGCTGCCGCTGGAGCCGAAGCTCACCTTGCCCGGATGCGCCTTGGCGTAGGCCACCAGTTCCTTCAGGCTCTTGAACGGCGCGCCGTTGTTCACCGCCGCCACCAGCGGCGACTGGCCGATCAGCGACACCGCGACCAGGTCCTTCTTCGGGTCGTAGGGCAGCTTCGGGTACAGCGTGGTGTTGGCCGCGTAGGCCGCGATCACGACGCCGAAGCTCAGCCCATCGGGCGCCGACTTGGCCAGCGCGTCGACGCCGATGATGCTGTTGCCGCCCGGCTTGTTGTCGATCGTCACCGGCTGGCCGAGCCGCTCGCCGAGCTTCTGTGCAACGAGCCGCGCGGTGATGTCGGTGAAGCCGCCCGGCGTGTACGGCACGATGAAGCGGATCGGCTTGGCCGGCCAGGCCTGGGCGAAGGCGGCCGATGCGGCGAGGCTCGCGCCGCCGGCGGCCAGCGCAGCACCGAAACGGCGGCGCGCGGGATTCAGTGGCCGCGTCATTTGGCCCCCAGCCCCAGCCGCTCGATCAGCACCTTGTCCTTCGCGAAGGTCTCGATCGCCCACTTCTTGTAGTCCTCGCCGCTGCGGTACCACATGTCCTGGTTCAGCTGCGCCAGCACCTCCTGGTGCTTGGGATCGTCCATCGCCTTCTTGAACGCGTCATGCAGCGTCTTCACGACGGCCGGGTCCATGCCCTTGGGGCCGACCAGCCCATAGGGCGAGCTGCCGACCACGTTGTAGCCCAGTTCCTTCGCGGTGGGCACCTGCGGCCAGCGCTTGGTGCGCTGCTCGCCGAAGGTGACGAGCAGGCGCATCTGGCCGTTGTCGACGAACTTGTCCCAGCCGCTGGCGTCGCTGCCGGCCATCACATGGCCACCCAGCAGCGCCTGCATCAGGTCGGCATTGCCCTTGAACGGCACGTGCGTGAGCTCGATCTTGGCGTTGTCGGCCAGCTCTTCGAGCAGCAGGTGCGGGCTGGTGCCGACGCCGGTGGAGCCGTAGTCGATCTTGCCCGGCTGCTTGCGCGCCGCGGCGACATAGTCCTGGAAGCTCTTGTAGGGCGAATCGGCCTTCACGACGAAGCCGAAGGTGTAGCCCGAGACGCCGATGATGAACGTGAAGTCGTTGATCGGGTGCCACTGCGTCTTCTGCATGTGCGGCACGCGCAGCATGCCCATCGGGAACTGCGCAATGGTGTAGCCGTCGGGCTTGGCGGCCAGGGCCATCGTGCCGGGGCCGGAGGTGCCGCCGCCGCCCGGCTTGTTCTCGACGATGATGTTCTGGCCCAGGATCTTGCTGGCGATCTCGGCCAGCGCGCGGTGGTGGCGGTCGGTCGAGCCGCCGGCCGGCCACGGCACGATCAGGGTGATGGGCCGGCTCGGATAGGCCTGCGCCTGCACGCCAAAAGGCGCGGCCATCGCGGCGGCCAGTGTCGCGCCCAGCAGCAGGCGGCGGGTGGTGGATCGGGTCATGCTGTCTCCGGTGTGTGAGTGATGAAGGATTCGAATCCCGTGCGGCTCAGGGGGTGGCGGCGTCCCGGGCATCCTGCTCGGCCTGCAGTTCGCGCCACTGCACCTTGCCCGAGCCGGACTTCGGCAGCGAAGCGACGAACTCGACGATGCGCGGGCTCTTGTACGCGGCCATCTGGCCATGCGCCCAGTCGATGATCTGCTGCTCGGTGACCTGTCCGGCCTGGCCGGCCTTCAGCACCACCAGCGCCTTCACCGTCTCGCCGCGGCGTGCGTCGCGCGCCGCGATGATGCAGGCCTCCTGGATTGCCGGGTGCTGGTACATCATGGCCTCCACCTCGGCCGGCCAGACCTTGAAGCCCGACGCATTGATCATGCGCTTGAGCCGGTCGACCATGAAGAAGTAGCCGTCCTCGTCGATGCGCGCCAGGTCGCCGGTGCGCAGGAAGCGCTTGCCATCGCGCTCGATGAAGGCCTCGGCGGTGGCCTGCGGGTTGTGCCAGTAGCCCTGCATGACCTGCGGGCCATGCACGATGATCTCGCCGCTCTCGCCCGGGCCCACCTCGGCCAGCGTGGCGGGGTCGATCAGCCGCGCATCGACATCGAACACCGGCACGCCCAGGCACTGCGGCTTGGCGCGCTGCGGCGGGTTGATGTGCGTGGCCGCCATGGTCTCGGACATGCCGTAGCCCTCGGCATAGGCCAGCCCGGTGAGCGCCTTGAGCTTCAGCGCAATGGCCTCGGGCATCGCCGCGCCGCCGCCGCGGATGCTGGTGAGGCTGGACAGGTCGACCTGCTCGATGCCCGGCTTCGACAGGAAGTCGATCATCATCGTCGAGATCACCTGCCACAGCGTGACGCGATAACGCTCGATGCACGCGGCCGCGACATCGCGGTCCCAGCGCGACAGCAGCACGATGGTGGCGCCGACGAAGACCGGCCCGTTCATGCTGCCCGACATCGCGGTGACGTGGAAGAACGGCAGCACCGAGAGGTAGGTGGTGTCCTGCGTGCAGCCGAACCACTGCACGCCGCCCACCAGCGTGCTCATCACGCTGCGGTGGGTGTGCATGCAGCCCTTGGGCGCGCCGGTGGTGCCGCTGGTGTAGGGCATCACCGCCAGGTCATCCGGGCCGGCCTGCATCGGGCCTGGCGCGCACTGCAGCGCCAGCGCGTCGTGCCAGGCCACCAGGCCCTCGCCCGCCAGCGCACGCCGCGGCTCGGCGACGAAATCGGGCAGGCGCAGGTCGGTGGGCGCGGGCAGGTAGTCGCGGTAGCAGGCGACGATCAAGCGCTGCAGGCCCTGCGGCCCGAGCAGCGGCTGCATCTGCGCCAGCAGGTCCTGCGGCACGATGGCCACCGCGGCGCCGGTGTCGTGCACATAGTGGCGCAGTTCCTCGGTGCGGTTCATCGGGTTCACCGGCACCACCACCGCGTCGGCGCGCAGGATGGCGTAGAAGGCGATCACCCACTGCGGGCTGTTCTGCAGGTACAGCAGCACCCGGTCGCCGCGCTTCACGCCGCACTGCTGCAGATAACCTGCCAAGTGCTCGGCCTGGCGCTGGAAATCGGCGTACGACAGCGGGTTGTCGTAGTACAGGATGAAGGGCTTGTCCGGATATCGGGCCGCCGAGACCTCGACGTTGTGGAACAGGTGGGTCTGCGGCAGCGTCAGGTGCTTGGACAAGCCGGGCGGCCAGTGCGGGAAGTGCGATGTGTTCGGGGCGGCGGGTGGCATGCTGTTTTCTGCAAAGCGGAAATCAGCCCTGCATCGATGCGGCATGCTAGCCACCCTGGCAAGCCGTGTAAACCGAAGCCAGCCAGGCGCAGGGGCATCGCCCGCGCCTTATTCCGATAATCGGAAAACGGGTCAGCGCTGCGGCCGGATCTTCAGCACCGCGTTGTTGCGGTCGGCGCTGACGAAGACCGTGCCGTCCTCGGCCACCGCCACACCGGTCACGATGTACGGCGGCGGCATGCCGGGGCCCCCCTCCAGGCCGATCGGCAGGTTGTCGGCCACCGTGCGACGGGTGCCGTCGACCGGGTTGATCTCGACCAGCCGCCGGGCCGCCGATTCGGCCACGATGAAGCTGCCCCAGGGCGTCTGGGCCAGGCCTTCGGGCAGCGCCAGCTGGCCGGCCACCACCGTCTTCGCGCCGGAGCCGAGGTCGATGCGCAGCAGGTTGCCAGCGGCTTCGGTGAGGTACACCGCGCCGTCGCGGCCCAGCACCATCTGCACCGGGCCGGCCAGGCCGCCGGCAACCACCTGGCGGTCCTTGAAGTCCGCGCCACGGGCGCGCAACAGGTTGCCGGTGGCGATCTCGGCCACCAGCACGCTGCCGTCGTCCATCGGGATCGCGTCGTACGGCGCCTTGAAGCCGTGGATCATGGTCGCGGTCTTCAGGCTGGCGCGATCGATCAGCTGCACCGTGCCGGTGAACCACGACACCAGCGCCAGTTGCCTGGTTCCCAGGCCCACGGTCATCGGGTACTCCATGTCCGAAGCCTGCATGCGGGCGATGTCGGTCACCGCGCCGGTCTGCGGGTCGATGCGGCGGAAGCTGAAGGTGTCGGCGATCCACAGCGAGCCACCGCCGAGCTTCATGCCACCGGCCACCGCGAGCTTGCCGCTGGTCAGCGTCTTCGAGCGGCCGGTGGCGGGGTCGATCTCGATGATCGCGTTGTCGGCCATGTTCGAGACATACACCGTGCCCTCGGGCGCGATGGCCAGGTTGTCCAGCGCGGTGGCCAGCGTGGTCACCACCGTCTTCTTGCCGCTGGCGAGATCGACCTTCGCGACATCGCCGGTATTGGTGTCCACCGCCCACAGGTTGCCCTTGCCGTCGAGGTTGGCGGCGGCAGGGATCTTGAATTCGCGGTTCAGCACGGTGATCGCGCCATCGGCCGGGTTGATGCGCACCAGCTGGCCCTTGAACCACAGCGGCCCGTAGAGCTGCCCATCGGGCCCGACCTCGAAGCCGTTGAAGCCCCCCATGTCCTTGACGATCAGCCGCGGGGGCCTGCCGCCGGCGAGGTCGATCTCCCACAGCGCATCGCCGAGGAAGACCTGGCTCGCGTAGAGCTTGCCGTTCTTCTGGTCGAAGGCCAGCGAGTTGATGCCGGGCAGGTCTTTCGCGACGATGCGGATCGGCGCCGCATCGCTCTCGCGCAGCCGCACGATGCCCTGCAGGTACGAGGTCCAGGCCAGCTCGCCCTTGGGGCCGACCGCGATGTCGTCGGCCTGGCCTTCCGGCGAGGCGATGAACACCTTGGCCTGGCCGGTCTTGCGGTCGACCTCCCACATGTCGTTGCCGACCACGGTGCCGGCCAGCAGGCGGCCCTTGGCGTCGACGGCCAGGCCGTGCACGCCATGGAACGACGAGGGTGGCACCAGCACCTCGGGCGCGGCCCAGCCCGCGGGCCGGGTGGGTGCCGTGGAGCAGGCGGCAAGGGAGAACAGCAGGCCCAGGGTGGCCAGCAGGCGCAGCGGCTTCATCGGGTGTCTCCTGGCGGATGGCCGCTCCAAACCATTGTTGGGCGGCTCGGGGTTGTCGGCCCATGCTAGGCGCGCCACCCGGCGCAGGGCGTCGCCGATGCGACAGTCCCGGGTTCCCCCCGGGCCATCGGCGCTCAGCGCGTCATTCGCCGTCGCTGCGGGTGTCGCCGCCGCGGCCGGCCAGGCCGCGTGCCGCGGCGATGTCGCGCACGTTCTTCTGGATCGTCACCGCGGCGAACAGGCTCAGCACGAAGGACATCGCGTAGAAGCCCTTCTCGGCGGTGCTGAGCTCGGCATTCCACAGCCCGACCAGCAGCAGCACCAGCACCAGCGCCACCGAGAACCAGCACAGGCCGAAATACATCGCCGAGACGGTGATGCCCTCCATCCGGTCGCGCACCGATTTCTGCAGCGAGACGGCCGAGAACAGGCCGTACATCAGGATCACGAAGTAGTAGCCCTTCTCGTTGAGCTGCATCTTGGCGTCCCACAGGCCCGCCATGTAGGTGATCACGCCAGCCAGCAGCGCCACCCAGGAAGCGGCAACGAAGGCGCCGGTCGGGGCTTGGGTCTGGGGTCTCATCGTGCGGGTTCCTCCTCAGTGATGGTGATGTCGTGTCCGCAATCGCGGCGCATGTTAGCGCCGCCTGTCGCCGCGCAAGCGCGCGATTGACACCGCCCGGCCCTTGGCCTACACCAGCGAAGTCGGTACATCGAGGAGGGTTCGCGATGGCTTTCCCGACCTGGCACCCTGCCACCCGCCTGCGCGCCGCTTTGGCTGCTGCGCTGCTGCTTCTGCTGTCGAGCATCCCGGCGCCGGCCGCACCCGTGGCCGCCGCCGATGGCGTGCGCTTCTACCAGCAGGACTTCGTCACCGCCACGGCGACGCAGAAGAACATCGACACCGGCGTGTTCGAGGTGAACGTCATCAAGCTGCGCCAGACCACCGGCCTGGCCAGCGGCTACCTCAACGTGATGACCAGCGCCGGCTGGGTGGTGCGCAACCTGGCGGTGCCGGCCGAAGAGGTGTACCCGTATGCCCGCGTGGCCGCGGACTTCGACCTCGGCGTGGCCAGCGGCACGCCGGTGACGAGCCTGGGCGCCGCGGTGGACTTCTCGGCCACGCCGGTGACCCAGTTCAGCGGCGGCACGATGGCCACGCACAGCGTGGCGCCGACCACGGTGGCCGTGGGCGGCGCCAGCGACGAGCCGGTGACCGGCGCGCCCGACGCACCCAAGCTCGACCCGGCGCAGTACACCACCGGCTCGGCCTCGGAAATCATCGTGCAGTTCGATCACCCGAACATCGAGGCCGCCAAGAACCAGTGCGCGCCGGCTTCGGTGGCCAACAGCCTGCAGTACCTGAAGAACAACTTCGGCCTGCCGGTGCCGCATGCGCACAAGGCGGGGCTGAAGCCCTCGGTGTCGCCGGGCGACACCTCGCTGGTCGGCCAGATCGAGGAAGCGATGAACCGGCCGGTGACCGACCGGCGCCACGGCACCGGTGTCGGCAACGGGTTGCTCAAGGGCAAGCTGAACTACCTGGTGAAGAACAAGCTCGACAAGTACGTGCAGGTCACCCACATGGGCAGCTTCTTCGACGCCAAGGGCGACGCCAACACCAGCTCGGACACGGTGAACGGCAGCACGCTGACCTCGGTCGGCAAGGGCAAGTCGGTCAACTTCGACACGCTCTACAGCGCGCTCCGCGAAGGCCAGAACTGCGAGATCGTCTACAGCTGGAGCGGCACCAAACCCGATGGCACGCCGGTCAAGGGCGCCCACGCGGTGGACCTGACCGGCGGCATCAGCACGCTGGGCCAGCGTGCGCTGGGCTGGGCCTCCGACCGCAACCAGGACAGCGACGGCGACGGTGCCGGATTCAACGGCTTCGAGCAGTCACAGGTGACCGGTCCCGACGCGAACGGCAAGTACTCGCTCAGCGGCGGCAGCAACCGCAAGCTCGAGCTGGTGATCTGCGAGAAGTTCGTGGTGCCGCCGGCCACCGTGAAGACCGTCGAGACCATCGATCCCAAGGGCCACAAGTGCTGCGTGCAATCGCCGCCGCCGATGCTCAACGTCACGATGGACAAGGGCCAGCTGGTGATGGCGGCCACCGGCCCCACCACCGGCACCGCCTGGCTGCCGCTGCGCGGCAGCATCAGCAACGGCAGCTTCGACCTCGGCAGCACCGGCACGGTGGCCGGCTTCGCCAACGTCAGCACGCGCTTCACCGGCACCTATGCCAACGGCAAGTTCAGCGGCACCATCTCGGTCGGCGACAAGGGCGAGCTGTTCGGCGTGCCGATCAAGTTCCGCGTCGAGATCAGCGAAGGCCTGGCCTCGCAGATCATGCCGGCCATGCGCGTCAACGGCCTGCGGCAGAGCGTGGTCGTCGACAAGGGCGAGCTGCTGAAAGCCTCGGTCAGCATGAAGGCCGGCCCGTACATCGGCCAGTCCGGCGACTGGTTCCTGGTGCTCGGCCAGGCCGACGGCCGCTACCTGCACTTCGACCTCGCCACGATGAGCTGGCAGGACGGCATCGTGCCCACCTACACCGGCCCGCTTTTCGAGCTGCCCTACTTCGGCCTGCCGGCCTTCGACACCCTGCCGCCGGGCACGCACAGCTTCTACTTCGGTTTCGACACCGTTCCCAACGGCCAGCTCGATTTCGACAAGGTGGTGTACGAGCAGACGCAGGTGACGGTGAAGGCGGCCACGCCCTAGCCGTCAGCCCAGCGCGAGCAGCAACGACCTGACGCCGGGACGCTCCGCGGCCAGCGCGGTCGTGCACAGCATCAGCCGGCGGCGGGCCCAATCGTCCTGCAAGGGCACGATGCGCAGCGCAGCGTCTCTCCAGCGGGCCGCGGCGCCGGCTGGCAGCACGGCAACGCCCACGCCGGCGGCCACGAGGCGTGCTGTCGCGTCGAAGCTGGCCACGCGCACGCGGTGGCGCGGCGCACGCCCGCTGCGACGCGCCTGCTGCGCGAGGAAGCGGCTCAGCCCGCTGTCGGCCACCAGTCCGACGAACGGCTGGTCCAGCAGCTGGGCGAAGTGCAGCGTGCGGCCGACACGCGGTGCGCCACGCGCCGGCAGCAAGGCCACCAGCGGATCCTCGAGCCAGGGCTGCGTGACCAGCCCGCGCGCGTCGACATGGCTCGCGACGATGCCCAGGTCGGCCGCGCCGCGATGCAGGGCTTCGAGCACTGCTTCGCTCGGCAGCTCCTGCAGCTTGATGTCGATGTCCGGGTGCCGCCTCAGGAAGCGGCCGAGGCGCGGCGGCAGTGCCTCGGCCATCGCCGAGGTGTTGCACGCCAGGCGCAGCGTGCCCTGCAGGCCGCCGGCCATGCGGCCCATCTCGCCGTGCAGCAGCTCCAGCTCGGCGAGCACGCCGTGCGCACGTCGCGCCAGCGCGCGACCCGCGTCGGTGGGCGCCGCGCCGGCCTTCGATCGCCGCAGCAGCGGCACGCCGACGCGGTCTTCCAGCGCCTTCAACCGCGCGCTGGCCGCCGCCAGCGACAGGCCCAGCGCCTGCGCCGCGGCGGTGATCGTGCCCAGCTCCACCACCACGGTGAACAGGCGCAGGTCGAAGGGGTCGACGCGGTAGTCGACAGGGCGCAGCGCAGCAGTCATCGGCATCCTTCGGGGTTCGATCCTTCGGAATCGGCGAAGGATAGGTGCGGCCCTTCCAGATCGACAAGCCCGCGCCCGGCGCCGAGCATCGCATCCATGCAGGACGCCGACCTTCTCTTCGCCCACGTCACCGGCATCGCGGCCGTCTTCCTGCTGGCCGGCTGTGTCAAGGGCATTACCGGCATGGGCCTGCCCACCGTCGCGATGAGCCTGCTCGGCCTGTGGCTGCCGCCGGCGCAGGCCGCGGCGATGCTGGTGTTGCCATCGCTCGCCACCAATGTGGCGCAATGCCGCGGCCCGCACACGGCCGCGCTGGCACGCCGGCTGTGGCCGGCCTGGCTGATGCTGGTGATGGCCACCTTGCTGGTGCCGGCGCCGACCAGCAGGGCCGTCGACGGCCATGCCGCCCTCGGGACGGTCCTGGTGGCCTACGGGCTGTGGGGCCTGTGGCGGCCGGCCCTGCCGGACCTGCAGCGCCACGCACGATGGCTCGGCGCGCTGGCCGGACTGGCCACCGGCGCGGTCACGGCCTGCACCGCGGTCTTCGTGCTGCCGCTGGTGCCCTGGCTGCAGACGCTGCGCCTGGACAAGGACGCGATGGTGCAGGCGCTCGGGCTGTCGTTCACGATCGCGACGCTGGCGCTGGCGCTGCGGCTGCAGCACGCGGGCGGACTGCAGCTGCTGCTGCCCGAAGGCGCGCTCGCCCTCAGCGCCGCCTTCGCCGGCCTCGCGCTGGGCAATGCCGTGCGCGCCCGTCTCAGCGGCGCGGCCTTCCAGCGCGGGTTGTTCGGCGTGTTCGTGGGCCTGGGCGCGGCCAACCTGCTGCGCGCTTCCTAGCGCCCCAATGACGCGTCAGGCCGCCACCTGCGCCGGCCGCCCCCACTGCAGCGCCACCAGCGTGCCCACCATGCCCGACAGCAGGTAGCCGCTGAGCGCCGCCAGGCCGAACTGCGACGACAGCCACAGCGTGACGATGGGCGCGAAGGCCGCGCCGAAGAGCCAGGCCATGTCGGCCGACAGCGCGGCGCCGACATAGCGCGCCTGCGGCTGGAAGTGATTGGCCAGCGCGCCGGCGGCCTGGCCGTAGGACAGACCGAACAGCGTGAAGCCGAGCAGGAAGTACAGGTTCTGCCCGGCCACGCCGCCGCCCAGCAGCCAGGGCGCGACCAAGCCGAACAGCCCGATCGCCACCGCCGCGGTGCCCAGCAGCGTGCGGCGGCCGACGCGGTCGGCCAGCAGCCCCGAGCCCAGCATCGCCACCGCCGCCAGCACCGCGCCGCCGGCCTGCAGCCACAGCAGTTCGTCCACCGCGCGCGGGTCGCTCAGGTGCAGCCACGACAGCGGGAACACGGTGACCAGGTGCACCAGCGCGAAGCTGGCCAACGCCGCGAAGGCGCCCAGCAGCACGTTGAGCTGCTGCGAGCGGCCCAGCGCCGACAGCCCCGTGGGCAGCAGCTGGTTGCGGCGCAGCGCGTTGCTGTAGTCGTCGCCCATCACCAGCTGCAGCCGCGCGAACAGCGCCACCACGTTGACGCCGAAGGCCGCGAAGAACGGGAAGCGCCAGCCCCAGTCGAGGAACTCCTCGGCCGACAGCCGCGTGCTCAGCACCGCGTACAGCGCCGCCGCGAACGCGAAGCCCAGCGGCCCGCCCAACTGGCCCAGCATCGCGTACCAGCCGCGGCGGTGCGGCGGCGCATGCAGCGCCAGCAATGAAGGCAGCCCGTCCCAGGAAGCGCCCACCGCCGCGCCCTGCGCCAGCCGGCACAGCGCCAGCAGCCAGGGCGCCACCGGGCCCAGCGTCTGCGTGCCGGGCAGCAGCGCCATCGCGCAGGTGGCGCTGCCCATCAGCATCAGCGCGGCAATCAGCTTCACCGCACGGCCGTAGGCGCGCTGCAGCGCCATGCCGGCCAGCGTGCCCACCGGCCGGGCGATGAATCCGAGCGCGAACACGCCGAAGGACATCAGCGTGCCGTGCAGCCCGTCGTAGCCCGGGAAAAACAGCGCCGGGAACACCAGCACCGAGGCGATGCCGTAGACGAAGAACTCGAAGTACTCGGACGCGCGGCCGACGATCACGCCCACCGCGATGTCGCCCGGGGCGACGGCGCCGTCCTGGTGCTGCGGGTGGTGGGCGGAAGCGCGGGCGCGGGCGCGGGCCGCGGAGGGCGGGTCCCCTGGTTCAGGGGGCGGAAGGGAGGAACTCACGAGCGAGGCCGTCAAGCGGCAGGATCAAAAAACCCGCGCGAGCGCGGGCGGGGACTGGGACAAAGTGTCCAATGGTTGACCAGGGTCAATCTAGGTAGATTCCCGGATGTCTGGCCCACCCCCGGAGCGCCTTCGGCGCTTCCCCCTCGAGGGGGCCACGCCAGCGGACCGGCAGAGCCGGATCTGCGGCGTGTGCCTGGCGGGCGCGGTCGGTGCGCCTTGGAAGCCCTATGAACCTTCGTCAACTGTTTCGCCCGCTGGCCGCTGCCGCGCTGTTGCCGCTGGCGGCCTGCCAGCAGGCCGTGGTGATGAACCCCTCGGGCGACATCGCCCGCCAGCAGGCCGACCTGATCGTCACCTCCACCGTGCTGATGCTGCTGATCATCGTGCCGGTGATCGTGCTGACGCTCCTGTTCGCCTGGCGCTACCGCGCCGCCAACCGCAGCGCCACCTACCAGCCCGACTGGGACCATTCCACCAAGCTGGAACTGCTGATCTGGGGCGCGCCGCTGTTGATCATCATCGCGCTGGGCGCGATCACCTGGATCAGCACCCACCAGCTCGACCCCTTCCGCAAGCTCAGCCGCCTGGACGCGCAGCGCGCGCTGCCGGCCGACGTGCAGCCGCTGGAGGTGCAGGTGCTCGCGCTGGACTGGA
>CAZXLI010000070.1:0-26629 GCA_964641795.1 uncultured Bordetella sp. | reverse complement strand
TCCAACCTGGCGCTGCACAAGTTCGCCGACAAGGGCGGCACCACGGTGGTGGTGGTGCCGGCCAACATGCAGACCGCGCCGCTGATCCAGATTCCGGCCCAGGCGTCAAAGTGAGCGGCCATCCGCTGAAGCCCCGATGAGCAAGAACCCCCTGCTGCAGGTGCGCGGTGTGTCGCGCCGCTTCCAGTCGAACCACGGCGAGACGCTGGCGCTGCAGGCCACCGACCTGGACGTGGCCGAGAACGACTTCATCACCATCCTCGGCCCCAGCGGCTGCGGCAAGAGCACGCTGCTGCGCATCGTGGCGGGGCTCGACGTGCAGAGCAGCGGCGAGGTGCTGCTCGAGTTCGCTGAACTGAAGGCCGAGCTGACCGAGAGCGTGCGGGCCGAGGTGCTCGCCGCGCAGGCGGCGATGGCTTGATCGCGCACGCTTGCCGATCCTCAGGCCCGGGCCGCGGGCTGACATGACAGAATATTAGAAACAAGTCGGGTCCCGTTGGAGCCGCGCCGGTGTTCGCCGTCGCTGCCTCGGGGTCTCGATCAGCCAGTCGCACGGGGTGGAGGCGTCCCGCAGCGGCGATGAGGGGCCCTCAGGGCCAGGGATGGAGGAACACCTCGTGTGTGGATTCGCCGGCTTCGTGTCGTTCCAGCGCGCGCCGTTCGACGCGGTCGAGCGGCAGCGCATCCTGCAGGCGATGGGTGACGCGTTGGTGCACCGTGGCCCGGATGACGCCCAGTACTTCGACGACGGTACGCTGAGCCTGGTCTACCGTCGGCTGTCGATCATCGATGTCGAAGGCGGCCGGCAGCCCTTTGTCAACGAGGCCGGCGACCAGTTGCTGGTGGCCAATGGCGAGATCTACAACCACCAGGAACTGCGGGCTGCACTGATCGGCAGACACAGTTTCCACAGCCGGTCCGATTGCGAGCCCCTGCTGCATGGTTTTGAGCAGTGGGGCCTGGGCGTGCTGGAAAGGACGCGTGGCATGTTCGCGCTGGCGCACTGGGACATGAAGGCCCGTGTGCTCACGCTGGCGCGCGACCGCCTGGGCATCAAGCCGCTGTACGTGTGCCGGCTGCCCGACGGCATGCTCTTCGGGTCGGAGCTCAAGGCCCTGCTCGCGCACCCGGCATGCCCGCGTGACCTCGCGTGGTCTGATGTCGACCGCAAACCCGTCGGGCAGCCCTATGCGGCCACCTATGTGCGGGGTGTGGCTTTGCTGGCCGGCGGTGAGTACCTGCGCGTCAGCGAGCGCGGCGCGCAGGCGCCACAGGCCTACTGGTCGCTGCGTGACCATCTGGGCACGGCGCCCCTTGGGGACAGGGCGTCCGACTATGTCGATGCCTACATCGAGCTCTTGCAGGAAGCGACCGCGCAGCACCTGCAGCGCGACGTCGGCGCCGCCATCCACCTCAGCGGTGGTGTTGATTCTTCGCTGCTGGCGGCCATTGTCGCGCGGCACGACCGGACAGTGCCATGCCTTACCGTGGTCGAGCGCACCAGCTACCTCGAAGGTGACGTGGCCACGGCGCGCGAACTCACCAGCCGTCTCGGCCTGCCCTGGATGCCGGTCCGCTTCGACTACCGCACCCTGGTTGGTGACCTGAGCCTCGACCTGCGCCGCCTGGAGGAAGCGGTGTGGATGATGGATTCGCCGCGCTTCGACCTGGAGTGGCTCTTCAAGTCCGAGCTCCATCGCAGTGCACGCGCGTTGGTGCCCGGGTTGAAGGTCGTGCTGCTCGGCCAGGGAGCCGACGAATTCGCCGGCGGCTATTCGCGGCGTGTCGACGCGATGTACGCTGACTGGGGCGGCTATCTGCACCAGGAAGTCGAGCCCAACCTCGTGTTCGATGACGCATCGGCGGGCCGCAGCAGCATCAACTACTGGCACCTTGGCCGTTCGCGCGCCCCAGCGACGGAGCCGGCGCCCTACCACCGCTTCATGCAGCTGATGACGCATCAGCTGCAGCACCACAACCTTTGGCACGAGGATCGCACGAGCTCCTGGCACAGCCTGGAGGCCCGCGTGCCCTTTCTCGATCATCGGATCGTCGAACTGCTGGCCTCTGTTCCCGCATCGCTGCATGCGCAGCTGTTCTGGAACAAGCAGATCGTGCGCTCAGCGCTCGATCGGCTGGCGCCGGAGCATGGCATCCGGCAGCCCAAGCTCGCCTTCCTGGACGGCAAAGACGCCGGTTCGCTGGACGTGATCCATCATGACCTGCTGAGCGCCGTGGCACCGGCGTTCCGTGACAAGTACCTGCGCGACGACATCGGTCCATTCGACGCCGCCAAGGTGTCGCGGCTCATCGACACCGCGCTGGGCCGCGGCCCGCGGGGGCCAGAGGCGATGCGAGAGGCCTTGCAGTGCATGGCCATCACGATCTTCTCACGCCAACTCAGCGCACCGTTTGGCACCAGCGACGAAGACGACCGTCCGAACCTCCCGCTGATGACCGAGACCGACTGGCCGCGTTGGACGCGCGAGATGAGTGCAATGCCGCAGTGCACGCGCGCGTGGCAGCCGAGCGAAGGGTTGGCGCTGGCCGAAGGCGTCGAGATGGCCGTACCGCTGGCCTCGGTGTCGAGCGGCGTCGTGCGTTTCTATCGGTGCGGTGCGTTGGCCGGTGAACTCACCATCGGCCCGGCCCAGGAGTGGGCCAGTGGGTTCCTGCGCCACATCGGCACGGCGGCGACGGCCGACTTCAGCATCCGGGACTGGCTGGACGAGTTCGACCTCACCTTGGCCCAGTTCAGACCATTGCTCGATGCGCTGTACCACCTGGGCGTTGTCGTCGCCGCCGCCCCGACCGCCAACGCGCGGTGTATCGAGTCTTCTAACGCGGCCATGGCCGCCCACGACTGACCATGATCACATTCCTCAAACAGCGATCTGCCATCGCGAAGGAAGCCGAGGGCATCGTGAGCCTGATCTGCGAGGCCTTTCCGCTTGCGGAGCAGAAGCGCGTCTCCGACGAGCGCCTCAAGAGCGGCAGTGCTGCATCGGTGCGCCGCATAGCGACCGCCGCGCGCACGCTGGCCCAGCGGTCTCGAGTCGGCATCATCGGCCGAGCCTACGTGGCCAATCGTGTGCGTTGGGGTCTGACCGAACGGGGTTACGGCGATGAGTTCGTCGGCGCCATGACCTCCAGCGTCGTGGTTGCAATGCAGAGCTGACGCTCGGCAGCGCTGCCTGAGCAGGGCCGGCGCCATCGAGGCCGCTAGCGCGGCATGTCCCGATCCATCCAGCCGCTCACTGACCACGGGGGCGGCCGTGCCACGCCCTGGCGATACAGCCGGCCGATGCGGCCTTCGCTGCGGGTGCCGGCATGCACTGCGGACGAGACGGCGAAGCGCGCTGACTTCATCCGCATTGCGCCAGCGCAATGCGGTCCCCCCGTGTCTGCGCGAACCTGTGCCGGGCCAGCGCGGTGGCCCGGAGTGATTGCCGCGCACTTCGCCTGCGGAGGTCCTATGCGCCACGGTCGCTCGTTCCTCACGGCTGCAGCGTTGCTGCTCAGCGCTGCCGCCAGCCCCCTGTCCTGGGCCGCCTACGTGACCGGGTCGGAGTTCGTGAACTACCAGCGCAGCACCGCGCAGTACGTCTCGGGCGGCAATACCTACGGACCCTACGCGTGGAACGTGCGCTACACGCGCAGCTTCGACGGCACGCGCTTCTCCAAGGACGTGCAGATCGGCTTCGATTTCGATCCCGCACTGAGCTTCACCGATGCCCAGAAGCAGGACTACCGCCTCGCGGCGGAGCGCAGCATCGAGGACATGTGGAACGGCAGGTACTACCTCGAGGACCTGACCACGCTGACCTTCTTCCCGCTGGAGGTGAACGTGACGCTGATCGGCCCGATCGACCAGACGGTGCTGGTCAAGGCCACGCAGGGTGCCGGTGATCCGGTCTACGACATGCTGCACTGGTACACCGACGAGGACACGGCGTCGACCCAGTCGCATGAGTTCGGGCACATGCTGGGTCTGTTCGACGAGTACATCGGTGGCGCCGTCAACCAGTTCCCGGATCCGCTGCTCAGCAATGACGGGTTGATGGGCCTGGGCGCGCTGAACGCATCGCCGGTGATGTACGAGCGCTACTACCAGCAGTACCTGGACTACATGAACGTGCTGAACCCCGGCGGGCGCTATGCGTTGATCCCCATGCCGGAACCGGGCACGCTGGCGCTGGTGGCCATTGCGCTGATCGCGCTGTGCGTGCCACGGCAGGGTCTGCGACGCCGGGCCGCCAGCGGGCGCTGACCGCCGACGGCCGCCGGTCCGCCCCACAGCGGACAATCGCGCATGACCCTCGCCGATTCAGCCACGTCCTTCACCACCCTGCCACTGCCCCCCGCGATGCAGGCCAACCTGCAGCAGCTGGGTTACGTGACGATGACGCCGATCCAGGCCGCCAGCCTGCCGCTGGCGCTGGCCGGCCGCGACCTGATCGCGCAGGCCAAGACCGGCAGCGGCAAGACCGCCGCCTTCGCGCTGCCGCTGCTGATGAACCTGAACCCGCGCCGCTTCGCGGTGCAGGCGCTGGTGCTGTGCCCCACGCGCGAGCTGGCCGAGCAGGTGACGCAGGAAATCCGCCGCCTGGCGCGCGCCGAAGACAACATCAAGACCCTCACGCTGTGCGGCGGCGCGCCCATCCGCAACCAGCTGGCCAGCCTGTCGCATGGCGCGCACATCGTCGTCGGCACGCCGGGCCGCATCCTCGACCACCTGCAGCGCGAGACGCTGGCGCTCGACGCACTGAACACGCTGGTGCTGGACGAAGCCGATCGCATGCTGGACATGGGCTTCGCCGAAGACATGGCCAAGGTCATCGAAGCCTGCCCGACAGTGCGCCAGACCCTGCTGTTCTCGGCCACCTACCCCGAGGGCGTGGCCAAGCTGGCCGCTCGCTTCATGCGCGAGCCGCAGGAGGTCAAGCTCACCGAGCGCCATGCCGCCAGCAAGATCCGCCAGCGCTTCTACGAGGTGACCGACGCCACGCGGCTGCATGCCGTGGGCCTGCTGCTGAACCACTACCGCCCGGTCAGCACGCTGGCCTTCTGCAACACCAAGCAGCAATGCCGCGACCTGGTGGCCGTGCTGCAGGCCCAGGGCGTGGCGGCGCTGGAGCTGCATGGCGACCTGGACCAGCGCGAGCGCGACCAGGTGCTGGTGCAGTTCGCCAACCGCAGCTGCAGCGTGCTGGTGGCCACCGACGTGGCCGCGCGCGGGCTCGACATCGCGCAGCTCGAAGCGGTGATCAATGTCGACATCACGCCCGACCCCGAGGTGCACACCCACCGCGTCGGCCGCACCGGCCGCGCGGACGAAGCAGGCTGGGCCTTCAGCCTGGCCAGCATGGACGAAATGGGCAGCGTGGGCCGCATCGACGAGATGCAGGGCACGGCCAGCGAATGGCATCCGCTGAGCGAACTCACCGCGCCGCCTAACGCCGAAGCGTTGCGGCCACCGATGGTGACGCTGCAGATCCTGGGCGGCCGCAAGGAAAAGATCCGCCCCGGCGACGTGCTGGGTGCGCTGACCAAGGACATGGGCTTCGACGCTGCCCGGATCGGCAAGATCAACGTCAACGAGTTCTCGACCTACGTGGCCGTCGAGCGCGGCATCGCCGACAAGGCGCTGCGGGCGCTGAATGCCGGCAAGGTGAAGGGGCGGTCGGTGAAAGTGCGGCTGCTGTAGCCGTTCGAGGGCGTACCGGGCCGCAAGCCGACGGGTCGTCCGTGCCGTGCAGGATGCGAGCAGCGGACTTCGCAGGCCGATTGCTTCGCAGGCCGATTGGATAGACTGGTCGCCACATCAAGGCGCCATGACGACCCGACGACGGGACTGCGCCACAGGGGAGGGACGATGCTGGAAAGCATCCGCGATGCGCTGGACCTGGGGTTCGGCATCGAGGCGCAGCCACATGTCGATGCGTTGCTGGCCGATCCTCGGCCGCTGGCATGGGTGCAGGCCATGCGCGCGCTCCATCAGCTGGGCGACGCGCGCGGCGCCGGCGCGAGGGTGCTGCGCCGGTCCCGCGGCAGGCTCGACGACCACGACGTGTACTTGACGTGCCTGCGTGGACAGCTGGGGTGGCGTCCGCATGTCGGGATCGAGTGGATGGGCCGACGCGCCTTTCCCCCTGGGGCCAGCGACGAGCATCGTGCCGAACACCTGGCCTGCCAGGCCTCCATCGCTGCGATGCTGCGCGACTTCACGCTGGCATCGGAACGCATCCGGCAGGCGCTGGCGCTGGCGCCGGAATCGGCGTGGATCCATGTGGAAGAGGCCTGGGTCCTCTCTCGTGACGACCGAAATGCCGAAGCCCTCGCCGCGGCCGAGCGGGCACTGGCGCTGCGCCCGGGTTACCGCACCGCGCTGCAGACCCGTGCGCAACTGCTCCTGACGCTGGGCCGGCGCGACGAGGCGATGGCGATGCTGGAGCGCGAATCCAGCCAGCGCACCAGTGCCGCGCTCACAGGCCAGCTCTTCGCGCTGCAGATGGACGAAGGCCGTCACGCCGAGGCTGCGGCGACACTCGAGCGCCTGGCCGAGTTGTCGCCACGGGCTGATCGCGACCAGCGTCGCTGGCTCTCGGCCCGGCGCTGCGACGTCGCGATGGCGCTCGGTCGGCTGGACGAGGCGCTTGCGCATGCAACGGCGCTGCCGAAGACCCACGAGTTCTACACGCGCCTGGGCGAGCGTCTGCGGCAGCGGCCGGTGGACGCGCCGCGATCGGACCGCCGACTGCTCGACGTGCCATTCGTCGCGCAGCATTGGGCGACCTGCGCGCCGGCCACTTTGGCCTCGATCGCCGCGTACTGGAACGTTGCCGCCGACCATCTCGAGATCGCCGAGCAGATCTGCTACGACGGCACGCCGGCACATTCGCAACGCGCATGGGCGAGCGCCCAGGGCTTGCATGTCCGCGAGTTCCGACTCGACGAGGCCAGCGCGCACGCGCTCATCGATGCGGGCGTGCCCTTCGCGCTGGTCACCGTGCAACCCGGGACCTCTCATCTCCAGGCGGTGACGGGGTACGACCGCCTGCGGGGAAGCCTGCTGGTCCGCGATCCCAGCCTTCCGGTGCAAGTCGAGTACGCCCTGCAGCCACTGCTCGAGAGCCATCGCGCCCACGGACCGCGTGCGATGGTGCTCGTTCCTCAGGCCGAGCGCGACCGGCTGCAGGGCCTTTCGTTGCCGGATGCGGCGCTCTGGGATCTCTACGACGAGGTTCAGGCCGGCCTCGCCCGACACGACCGCGCCGGCGCGAGTCGCGCGCTCGAGCGCCTGCAGGCCGAGGACCGCGAGGGCCGGCTGTCGACCCAGGCGCGCCGCAGCCTGGCCCTCTACGACGACGACCAGAGCGCCGCCCTGGCGCTGGCGGACCGTCTCCTGGCGCTGGATCCGGACGACGTCAACGTTCAGCTGTGCCGTTCCGCTGCGTTGTGGCGGGCCGGCAACCGGGACGTCCATCTGTCCTGGTTCGACCAGCTCGCCGCTCGGGGCGCTGTGCATCCGCTGCTGCTGATCGAGTGGGCGGAGCGGCTGGCCGAGGACCATCGCCGGCTGCCCGAGGCGATGGTGCTGGCCCGGCGTGCCTGGCGGCAGGCCCCGCTCGAGGGGCGCGTCTGGGGGCTCGTGGCGATGTTGCGATGGCAGGCCGACTGCCGTGAAGAGGCGCTCCCCCTGTACCGCGCCTGCAGCACGCTGCAGCCCACCGCCGAAGGCGCAGCGGCGGCCTACTTCCGCGCCTGTGCGCTGCTGGGACGCACGGAGGACGGCTTGGCGGCGCTGCGCGATCGTGTGCGCCGGCTGGGCGCCGCCTCGGGGGCGCCGGCCATGACCTTGTTCGACCGGCTCGACGCCCTGGAACGCCTGCAGGAAGGATTCGAGGTCCTCGAGCAGGCGGTGACGCAGCGTCCGGCGGATGCCGACCTTCGGCTCTTCGTTGCCGAGGCGCGGCTGCGCTACGGTGACCTGTCTGCCTGCGAGGCGCAGCTGAACGCCATCGACCAACCCGCGCGTGCGGCCAGCGTGGTGCGCTTGCGCGCCCGGCTGGCGGAGCGGCGGCTGGATTTCGACGCCGCCTGGCGACTGGCCCGGGAGGGATGCGCGCTCGATCCCTTCGACCTGGACCTCAGGCGGCTGGTCATGAAATCGCTGGCAGCGCGCGAAGGGCGGTCCGCTGCGGTGGCCTGGTTGCAGCAAGCCTGCGACGAACATCCGCAGCGACGCGGCCTGCAGCACCTGCTCTACGAGTGGCTGCCGGACGAGGCGTCGGCGATCAACGCCTGCCTGGCCCGCATGGCTGCGAGCTTTCCGGACGACCCCTGGCTGATGCGCGAACGCGCAATCCAGGCGGCGCGCCAGGGGCGCCTGGAGGACGCCGTGCGGCTCGCGTCCGAGGCGCTGCATCGCAACCCCGAAGACGACCGCAGCCACGCCACGATGGGCTTCGCGGTGCTGCGCCGCGACGGCCATGCCCAGGCCGAAGCGCATTTCTGGGCAGCGCTGACGCGCAATCCGGACAACGACTATGCGATGGCCAGCCTGGTGGACTCGCAGCCGGGCACAGACCCGACCGTTGCCGTGCTGCGGCGCATTCTCGAGCTGCTGCTGGCCGCGCCGTTGATCGGCCACGGCGTGCTCGAATTCCAGCGCCTGGCCGCGCCGGTCCTCGAGGCCGAGGAACTGGTGGGCGCGCTGGAGCGGTTCTGGACGCAGCGACCGGAGGTGTGGCAGACCTGGCTGGCGCTGGCGGCCCAACTGCGGCGCGTTGGGCGCGATGATCGGGCGCTGGCGCTGCTGGCCGACGGCGTGCAGCGTTTTCCCCTGCTGCCCCGCATGCACCTGGAGCTGGCCCGGGCCCTGCAACTGGCGGGGCGGCGCGACGAAGCGCGTGCGGCCCTGGTCCCGGCGCTGCAGATCGCGCCGGCGCTCAACCCCGCCGTGCGGCTTTACGTGGAACTGGTCGAGCCGCAGGATCTGCCAGCCGAGGACGCGATGCGTGTGCTGCGCCGCGCTGTCACGGTCGCCCCCGAGGATGCCGATCTGGGCGGGCTGCTGGCATGGCTGAAGAACCGGGCCGGCGATGAGGACGGTGCACTCGCCGCCGCGCGCGACTCGCTGTCCGCGGACCCTTCGGCAGCGTGGGTCTGGAACCTCGTGCGCACGATCTCGCGGCGCCGGGAGGCGCCCGCCTTGTTCGACGACCTCGTCGACTTCGTCGAGGCGAGTCGGCCCGGCGATCCGTGGAGCTGGCTGGTGCGGGCGCAACACGGGCACGACGACCTCGTGGGTCTCGCCGCGGCCGAAGAAGCCCTGCGGCTGGACCACCGAATGGTGCCGGCCTGGACGGCGCGGCTGGATCGCCTGCAGAAGCTGGGGCGCCATGGTGAAGTCATGGCCCTGGCATCCAGTCTTCCATGGCCGGACCGCGCCCCGCCGGAGCTGCTGGCATACGGGCCGCGCAGTGTCTGGGCGCAAGGACGCCGCGACGAGGCCTTGTCCGGTCTGGCTGCCTTGCTCGAGGCGTCGCCGCACGAGTTCGATCTCTGGCGACTGTTCGCGGATTGGCAGGACGCGTGCGGACGCCACCACGACTATCTGCGGGCCGCCCGCGAGATGATGCGAATCGCGCCGCACGATGCCCTGTCGGCGGCCTACCTCGGGCACGCGTTGCTCAAGTCCGGCGATGCCGAGGCCGCGATCGAGCCGCTGCAAATGGCGCTGCGGCGCGAGCCGGGCTACCGCTTCGCGCTTCGCCAGCTCGCCGAGGCATTGCGCAAGGCCGGTCGGCACGCGCTGCTCGACGAGACAGCAGAGTCGGCGTGGGCCGCGCAGCAGGATGTGGAGACGGCCCGCGACGGCGTGCTGGCCGCCTGCGGTGCCCGCGCTGCGGAGCGCGCGGCGTTGTGGTGGCAACGGCTGATCACGATGGACGGGGTCGTCGAGGAGAAGGCCATCGAGGAGGCGGCCCAGGCCTTGGTGGCGGCGGATTGGGGCGCGGAGATCGACCGCAGCGTCCCGCCGGCGCTGGTGGCGGGACGCTGTGCCACGCATGCCGGACTCCTCTGGCTGCAGCGCCAGGAGCGTCGGCACGGTGCGCTCCACGTGCGCCTGAAGTTGCTGCGCCTGCACTGGCAAGGCCCCAGCCTGCCACTGGCGCAGGCCACGATGAAATGGCTCCTCGCGCGAAGGGCGCTGCGGTCCTTGCGCTGGTACGTCCGCCGCCGCGAAGCGCTGCTCCGCTCCGATCCGACCAGCTGGGGAGAGGTCAGCTACAACCTGCTGCAGTTCCCCCGCCAGCATCGCGCCGTCGTGCGCTGGCTGCGCGACTGGCGCCAGCGCGCCGAGGCGCCGGTCTGGGCGCTGGGCAACCTGTCGCTCTGTTTCGCGGCGCTGGACCGGTGGCCGGAGGCCGAGGACGTCGCGCGGCATGTGCTGGTGCGCGTACCCGACGACCAGGACGCGCGCTTCTGGACGCTGTCCGGGGCGGCGATTCGCGATGACCTCCAGGCGGTGCATGCCGCCCTCGAACGCCTTCACGAGTGGACGCCTGAAGCCTGGATGACCTACCCGCTGGAACTGATCAAGGCGTGGGCTGCCTGCGAGCGCGAGCAATCGCTGGCGCCTGCGCGCCAGGCCTTCGGGACGGCTGGCCAGAACGCCTTGGATGTGCCGGCGACGCAGCGACTGCGAAGGCGTCTGGCACGCCGGCTGGTCCTTCGACACGCGCCCTGGTGGCGGCTTCCACTGGATTGGCTCTTGCTCGGTGGGTAGGGCGCTGGAGGCGCGTTGACGCCGCGGCCCTCAACGCCCCCGCGATCTCATCGGCAACCCGGTGCGGGCTTCAGGCCGGGCAGCGCGCAGGCCGTTGGCGGGGCCTGCGCAATCAGGCCGGGCCTTTCTCCTGGAGGCTGGCCAGCACCGTCGCGAGCTCGCGCTCCACGGCCCGCAGCAGCGGCTCCAGCGCTGCCGCGTCGGCATGCAGCCGGCAGGCTTCCTCCAGTGCCAAGGCGGCGCGCTGCAGCCCGGGCATGCCCAGGCTGCCTGCGACGCTGTGCAGGTCGTGCGCGTGCCGCGTCGGGGCGTCGGGGTCACCTTGCTCACAGGCGGCGCGGAAGCGGACGACGAAGTCGGCCTCGCGCGTGCGGAACATCGCCAGCAGCCGCCGGTAAAGCGCCTCGTCGCCCTTCATCGCGGCGACGCCGGCATGCCTGTCCAGCGCCGGCGGCGGCGCCTGCGGCGCGGGCGCGGGTACCGCCGGATGCACCCAGCGCGCCAGCGTGGCGAACAGCTCTTCCACGCGGATCGGCTTGGCCACATGGTCGTTCATGCCCGCGTCCAGAACCTTCTGGCGGTCGCCGGCCATCGCGTTGGCCGTCATCGCGATGACCGGCAGGTCCTTCAGTTCGGGGCGCTGGCGCAGCGCGCGCGTTGCCTCGTAGCCGTCCATCACCGGCATCTGGCAGTCCATCAGCACGGCATCGAAGCGCTCGCGTGCAAGGATCGCCAGTGCCTCCTGGCCGTCGCCGGCGATGCTGACGGCGATGCCGGCACCGTTCAGCAGGTCGAGCGCCAGCTCCTGGTTGATCGCGTTGTCCTCGACCAGCAGGATGCGTGCGCCGGCCAGGCCCGCCTGCTGCGCCTGCAGCTGCTCCTGGCGCTGCTCGCTGCGGCTCGGCCCGATTCGTGGATGGCCCAGCGCCTGGGCGCAGGCGTCCAGCAGCCCCGAAGGCGTGACCGGCTTGGCCAGCAGGCCGGCCACGCGCAGCCCGCGCGCGGCAAGCTGGCGTTCGGCCTGGTCGCGACCGAAGGCCGTCACCATCAGCACCGTCGGCGGGGCGTGGCGGTCGGCCGCGTGCGCCAGCTGTTCCAGGCAGCCGATGCCGTCCAGGCCCGGCATGTGCCAGTCCAGCAGCAGCAGCCTGAACGGCCGGTCCTGTGCGTCGGCCTGGGCCACCGCCTGCAGCGCCGCCGCGCCGTCGGTCGCCGTCTCGGCCTGCAGGCCGAAGGCGGTCGCCAGCGCGCGCAGCAGCTCGCGCGCCGCCGGGTGGTCGTCGACCACCAGCACCCGCAGGCCGCGCAGTCCTGCGTCTTGCGGGGCCGGCGCGCCCTCGGCCTGCAGGCCGAAGGGCACGCTGAAATGGAAGCAGCTGCCGCGCCCAGGCTCGCTCTCGACGCCGATCTCGCCGCCCATGCGCTCCACCAGGTGGCGGCAGATCGCCAGCCCGAGCCCGCTGCCGCCGTAGCGCCGGCTCGTCGATGCGTCGGCCTGCGTGAAGGGCTCGAACAGGCGCGCGCGGGCATCGGGCGCAATGCCGATGCCGGTGTCGCGCACCTCGAAGCGCAAGGTCACGCGCTGGCCTTCGCGCGCCATCTCGGCCACCGACACCGTGACCTCGCCGCGCTCGGTGAACTTGATCGCGTTGTTGCTCAGGTTCAGCAGCACCTGGCCCAGCCGTGAAGGGTCGCCAATGAGTTCGGTCGGCAGCCCGGGCGGCAGTACGAACAGCAGCTCCAGGCCCTGTTCCTCGGCGCGCATGCCCACCAGCGTGGCCAGCTGGTCGAGCACGTCGCCAAGCTTGAACGGGATGTCCTCGATGTCCAGCCGGCCGGCTTCGATCTTCGAGAAGTCGAGGATGTCGTTGATGATCCCCAGCAGCGACTCGGCGGCGCGGTGCACCTTGTCGATGTAGTTGCGCTGGCGCGCGTCCAGCCCGGTCTGCAGCGCCAGGTGCGACATGCCGAGGATGGCGTTCATCGGCGTGCGGATCTCGTGGCTCATGTTGGCCAGGAACTCGCTCTTGGCGCGCGTGGAGGCCTCGGCGGCGTGCTGGGCGCGGGCCAGCTCTTCGGTGCGTTCGAGCACGCGCTGCTCCAGCCCTGCGGCCACCTCGCGCGCGACACGCGCGCGCTCGTCGAAACGGCGGTGCAGCTGGCGCACGCGCCAGCGGTACGCGACCCCGAGCGCCGCCAGCAGCAACGCGGCGACGAGCAAGCGGAAATACCAGGTCGCGTGCCAGGGCGGCGGAATGTGGATCCGCAGCGGCAGCGCACCTTCGTTCCAGTCGCCGCGGGCGCCGCGCGCCTGGACCAGGAAGGTGTAGTCGCCCGTCGGCAGCGCCGTGTAGGTCGCGCTGCGGCGGGCGCTGTCCGTCTCGTTCCATTTCGTCTCGAAGCCTTCGAGTCGGTACCGATAGCGCGTGCGCGCCGGATCGACGTAGTTCAACGCGGCGAAGTCGAAGGACACGATGCTGCGCGATTCCAGTTCCAGCGCAGCTGCCGACCAGATGGGCTGCTTCAGCGATGGGCTTCCCGGCAGCACCGGCTCGCCGAACAAGCGGAGGTCGGTCAGGTACACGGGCAGCGCGAGCTTGCGCTCGACCACCTGCCCGGGGAAGAAGGCCACCAGACCCTTCTGCGAGCCGAAGAACATCTCCCCGCCCGCCCCCATGGCGGCGACCACGGGCGTGGCGAACCGATCGGTCAGCAGACCATCCGAGGCGTGGTAGTTCGTGAAGGTCTCGGTGCGCGGATTGAAGCGCGACAGCCCGTTCGGGGTGCTGACCCACAGGCGCCCATCGTCTTCTTCCAGGATGCCGAGCACCGTGTCCGCGGGCAGTCCGGAGCGCGAGTTGTACGACTTGAACGTCGCGTCGCGCGGATCGAGCTTGCCCAGCCCGCGGAACGTCGCGGCCCACACGATGCCCGTGCGGTCGACGTGAACCGAATTGACGCGGTTGTGGCCGGGCGGCTGCGCGGCACGGAGTTCGGCATCGAAGACCTTGAAGGCGTTCGTGCCGGGGTCGAACCGGTGCAGGCCACGTGACGTTGTGGCCAGCCACAGCGCACCGCTTGCGTCCTCCGAGATGGAGCGGTACTGGACCAGACCCTTCGGCTGCGGCCTGAACGTGGAGAAGTCCTGCGTCGCCGGTTCCCAGCGGCTCAGGCCGAAATCGGTCGCGACCCACAGGCTGCCGCCGCGATCGACCCGCAGGGCCGTGACCCGGTTGTGGTTCAGCGATCGCGGATCGGATGCATCGTGCGTGTACGTCGTGCTCCGGCCCGAGCGGGGATCGAAGCGCACCAGGCCGTTGCCGTTCGTGCCGAACCACAGCTGGCCGGCGTGGTCCTTGGCGATCGCGCTGACACCCCGCGCGAAGACCGGCAGGTCGAGCTGCGTGACCTGGTCCGTCGTGCGGTCGACACGGTTCAAGCCACGGTCCGTACCGATCCACAGCGTGTCGGCATCTTCCGCATGCGCCGCGGTGACCGAGCCTTTGCCGAGGCTGTGTGCCACCGCCTGATGGTGGCGGTACGCGCGGAAGCGCGGGCGCTCGGTGTCGAAGCGGTAGACGGCCCCCGCCTTCGTCGTCGACCAGAAGTTGCCGTCGCGATCCTTGAACAGGTCGACGACCAGGTCGTCGCGCAAGCCGTCGGGATCGTCGGGGTTGCTCTGGTACCAGATCGCCTGCTTGCGGTCCGGCGTCAGCTTCACCAGGCCGAGCTTGTTGGTGCCCAGCCAGAGCGCGCCTTCCCGATCTTCCTGGATCGAGACGACGCCGGAGGACGCGTTCGGCGCCAGTCCGCCGTCGCGGAACGCATAGACCGTGACCTTGCCGCTGGCCACGTCGACCGCGGCCAGGTCGCCGCCGGAGGACAGGCCGACCCACAGCGTGCCGCGGCTGTCCTGGAACGGCCTGGCCGGAAAGCCCGTGCAGACGAACCTGCCTCCGGAAGGCGACACGAGCTCGAGGTGGCGGATGACCTTGCCCGAGCGCCGGTCGAGCGTGTAGAGCCCTTCGCTGCTGGTGACCCACAGCGTGCCATCGGGCAGCGCGATGGTCGCGATGACGCGCGTCTCGCCGACCGAGGGCGTGTAGCGGGGCCGATGGCAGGTCGTCTTCGACGTGACCGGATCCAGGGCTGTCACGCCGTCGTCCGTCGCGAGCCACATCACGCCGTCGGGGTCTTCGGTGATGTCGTGCGCGATCGCGACGGTGCCACAGGCGTTGTCGGGCGAACGGTACTGCGTGAAGCTGCCGGTCGCCGGGTCGTAGCGGTTGAGCGAATCGTCGGCGCCCACCCACAGCCGGCCCGCCCGGTCCGCCGTCAGCGACTGGCCGATGATGAAGCCGACGCTGTGCGCACTGCGGCCATCCGGCACCTTCATGAAACCGTAGCCGTCGTAGCGCTGCAAGCCGTCTGCGGCACTGAGCCAGAGAAACCCGTAGCGGTCCTGCACCACGCCCTGCACCGCCGCCGTCGCGGCTGGCGAAGGCATCGCGTGAAACTGGATCGGCGCGGCGGTGACCAGCGCAACGTCGACGACGGGAATCTCTTGCGCCCGAACGAAGCCGCAAGTCGCCAGCGCGGCCAGGCCGGCGGACAGCGCGCCGAAGTTACGAACCCACCCCTTCATACACCGCGTCCCTCTCCCCCTTCTGGCGGCGCCGGTTCCGATGAGCCGGCGGTGGCATGTGCGCGCCAACGGTGACCCGGATTCTCTGCCCATTGCACGTGCCATGACCAGGGCCGGCACCGTCCTCGCAGCATAGCCGTATGGCCTTGGGCGAGGCGAAATGCCTGAGCAGGGGCCACCGGCGGGGCCGACATGGCGGGGCGGGTGGTGGAGGAGGTGCTGGCGGCGCGGGCTTGTTGCGTCCGATAACCCGCAAGAGACGCGGCCGACAATGGTGACGGTGGCGCGGGTTAGAAGGCACCCGGCCGGCAGCGTGAACGCCGACGTTTGCCCGCCGATGGACACCCCGCAGCGGGTGACCTAGAGTATCGCGGCGGACCCAGCGAGGAGAGCCGACATGCCGTTTGGACTACCGGACCCACCGCCTCCCAGCACGGTGGTCCAGGCCATCGACGACGGTTCGCAGCAGGGGGCTGACGCTGCCGGCCATCTCGTCGACACGCTTGTTGGTGCTGCATCCGACGCTGCCGACGAGGTGACCGGCGAGGCGGCCACTGCGCGCAAAGCGAAGTCGGCGCAGGAATGCGACAGGACTTTGGCATTGATCGAGACGATCGTTGTCCTGACCGTGGAGATCGTCGTCGCCGTCGTGGCCTGCGTCGTCACGGCGGCCTCCGGTGGGGCCGCCGTGGCGGCAGCCGTTGCGGCCATCGCCCTGGTGGCGCCTGCCTTGATCGTGGCCATTGTCTCGGCGACCCTGGCCATCATCGTCGTGGCATTCAGTCTGCCGACCACCCTGCTGACAGACACCGCGGGCATCCTGCGCCAGGTGGGTGCGAACGCTGCTGCCGACGGGCTCGACCAGGGTTCGCAGTGGTGGCGGCGCCAATCCGGGATCGCTGAAGTTGCATTGCGACTTGTCATCTCGATCTTGGTCGCGATTGCCGGCCTTGTCGCTGCATTGCCGGCACAGCAGCGGGCTGTTGCGCAAGCGGCCCTTGCGGCTGCACGAGCCGTCGTCGAACTGGTCCTGCGCGGCATCGGGCGCGTTGCCAGCGGCGAGGTGCGCACGCGGGAAGGTATCCAGCAGATCCTGCGCGGCGTGGCCGCCGCCTTGCACAGGATGCGTGAATGGGTGAAGGACCAGCAGGCGAGCCCGCCGGGCGCAACCGCGCCATCCCCGCCGCCGGTGGCGACTGTGAAGGCCCTGGACCGCTTGACCACCGTTCTCGAGCGGGCCATTGCCGTCGCAAGAGCTGGCAGGCCCACCCCGACGCAGAGGACGGCGGTGTCCGGCCTGCTGCGCATGCATGCCGCCGTCACCGCGGCGGCTGCAGACATCCGCCGCCGCATCGTTCCCATCGCTTCTGGCATCGGCGCCGAGCGGCGTGGTCCGATAGGTCCGATCAGCCGTTGAATGGGTGTCAGCGAAGTCCGCTGCACCCGCGCGCCAGCGTGGCGCCACCGGCCGGCAGCACCAGCGTCGTCATGAGCGGAACACGCCCTGCCATGCCGCTACGACAGGCCTGGCCGAGCCGGGATGTCGAACTGCTGCACCACGCCGAGCCACCAACCCTGCGTGACCTTCAGTTCGACGAAAGCGCCACCGGTGATCTGCCCGATGACCCGGCGCCAGAACGCCTGCGCGGGCAGGTTGGCTTCCATCTGCCCCACTTCCCATGGGCCGGGGTGGCTTTGCAGCACATGCTGCGCCAGCGCTGCCCCGACGCCCGCGCGCCGGTATTTCTTGAGGACGAAGAACTGCTCCATCCAGCAGCCTTCGGTGCGGGTCACGATGGCCGGCGCGACCAGAGCGAAGCCGGCGTAGTGGCCGTGCTGGATTGCGATGTGAGCGTGGAATCGCGTGCCGGCCTGGTGGCGCGACAGGTCGTAGCCGAAGCGGCCTGACGCGTCGAGGTCCTGGTCCCAGATGTCGGACAGATCGTGCTGGTACAGCTCCAGCATCTGGGCCAGTGCCGGAAAGTCCTCCGGCCTGGCGACGCGACATTCGGTGGCCATGCGGCTCAGCCAGCATGGAGCAGGCGCTCCGCCTCGGGCGCGGTCAGCCACTCGGCATCGACCGCAGGCAGGCTCATGCCGCGCTTCACGCCGGTGAACCCATCGACGACGATGTCGCCGCTCGCCGAGAAGCCGGCGGTGGCCAAGGCGCTGGCAGGAAGCGCGGTGCGAGGGTTCATGGCCGGGACGATAACAGCATGGGGCCTCGGGCTGGCGGCCGCACCGTGCCGACGCGGCGCGCCCGGGGCCGGGTTTCACCAGGGCAGAATCCGCCCATGGCCTCAGCTCAGCGCCACCGTGATGCCGGCCCGTCGGGGCCTCTTGCGCGCCGCCGCGCGCGGCCCTGGCGCTTCGGTTGCCTGACAACGGCCTTCGTGCTTGGCGCGTCGCCGGCCATCGGCATTGCCGGGCCCGGTCGGGCCGCCTTCTCCGCCGCGGGCGACTTCTCCGAAGCCGCGCTGCGCAGCGGCGTGGCGGCCACGAAAGCCGAGTGCGAGCGCGTCGCCAACGCCGTCTGGGCGCACACCCGTGACCATGGCGAAGAATGCCTGCGCTACTGGGCCGCGGGCTTTCACGGCCAGCCGGTGGCGCGGGCGCTGGTGTTCTTCCACGGTGACCTGCTCAGCGAGACCGGCGTGCCGCCCGGGTACCTGAAGGCCACGCCCGCGAAACTTCAGCGCACGGTCGACGACACGGCCCGCGCGCTCGACGCGCCCTACATCTTCGTGGGCCGCCCGGGCACGCACGGGTCGTCGGGCGACCATCGGCAGCGGCGGCGCCCCGCAGAGTCGGCCCTGATCTCGGCCGCGCTGGACCAGCTGAAGGCGCGATGGCAGGTGCGCGAGTGGGTGATTGCCGGGCAGAGCGGCGGCGGCCACGTCACGGCCTCGTTGCTGACCTTGCGCAACGACATCGTCTGCGCGGTGCCGACCTCGTCGCCCTCGTCACCGCGTTTGCGCTGGACGATGCACGGGCGCACCCGCGACAACACCGGCTACCAAGATTCGTACGAGCCGACCGAGCACCTGCAGGAGGTGCGGCCGCACCCGCAGCTGCGCGTGTTCGTGCTCGGCGACCCGCACGACAGCAACGTGTTCTGGCCCTCGCAAACCATCCTGGCCGACAAGCTGCGCCAGCAGGGCGTTGCGGTGGAAGTGCTGCAAGGCCATGGCGCCGGCGCGCGCCAGCATGGCCTGCCCAACTCGGCGCGCCAGGTGGCCGGCTGGTGCTTCCACGACCTGCCCACCGCGGAGATCCTGCGCCGGGCCCAGGCCGGTCTCAAAGGATAGGTGCCACCATCAAGTCCATCCACCTGACGCGGCGCGCGGCGCTGACCCTGTTGGCGGCACTGGCCGCGCCGGCGCTGGCGGCCACGCCGGTGCAGAGCGTCACGGTCGTCAAGAGCTACCCGCATGACGGCGACGCCTTCACCCAGGGCCTGTTCTTCCATGACGGGTTTCTCTTCGAAGGCACGGGCCTGCGCGGCCGCTCCAGCGTCCGCAAGGTCGAGATCGAGACCGGCAAGGTGCTGCAGCAGGTGGCGCTGCCGCCCGAGGTGTTCGGCGAAGGCATCGCCCCATGGGGCGACCGCCTGATCGGCATCACCTGGACCGAACAGGTCGCCTATGTGCTCGACCTGAAGACCTTCAGGCTCTGGCGCACCTTCACCTACCCGGGCGAAGGCTGGGGGCTGACGCACAACGGCAGCGAACTGATCATGAGCGACGGCACGCCCGAGCTGCGCTTCCTGGACCCGCACACCTTCCAGGAACGGCGCCGCGTGCGCGTGACGGCCGATGGCAAGCCGGTCGACCAGCTCAACGAGCTGGAATGGGTGGAAGGCGAGATCCTGGCCAACATCTGGCAGACCGACCGCATTGCCCGCATCGACCCCAAGACCGGCCGCGTGACCGCGTGGATCGACCTGCGCGGGCTGCTGCCCGACAGCCAGCGCCCCAGCCCCGAAGCCGTGCTCAACGGCATTGCCTACGACGCGAAAGGCAAGCGCCTGTTCGTCACCGGCAAGCTGTGGCCGAAGGTGTTCGAGATTCGGGTGAACCCGGCGCGTTGAGGGCGGGCGAGGCAATGGCCGCTCCGGTTTCCTGATAGAAAACCTCGGATGGTGGCCTGCACCGAACGCTGGGCAGCATGCATCGGCGGCCCGGCCTACGCGACCGGCGGGTTACGATCCTCGGCCGCATGTCACGTGCGCGGGCCGACTATGGCGACGCCACGATGCAGAAGCTGGCCGACAAGCTGGTGCTGGACTACGGTGCCGGCTTCGGGCGCCGCAACCTGTTCCGCATGGTCAAGCTCTACCAGTGCTTCGACAGCCTGGAGATTGTGACGACGCTGTCGACACAATTGAGCTGGTCTCATCTGGTCGAGTTGCTGAAGGTGGATGACGCCACCCAGCGCAGCTTCTATGCCGAGCTGTGTACCCAGTCGCGCTGGTCCGTGCGCACGCTGCGCGAGCGCATGGACAGCCTGCTGTTCGAGCGCACGGCCATTGCCAAGCAACCTGAAGCCGCGATCCGCCAGGAACTGGCGCAGCTCGGCCAGGACTCGGGCGCCGGTGCCAGCCCGGCGCTGTTCCTGAAAGACCCGTACCTGTTGGACCGACGGACCTGGGGCATCAGCCCACGACCGGGACACTGGCCAGGCAACGCCAATTCAACCCTTCTTGCGGACCCGGTCGAACTCGGCCCGATACGCCTTCAACGGCGCGCAGTCGGCCGGCACCTGCGAAGCGGCATTCGGGACCGACAGGCACGCGATGGCGTGTTCCACCTCGGCGACCTGTCTCTTGTTCAGCGAGCCCAGCACGCCCTGGGCTGACTGCACCACCTGGTAAACCTTCAGGCTGCTGGCCGCATCGGCCACCGCCAGATCGGGCCGCCGCTCGCGAGCGCGCACGGTGGCCAGATGCAGGGCCCGGGCGCGTGCGTATTCGAGAACGATGGGCGGGTCCGGGTAGTGGATCGCGCTTTCGCCGAAACCCTTTGCCGCGGCCGACCAATCGCGCCGGGCCTTGTATCGGGCCGCGATCTTCGCGAAGCTTTCGGCGGTCTTGCGATCAGCCTGCGCACCATGCGCTCGCAGCCAAGACGCCACGGCAGCGGGATCGCCTTCCAACTGCTCCTGGGTCAGCAGCGTCGGCGCTTGGGCCTGGGCAGCAACGGCGCCCAGCAGCGCGAGGGCGGCAGCCAGCCTAGCGAACAACGGTCGCGGTACCGATCGTCTTTCCATCGCCTGTCCTGCAAAGAATGATTGAAGCGTACAGCGCCGACCAGTCCTCTGGGTTCACGGTGATGCAACCGAGGCTCACCTGCCCGCAGTGCAGGTAGCGGTCGTTCTGGCCGTGCACGGCATGGCCGCGCCCCAGGTACATCCAGGTGGTGGCGTAGGGTGTTCGGCCGAGGTAGGGTTGCCCGTAGGCGTGCACGAAATCCGGAATCTGGATCGGGTGGCTTCCGAGGGGAACCGGATTCTCGGGCTGGGTCTTCGCGCGGGCACGGCCTCCGGGATGGTGCAGCACGCCCGCGCTCAGCTCGAACCGCAGTTGCGCCGCGCCCCGGTAGCCGGGGTTGCCGAGCTTCAGGTGCCCAGGAACGCTGTTGAATCGCTTGCCGGCGTTCACGCCTTCCAGCACGACGAAGTGCTCGCGTCCGTTCTTGATCTCGCCGATGTCGACTTTGAGGTACGAGGGCAGTGCGACGACGCCGCCGCTGCCCTCGGACTTCACCCGGAGCCAGCCGCTCGAATCGCCGACCACGTAGCCTTTGCCTGGCATTGCATCCTCCCCGGTCTTGCCGTTTCTTGGTGGACGGGGATGGTATGCGTTAGTCGCCGGTGCCCCATCCTGGTTCTAGGGGGCATGGCACTTGACCCGTCCATGCCCGTGGTGGTCTGCACCGCTTCGCAACGGCCAGCGAATGACGGTCCGCGGCTCGGTTCAGGGGTGTGAAAACCGCACTCCCACCGGGTGACGAGGTTCATCGCGAGAAGAGGGGCCGGTTCCTACAGTGGGCTCACGTCGATGCCCCGGCAGCGGCGAACCAACCCACCAGTCACGGAGCCCGCCATGAACTTCAAGTCCAATCTGCTCGACGACCGCCTCAACGCACTGCTCGTGGTGGCCGCGCTGGTCATGGCCCTCTTCGGCGATGCCGACGGTCTTCTGCAGGTGGCGAAGGCCGCAGAGACCGGGATCGCCGTTGCTTCCGCTGTGGTGCCTGCGCCGCTCGTCTGACACGTTCGGTGCCCTGGGCGGCCCGGCGCGGAACGTTGGCGGCCGGTGCGCCCGGCCGAAGGCATCATTCAGGCTTCGCCCTCGACCCGCAGAAGGAACGCCTGATGAGCCCTGTCAACCGCCGCGATGTGCTCGTCGGTGCCGCCGCGCTGGGCGCCGCCGGCAGCGCGCCCGCTGCCGATGCCCTCGCGTACCAGTCGGCCGCGCAACTCGCCGATGCGCTGCGCGGCAAGCGCCTGTCGTCGCTCGAACTCACTGATCGGTTGATCGATCGCATCGAGCGGCTCGACACGCGCCTGAACGCGGTGATTGCCCGCGACTTCGACCGCGCGCGCGATGCCGCGAAGGCCGCCGATGCGGCCTTGTCGCGCGGCGACCCCGGGCCGCTGCTGGGCGTTCCGATGACGGTGAAGGAGTCGTTCAACGTCGCCGGCCTGCCCACCACCTGGGGCATCCCGGAGGCCAAGGGCTATCGCGCGCGCGAAGACGCGCTGATCGTCTCCCGCGTGCGCGCTGCCGGCGCCGTGATCCTCGGCAAGACCAACGTGCCGCTGGTGCTGGGCGACTGGCAGAGCTACAACGCGATCTACGGCGTCACGCGCAATCCGTGGGATCTGGAGCGCACGCCGGGCGGTTCGTCGGGCGGTTCGGCGGCGGCGCTCGCGGCCGGGTTCGGGCCGCTGTCGCTGGGCTCGGACATCGGCGGTTCGCTGCGCGTGCCGGCCCACTTCTGCGGTGTCACCGCGCTCAAGCCCACGCATGGCCTCGTGCCCTCGCGCGGGCAGGTGCCACCGGGTGCCCCGGCGCTGCCGCGCGAGCCCGACCTGGCGGTGGTGGGCCCGATGGCGCGCAGCGTCGACGACCTGACGCGCCTGTTCGACGTTATCGCCGGTCCGGACGAACGGGGCGCCGGTGTGGGCTACCGGCTCGCGCTGCGCCCGCCACGCCATGCCGCGCTGAAGGACTACCGCGTGCTGCTGCTGGACACCCACCCGATGGCGCCGACCGCCCAGGCGATCCGGCAGGCGCTCGACCGGCTCGGCGGCCGCCTCGACAAGGCCGGCGTGCGCGTGCTGCGCAGCCACCCGCAACTGCCCGACCTGGCCGATGTGGCACGCGCCTATGCGCGCCTGTTGATGTCGTTCACGGCCGCGTTCTGGCCGGCGCCGGTCTTCGAGCAGGCCCGCGCCGCGGCGGCGGCCATCCCCGCTGACGATCGCAGCCTGGGCGCCGAGCTCACGCGCGGCATCGGGCTCAGCCACCGCGACTGGGTGGCGGCCGACAACGCGCGCGCGACGCATCAGCAGCAGTTCCGCGCGCTGTTCGAGCAGGTCGACGTGGTGCTGTGCCCGGCCATGGCGGTCACCGCCTTTCGGCATGACCACAGCGAGCCCCAGCACCTGCGCCGGCTCGACGTCGACGGCCAGGCGGTGCCGTACAGCAGCACCGGCCTCGCGTGGATCTCGGCGGCCACCAGCACCGGGCTGCCCGCGGCGGTGGTGCCCATCGACCGCGGCGACAGCCCGCTGCCGATCGGCGTGCAGGTCATCGGCCCGTACCTCGAAGACCGCACGGTGCTCGCGTTCGCCGCGCACCTCGAGCGCGAGTTCGGTGGCTTCGCGCCGCCGCCCGGATACGCCTGAGCCGATCGGCTGGGTTCAAGGATCTGAGCGCTCGACGACGACCTCGCTGAACTGGAGCACCGGCACGATGTCGGTGTAGTTGGCGAGGTCACCCCGGACCTCGGCGCCGTGCGCCAGCATGGCGGCCTGGAAGGCTTCGGCCGAAACGCAATAGAACGCGCACATCGCCACGAAGGCGGGTGGCGTACCAGGCGCTCTGCCGGCCAGGCCTTTCTCGACGGTGTAGTAGGCGCAGGCTCTGCCCAGTCTGGCCTTCACCATGGGCATGTGCCGGTCTCGGTAGTAGGCGTGATCGAAGCGCGCGCCTTCGGTGTACGGGTACATCACGTTGACCTTGATCATGCGGTGCCCGCGGCCAGGAGCGTTCATACCGAATCTGCCTATGGTGTACGAGCGACTTCGGGTGGAATGCCGCTGAGTGGAACCTCAACGCAGGTCAATGGTCGCCGTTGCGCGCGAGGGTCCTCGGGCAGCGCACGCCTGCACCTTGCAGCGGAACTCTTCGAGTGAGCCCACGCGCTGAATCTTGCCCTGGCTGATCGGCCCCAGCACATACACATCGCTTCCGCCAACCCCCAAGTAGTTGCCTGTCGCCGGGTAGTACCGGTATTGGTAAGGCGCCAGCCACTGCGTGGCAGCGCGCCCTGGGAACAAGTCGGGATAGGTCCGTTCGGCCCAGTCCAGTAGCGGCTCTACGCCGTACTCGTCGGCGGCCAGAACGCGGTTGATGGGGCCGAGGCACCGCTCACCGGTCGGGCTCAGGCACAACCACATTTGCCTCACCGACGTCCCCAGCACGACATACAACACGGTGCTTCTGCCTGCGCTGTTGATCGCTGCTCCGAAGCAGTCAGTGCCGAGATTGTCCGTCTCGACCGTCTCGAAGATCCGGGCGACTGCCAGAGTACCGTCGATCCGTTCCACGGTATAGCGACCTGTGAGCCGCTCCGTGCCGCTGATGCTCTCGTACCCGCCGTCGGCGGCGTATTGGTAGGACTCTGTGCAGGAGCCGACCGCAAGGTGCCAGGTGCCCACCAGAAATGGCACATCGCCAGTGGCGGCGATCGCGCTAGCTTGGCTCACGGAAAAGAAACAGAAGATGAGCAGTACCCGTCTCATCAGGCTCGTCATGACGGAACAGTCCTGGAATCGGTGTTGGGCATTGGTTCACCCCCCCTGGGCCAACGACGGATGGTGGGCTGGATGGTAGCGGGTGGTTGGCCGCGCGCATCTTGGGCTAGGTTCCGGCCATCTCAGCGAGCTTGCCTTGAACGGACAGCACTACTTGTCGTTGGGGAGGTGTGCAGCGGTAGTAAGACATCTGCCACGGCGAGCCGAGGGACGGCTTAATGCGAGGAAGCTGGCGCTCATCCGACAGCGAGAATAGCGGTGGCGCGCTGCCTGGTGGAGCGGCTAATGCACCGGCTTGGCATGCAGGGCGCGCGACGTGGCAAGGACGTGCGCACGCGCAGCAACGCACTGGTTGGATAGTTGCGGTAGTGGTTAAAGTCCGTCAGGCGAAAGTGCGCCAGCGGTGGAGTCGCCGCCGGGACACCACGAGCAATTTTCGGAGGTGGACAGTATGAATCCGGCCTGCTTGCCGTGAGGCGAGAGCGAGGGCTGGCTCGATAGCAAGGGAGACCAACACAATCATGGCAACCGCCTTTCCCCTTCCCAAACGGATCGCCAAAAGCACGCTTTCCCAATATCTGAGAACAAAGTGCGATCGACAGCTGTTCCTCTCGCTACACCAACCTACTGTTCTGCAGGGCGCGGGCCTACCTGAGCCGATGCCGGCTCGCCCAGGCGTCGGCGTTCTGCAGAGTGAAGGCAAGACGTTCGAAGAGCAGCGCAACGACAAGCTCATCTCCGCGTTCGGCGCCGACGTCATCTACGCCAAGGGAGCGGGCGGCTTGCCCAAGCAGGAGCCTCTTGCGACCCTGTTGACGTCTGCCGCCGCCTCTCCCTCCTTCCTGCTCCAGGGGAAGATCGAGCCACGCAAGTTCCAAGCCCGCATCCTCTGCAACCTAGGCCTTCCGCCAGCGCAGCACAACCTCATTCCGCCGATGGATGGGCTTATCCCGGACATCGTCATCGTTCGAGACCCTCGCGTCGATGACGAGGCCGTCACGCCCAAGGGCGGCCGTCGCGCTTTGACCGCAGCGGATGGGAAGCGCCGCGCACTGGTCGTCATCGACGTCAAGCACACCTCCGAAGCCAACCCGAGCTACTCGGCCGAGGTTGCACTCTACGCCGTCATGATCGCCAACTGGCTCGAAGAGACCGGTCAGGCGAAAGACTACTTCGTGGCCGTTGGCTGCTCCCTCTGGACGCGGTTCAAGGAAGGCGAGTCCGCGTTCAACGCGGCTTCCGCGAAGAACCCCAAGCCCCATGCCAACGAGCTCCTCGCTGCCCTCATGGCCGACTGTGAGGACGCGAACCTGCGCTTCTATCTACCAACGGTGCTGCGCTTCTTCCGGGAGGACCTTCCTCGGGTGGCGACGATCGGCGATGCCAAAGCCGATGGCTGGCGCGGACTCGAATGGCACGTGGACTCGCGCTGTTCCTCCTGTGACTTCCTTGGCTACGCTCGCTGGGTGCCGGATGAGTTCAAGCTGAAGATTCAGGCCCATCCGGACCACTACTGCCATCCCGGTGCCGAGTTGTCCAAACACTTGAGCCGCATCGCTGGAATGACCCGCGGCGGCCGCAAGACGCTCTACACCGCCGCCATCAACACCACCACGGCAATCGCGGCGACGACTGGCTCCGAACCGGTCTACACGAAGCACACGTTCCTGAAACGCGAGGGCGCGAAGCTGCCCGCTCGCGCCAAAGCGCTGGCAAGCAACCTGCTCGATGTCGACACTGCCGCATTGCTCGCAACGCTCGCCCCGTGGCCGCAGCTCACGCTGGCAGTTGCCGTGAACTTCGACCCGAGTTCCGGCTTGCTGACTGGCTTGGCCCTCGGTGGAGGTGCCACGGCCTACCAGACGGGCCAGAAGCCGCTGTTCTGGAAGCATCAAGGCTTCGTGGTCGACCAGAAGACGCTCTCGGCTGAGTGGAATGAGCTGAAGGCGTTCCTGTCGACCCTGTCCGACTACATCGACCAAGCCGACAGGTATGTGCAAGGCTTCGGCAAGGGGCCGCTCAAGGGGCAGATCGCCTTCTGGGAGGCACGACAGTACGAGGAGCTGTGCAATGCCGTTGGGCGACACCTGCTGTTATGTCCGCCGCAATCCGGGAGCTAAGAGCATCTGATGTCCCTGGGTCTT
>CAZXLI010000069.1:0-26698 GCA_964641795.1 uncultured Bordetella sp. | reverse complement strand
CCGCCCTCCAGCGTCCCGCCTGGTCGGGAACAACCTGTTGAAACTCAACAGCTAGAGGCACGGCTCGACGCTCGATCTGGTCGACTTGAGCACCGACGACCCCGTGCCCCATGACCAGTTGGTCACTTCGCTGACCGTCGCTTCAGCGCGCCGTCGCATGGACGAGATGCTCGCAGATGACAGCACCCGCGACGGCCGGCCGCGCCCTGAAGCGCGCTACGAGTCACAGGTCGACGGAGCGGCAATCGTCGGGGTCGGCGTGCTGCGCGGCGCCGTCCCGGCGGGTGCCACGCTCGAAAACGCAAGCAAGCCTTTCGGCGTCGTTCACGTGCGTGTGCGCCACAGCGGCCACCCGGTGGCGCTGCTGCTCTCATCGCAAGAACCCGTGCGATGGATGATCTCCTCCGATCCGGGCGCAAGGATCACCGCAGTCCTCGTCACTGCCGGCAAGCGCGCCATCGTCGAGGGTGTCAGCAGCGGCCTGATCCACGAGGTCGGACGGGACTATGCCGACGCCGTTTCCGGCCCATCGGTCGACCGCCTGCAGCGCGCGGTCATGCAGCTGACCGGTGCCGCCATGCAAGGATTCCAGTGGGCACCGGAGGGTCGAGTGTTTTTCGTCAGCGCACCCCCAGTCCTTGCGTACAGGCCTGGACGCTCAGTCTCTCCTGGCGCTGCAAGTCCTGTGCGATAGGCGTAGGCGCGCCTGACCGGCCTGAAGGAAGTGCCGGTGAAGGACGCCACGATGCGCCGGCGCCTGGTGGCTGGCGGCATGCGGTGCCGCGGCCGAGGTGCCGAAGAACGGGCCGAAGCCCGGCGTAAAGATCTTGCGCGGCCTGTCGGAGCTGAAGACATTGGTCGGGTTGGCCGCGCCGCCGACAAAGGGCTTGGTGCCGGTCTTGGCCGAGTTCCAATACACCGCGGCGGTCGACACCGTTGCCTCGCCTGCGTTGTGGCCGTAGGTCCACCCTGCAGTAGCCGGTGGTTGGGGGAGTGCGACGGCGCGGCTTCAGGTGCTGCGCTGACCCCAGTGCTCGACGGCGTGGGTGAGCAGCACCGACTCGCCTTCGCTCAGATGAAAGTCCGCGTCGGCCACCCGGCGGCACAGGGCGAGCACGCGCTCACGCAGTGCGGTGTCGTCGATCTCGGCCATCAGCCGCGAGAGCGCCTGGGGCCCCACCTTGCAGGCCTGCGACCACTCCAGGCTGGCGCCATGCAGCAGGTCTTCGCAGAGATCGACCAGGACGTCGTGCAGGCGATCGGGCGACAGGCCGAGCGCCTCGCATCCGCCGCGGCGGTGCAGCACGTCGAGTTCGGCGGGGCTGAGGTGGCCGTCGGCCAGCATCGTCAACGCGACGATGCGGGCAGCGGCTTCGGGGCTGTTGACGGGATAACTGCGCATGGGATGCTCCTGGGCAAAAGGGGTCGAGGTCACTCGTTGCTGCCGCCGATGCCGAACAGGGCAAGCAGGCTGGAGAACAGGTTGAAGATCGAGACATAGAGGCCGACGGCCGCCATCACGTAGTTGGTCTCGCCGCCGTGCACGACACGGCTGGTCTCGACCAGGATCATTCCCGCGGCCAGCAGCGCCACCATCGCGCTCACGGCCAGCGCCAGTGCGGGGATCTGCAGGAACGCGGCAGCCAGCCCCGTCACCAGGGCCACCACCAGGCCTGCGAACAGCATGCCGCCCCAGGCGCTGAAGTCGCGCCGGCTGTTCAGCGCCCAGGCCGAAAGCGCCAGCGTGGCCAGCCCGGTGGCGCCCAGCGCCAAGGCCACCGCCTGGGCGCCGCCTGGCACCGCCAGCGTCTTGGCGATGGTCGGGCCGATGGCATAGCCCATGAAGCCGGTGAAGGCAAACACCGCCGGCAGCGCCCAGGCGGAATTGCGGACCGCGTGCACGAGGAACAGCAGGCCGAGGCTGCCCGCCAGCGACAGCAGCAGGCCCGGGGCCGGCCATTGCAGCGCCACGCCGAGCGCAGCGACGCCGGCCGAGAACAGCAGCGTCAGCGCCAGCAGGGCGTAGGCATTGCGCAGCACGCGCGAGACGGCAGCGGTGCGCAGCGGGATGCCGGCGGACTGGTCGCCGTGGCCGGCAGGCAGCGCCACGGCCACCGCGGTGCTGCGCTGCGATGAATCGGATGAACGGGATTCCATGGCAATGACTCCTGTGGTGCGGTTTCGGAAGAAGACCTGGTTCAGCGCGGCGGCCCGAGCCGGGCCGCCGACGGCTGGCCGCGGTGGCACTTGCATCGCAAATCTCCGTCAGGTGGGTGGACAACGGTGTGAACAATAGGACCCGGCCAACTTCCAAAAAAGCAGAGAATCTCTGAACCTGACTTCGGTAGAACCGGAACATTGAACCGGCCCATGCCATGAACCAGCGCTTCAACTACCGGCACCTGTACTACTTCTGGGTCGTGGCCCGCGAAGGCGGCATCGCACGCGCCGCGGCGCGGCTGGACATGGCCGTGCAGACCGTGAGCGCACAGGTGCGCGAACTCGAGCGCGCGCTCGGCCAGCAGTTGCTCAAGCCCGCCGGTCGCGGCCTGGCCCTCACCGAGGCGGGCCAGGTGGCGCTGCGGCAGGCCGACCAGATCTTCCAGCTCGGCGAGCAGTTGCCCGAACTGGTGAAGCGCTCGGCCTCGGCCGGCGGCGGCCTGCGCCTGCAGGTGGGCTTGACCGATGGCCTGCCCAAGCTGGTGGTGCGACAGCTGATGGCGCCGGTGCTGCAGGTGCAGGACCTGCGCCTGGTGTGCCATGTCGACGAGTTCGACGACCTGCTGGCGGACCTGGCGCTGCACCGGCTGGACGTGGTGCTGGCCGATCGCGGGCCGCCGCCGAACCCGAACCTGCGGCTGTATGGCCATGCGCTGGGCAGCTCGCCGATCGCCTGGTACGCGCCCACCACGCTGGCCGCCGCGGCGCAGCGCGGGTTCCCGGGTTCGCTGGCCACGCTGCCGGTGGTGCTGCCTTCGCACCACAGCGCGGTCCGCCTGCGCATCGACCAATGGTTCGAGCGCCATGAACTGCACCCGCGGGTGGTTGGCGAGTTCGAGGACAGCGCGCTGCTGAAGACCTTTGCGGCCGCGGGCCTGGGCGTGTTCCCGGCGGCCTCGAGCGTGCACGACGATCTGGTGCGGCACTACCCCGTGCGCTGCGTCGGCCCCTGCGAAGGGGTGCAGGAGCACTTCTTCGCCATCGGCACCGAGCGCCGTGTGCAGCACCCGCTGGTGCAGCGCCTGCTCGGCCTTCAGGCCGCTGCGTGAAGCCGGACGGCCAGGTGGTCCGCCAGGTGCTCGACCACCTCGAACACCGCCCGGTTGTGCAGCGCGGCCACCCGCGCCCGGTACTGCGGCAAGTGCGCGACCAGGGCCTGCACCGCCGGCCCGATGCGGCCGAAGCCCGGCAGCACCAGCCCCAGCCCGTGCTGCCGCACCCAATCGGTGTTAGGCCGCTCCTGCGGCATGGTCCAGCGGTTGCGCACGGTGATCACCGGCAGCCCGCAGTGCACCGCCTCGCTCAGGGCGCCGGGACCGGGCTTGCCGATGAAGTAGTCGGCCAGGCGCAGGTAGCGCGGCACGTCCGTCGTGAAGCCCAGCACCAGGCGCGGCGCACGGGCAGGTTCGGCGCGTAACGCAGCGGCCAGCGCCTCGTTGTGGCCGCACATCAGGATCAGCGGCCGGTCGGCCAGCTGGCGCGCAATGTCGCGCATCACCCGCGGGCCCTGGCCGCCGAACATCACCACCCCCACCGGTGCGTCGGCCGGCAGGCCCAGCGCCGCGCGCTCGGCCGCGCGGTCGGCGGGTGGCGGCGCGTAGAAGGCCGGTCGCAGCACCATGCCCGAGACCTGGTGCAGGCGCCCGCGCGGCACGCCGGCGGCGACCGCCTGCGCCAGGGCCTGCGGCGTGCCACAGACGAGGTGCTGCGGCACGTCCGGCTCGATCCAGAAATGCGGCGGCAGGTCGGCCAGGTCGGTCATCACGGTGACGAAGGGAACGCCCGGCAAGCTGCTGGCCACGCTCTCGCCCAGCACGCGGTTGAAGTTCGGCACCACCGAGACCACCAGGTCCGGTTCGGTCTGCGCCCAGTGCCGCTGCAGGACCTTCAGCATCGTGCCGTGGCCCAGGCGGATCATCGCCTGCAGCAGCTTCAGCTCCTGCGCCATGCCCAAGGTCCAGCCGCGCTTCAGGCGCCGGTTGTACAGGTCCTCCGGCGCCATGCCGGTCAGGCGCTCGAAGCGACCCTGCGGATCGAGCAGGTCCACCAGGTTCAGCAGGTCCACCTGCCAGGGCCGCTGCTGCTGGGCGATCAGCGCCTGCAGCGCCAGCGCCGCGGCGCGGTGGCCGCCGCCGGCATTGAAGTAGAGCAGCGCAATGCGGGCCATCGGCCGCGATCGTCGGTGCCGGCGATGACCCGGGCGTGACAAGGCGATGGCTCGGGTGTGGCAGCCAGTGGCTTCGGGCCGGTGCCCGCGGGCGATGGCTGCCGGGTCCGTCCGAGCTTCAGATACGCTTTGCGGCATGCAGGAACTCTTCGATCCGGCGCGCCACGAGGCCCTCACCGTCCAGACCTGGGATCCGGACCTGGCGCACCGCGCGATCGAACGCATCTGCGCGGCGGCCGAGGACGAGTTCGACGAGCGAGCAGGCAGCTGGCGGTTGCACCCGCAGGACGATCCGGCGCAGCCTGGCGCCAGGTCGCTGAACCTCTACTGGGGCGCCACCGGCGTCGTGTGGGCCCTGCGCCACTTGGCAAGCGCCGGCGCCGTCGGACTCCGGCGCGACTACACGCGCTGGATCGAACAGTATCCGGACGGCGTGCGAGCGGAAGCGGCCGACGAACAGCATGGCAGCGCCTCCTACCTGTTCGGTGAGAGTTCCGCTTTGCTGCTGGCGTGCCTGGCAACGCGCCGACGCGACTTCGCGGATCGCCTGCATGCCGTCGTGCAGGGCAATCAGCACAACGCCGCCAACGAGCCGCTGTGGGGCAACGCGGGGACGGTCCTGGCCGCGATCCGGATGGCCGAGACCGGCGACGGGGAGCGCTGGCGCAGGCTGGTGTCGCAGTCCCTCGACGCGCTGATGCAGGACATGGTCATCGATCCGGACACCGGGACATGGATCTGGCAGCAGGACCTGTACGGCCATCGGGCTCGCCATCTGGGGGCCGGGCATGGCCTGGCCGGCAATGCCTATGCATTCGTGCGCGGCGCGGGCCACGTGGACGCGGATCTGGCAAGGCGCGTCGAGCAACGCGTCCTGGAAACGCTCTCCGCGACGGCGTTGCACCACCGACCCGATGCAGGCGATGCCGGGGCCACGCTGATCAACTGGCAGGTGCTGGTGGACAAGGAAATCCTCGCCGCCTGGCAGGCCCAGGGCCGCCGGCCCCTGGTGCAGGACTGCCACGGCGCGCCCGGCATCGTGTGCCGGCTTGCCGGCGTGCCGCGCTCGGCACGGTGGGACCGCTTGCTGCGTGGCGCCGGTGAATTGACCTGGCGGGCCGGCCCCTTGGCCAAGGGGCCGTCGTTGTGCCACGGAACTTCGGGCAGTGCGATGGCCTGCCTGAAGCTCTGGCGTCGCTTCGCGGATCCTCTCTGGCTGGAGCGGGCGCGGCTGCTGGCACTGCATGCCGCCGACCAGGTGGAACGCGCGCGCGCCCGCCATGGACACGGCAGGCCCAGCCTGTGGACAGGCGACCTGGGCGTTGCGTGCACCTTGTGGAACTGCATCGGCGGGGACGATCGCTTCCCGACCCTGGACCACTTCTAGTCGCCGGCACCGGACCGATGCCGCGCCGCGAAGCCCGCCACCATCACCACGTGTACGTGGTCGAACTGTCCGACCGGGTGTGGAACGAGCCGAGCTTTCGCAAGGCGAACCCGGATTACCAGTTGGGCAAGCCTTTCGTCTACGTCGGCATGACCGGGCTCGATCCGGACCTGCGCTTCGACAAGCACAAGGCCGGCATCCAGGCCAATCGCTTCGCCCGCGAGTACGGCCTGCGCCTGCTGCCGCACCTGTACGAGGTCTACAACCCGATGCCCTACGAGGCCGCGCGCGAGATGGAAGTGGAGCTCGCGATCGGCCTGCGCGAGGCAGGCTACGGCGTGTGGCAGGCCTGACGCGCAGCGCACGGGCTGGCCCCGGCCGGCGCTGACTGCCGCGCCCTCACGCCGCCAGCCTCATCAAGCCCTGCCCCATGCGCACGCGCCGCCCCGTCGCCACCCCCTCGCACAGCGCGAAGCCGCGCGGCGCGAAGACGAGGATCGTCGAGCCGTGCTGGAACCAGCCCATCTCGTCGCCCTTGGCATAGCGCGCATCGGTGGCGATGCGGTCGGGCCCGCGGTAGCGCGGGTGCAGCAGCGTGCCCAGCGCATGCAGCCTCAGGCTGGCCACCAGGATGGCCGCCACCGGCACCAGCATCAGCACCGGCGCGCCGGGCACCTGCAGCGTGCAGGGCAACAGCGCGCGCTCGTTGCGGCAGAACAGGCGCTCGATGCGCTGCAGCGCGATCGGGTTGACGTTCCAGGTGTCGCCGGCGATGTAGGTCACCTCGTCCAGCCGCAGGTCGTGCGGCGCGTGGAAGCGGTGGTACATCGCCGAGGTCAGGCGCAGCGTCACGTAGCTGCCGTCGCGGTAGTGCTCGGCCCAGCGTTGCGCGTCAGGCCCCCCGCCGAACAGCTCCTGCAGCGTGTACGGAAAGCCCTTGGCCTGGAACACCTGCGTGCCCTGCACCGCACCGCAGGCGCCGACGATCGCATCGCAGGGGCTGGCCAGCAGGCCGGGGTCGGGCTCGATGCGGCGGGCGCCGGGTTTCAGTTCACGCGTGAAGCACTGCTGCAGGCTGTCGAAGCGCTGCAGCTTCGCCTCGCCCAGGTCCAGGTCGGTGAACAGGCGCCAGACGCGGATCGACAGCGCCGTCAGCCACCGGCTGCGGATGCCGCTGTACCAGCCCATCGCCCGCGTCAGCAGCGCACGCGGCACGCGGTTGGTCAGCAGGAAGTTCAGGTCCTCCTGCAGCAGCAGGCGGTCGCGCAGGGCTTGCAGTTTCATCAACATGTCAATGCTTTCCGTTAGACATCGGGCCATGGACAACACCCTGACCCTGACCCTGGTGGCCGCGGCCGCCGCGCTGGCGGTGTGGCCGATGGCCCACCGCCGGCTGCAGCTGTCGCGCGCCAAACATCCCTCGCTGGCCGGCCACGGCCGCATGGCGCGCCGCGTGGCCGCGCTGATACCGGGTTATCACTACGACGCACAGCGCTTCTTCGCGGCCGACGACGCGCCGTTGCCGGTGCAGGCGCGCCGCAAGGCCGGCTTCGAGCGCCTGTCCGGCACGCTGCGCGAGCGCCATCCGCTGACGCTGGCGGCCACGGCGCAGGCTGCCACCGGCCTGTCGGACCTGCAGTTCACCAGCCGCTACCGCGTGCCCTTCCAGTTCGCGAAGCTGCTGCGCGAGCGGCTGCCGATCGGCGCGTTCTGGCAATCGAGCGACGGCGTGACGCTGACCGACCTGGACGGCCAGCGCTTCATCGACCTCACCGGCTCCTACGGCATGAACCTGCTGGGCACCGATGCCTACAAGCACTGCATCGCCGAAGGCGCCGCGCAGGTGCAGGCGCTGGGCCCGGTGCTGGGCGGCTACCACCCCTGCGTGCTGGACAACGTCGAGCGGCTCAAGCGCATCTCGGGGCTCGACGAGGTGAGCTTCCACATGTCCGGCACCGAGGCGGTGATGCAGGCCGTGCGGCTGGCGCGCTATCACACCCGGCGCAGCCACCTGGTGCGCTTCTGCGGCGCGTACCACGGCTGGTGGGGCGAGGTGCAGCCCGGCCCCGGCAACCCGCGCCCGGCCACCGAGACCTACACGCTGCGCGAAATGCACCCGCGCACGCTGCAGGTGCTGCGCACGCGGCGCGACATCGCCTGCGTGCTGGTGAACCCGCTGCAGGCGCTGCACCCGAACAGCGCCGCGCCGGGCGACGGCTCGCTGATCGATTCCAGCCGCCGCGCCGGCGTCGACCGCGCGGCCTACAGCGCCTGGCTGCGCGAGCTGCGCCAGGTGTGCACCGCGCGCGGCATCGTGCTGATCATCGACGAGGTGTTCACCGGCTTCCGGCTGGCACCCGGCGGCGCGCAGGAATACTTCGGCATCCAGGGCGACCTGGTGACCTACGGCAAGACACTGGGCGGCGGCCTGCCGATCGGCGTGCTGTGCGGCCAGGCCGCGCTGATGAAGCGTTATCGCGATGACCGGCCGGCCGACATCTGCTTCGCCCGCGGCACCTTCAACAGCCACCCCTACGTGATGGGCGCGATGCAGGCCTTCCTGCACCGCTGGGAGCAGCCCGACGTGCAGCGCCTGTACGAGGGGCTGGACGCGCGCTGGCAGGCCCGCGCCGAGGCGTTGAACCGGCGCCTGCAGGCGGCCGGCGCGCCGGTGCAGGTCTCGGCGCTGTCGACGATCTGGACCGTCACCTACACCCAGCCCTCGCGCTACAACTGGCTGCTGCAGTACTACCTGCGCGCACACGGCCTGGCGCTGAGCTGGGTCGGCACCGGCCGGCTGATCTTCAGCCTCGCGTTCGGCGATGCGGAGTTCGAGGCGGTGGCCGAGCGCTTCGTCGCCGCGGCCGGCGAGATGGCTGCCGACGGCTGGTGGTGGCAGGACGCGGCGCTGACGAACCAGGCCATCCGGCGCGGTGTGCTGAAGGAGATGTGGTCGCATCTTCTCTAGGCCACAAAAAAAGCGGCCATCTGTCGACGACCGCTTCGAAGCAGGACTTGAGTCGATCTGGCTCCGCCAGGCGACTCGATCCCCTCGGGGGACCGGCCCGCAGGGCCTTAGGGGCCTCAGTGCACGTGCGGCATGGGGTCGATCAGCTCGCCGCGCAGCAAGGCCAGCGGTGCGCGGTGGTACAGGTAGATGTCGTGGAAGGGGTCGGTGAGGATCTTCATCGCCCACACCACACCGGTCATCAGGTTCTGCGTGAACGCCAGCTGCAGCACGCGGAACAGGAGGCCGCCAATGCCCAACGACAGCCACAGCAGCCCCAGGTCATGCCAGTAGCCCGCCGCGCCGCCCGGTGCCGGCTCGATCAGCCCGAACAGCGTGCGGTCGGCCGCCAGCAGCGCCGGCAGCAGGATCCACAGCACCATCAGCACCACCTTGCGACGCAGGTTGTAGCCGACCTTGATCTCTTCCTTGTACTCGTGCGTGGCCTGGTTCACGTGGTCGTAGCCCTTGGGCTCGAAGAAGAAGTGGCCCGACTGCCGGCTGACCATGCCGACCAGCCAGCCGATCAACGCGGCCTTCGCGGGATCGCTGAACATCAGCACGTAGGCGAATACGAAGCTGCAGGCGCTGAGCAGATGCAGCGACTGGTTGATCCGGCTGTGGTGGTAGTAGCGATGGTCGTCCCAGCGCTGGATGGCCAGCGTCTTCCAGATCTGCCGCACGGTGCTTGCTCCTCGGTTGGATGCCGGATGCTCGCGTGCTTCGATGAAATTCCGGTGACGACCGCGTGAAGCTGACGCGCAAACGCCATGGCGGCGTCATCGAATTGTCGAAGCCTCGAGGCAGCATCCGCTGCATGACCGCGACCGCCGCAGCGCCGATCCTCGTCGAAGACTTCGCGCCGGCGCGGCGTTCGCTGCGCATCGCGGTGGTGACCGAGACCTACCCGCCCGAGATCAACGGCGTGGCGGTGACGCTGGCGCGCATGGTCGAGGGCCTGCGGGCCCGCAACCACGAGCTGCAGCTGGTGCGGCCGCGCCAGGCCAGCGAGGCCGCGGCGGCGCGCGATGAGGCCAACAGCAGCATCGCGCCCACCACCACCGCAATGGACGAGGTGCTGATGCGCGGCCTGCCGATCCCGCGCTACCCGCAGCTCACGGTGGGGCTGCCGTCGAAGAAGGCGCTGCTGGCGCGCTGGACGCTGCGCCGGCCCGACATCGTGCACATCGCCACCGAGGGGCCGCTGGGCTGGTCCGCGCTGCAGGCCGCGCGCCAGCTGAAGCTGCCGGTGAGCTCGGACTTCCGCACCAACTTCCACGACTACAGCCGCCACTACGGCGTGGGCTGGCTGCACAAGCCCATCCTCGGCTACCTGCGCAAGTTCCACAACCAGACGCAGCACACCATGGTGCCCACCGAGGCGCTGCGCCAGCAGCTGGCCGACTTCGGCTTCCAGAACCTGTGCGTGCTGGCGCGCGGCGTGGACACCGAGCTGTTCCACCCGCAGCGCCGCGACCGCGCGCTGCGCGCCAGCTGGGGCGCCGGCGACGACACCCGCGTGCTGCTGTGCGTGGGCCGGCTCGCGCGCGAGAAGAACCTGGTGCAGCTGATCGCCGCGTTCGAGGCGATCCAGCACGCCGGCGTCGATGCCAGGCTGGTGCTGGTGGGCGACGGCCCGGCGCGCGCCGAGCTGCAGCGCCGCTGCCCGCAGGCGATCTTTGCCGGCACGCGATCGGGCGTCGAGCTGGCCACCTTCTATGCCTCGGCCGACCTGTTCCTGTTTCCGAGCCTGACCGAGACCTTCGGCAACGTGACGCCCGAGGCCATGGCCAGCGGCCTGGCCTTGCTGGCCTACGACTACGCGGCCGCGGCGCAGCTGGTGCGCCCCGGCGAGAACGGCCTGCTGGCACCCAAAGGCGATGGCGCCAGCTTCGTGAACCAGGCCGTGGCGCTGGCCCTGGACCCGGTGCGCTCCCGCGGCCTGGGCCTGCGCGCGCGCCAGACCGCGGCCACGCAGGACTGGGAGCGGCTGATCGAGCAGGTCGAGCAGGTGATGGTGTCGGCCATGGCGCGCGTGTAGCGCGCGGCCCGGACGCTCATGCCACCCGCTGCGGCCAGCAGCGCACGGCCAGCGCCGCGGCCGCGGAGGCGGCGGCCAGGCCCAGCAGGCCATGCCAGCCGGCCTGCGCCAGCACCAGGCTGCCAAGCGCCGAGCCCGCGGCCATGCCGATGAACATCGCGGTGAACAGCAGCGCGTTGAGCCGGCTGCGCGCGGCCGGGTCGAGGCCGTAGACCTGGGTCTGGTGCGCCACCAGCGCGGCCTGCACGCCGAAGTCGAAGCCGATCGCACCGATCACCAGCAGCAGCCACTGCGCCTGTGCCGGCAGCAGTCCGTCCAGCGCCATCAGCCCGAACGAGGCCATCGCCAGCGCGGCGCCCAGGCGGATCACCGGTTCGGGCCCGCGCCGATCGGCCAGCCGGCCGGCCAGCGGCGCGGCCAGCGCGCCCGCGGCGCCGGCCAGCCCGAAGGCGCCGGCCACCGCGCTGCCCCAGTGGAAGCGGCTGTGCAGCATCACCGCCAGCGTGGACCAGAACGCGCTGAAACCCAGCGACAGCAGCCCCTGCGCCCAGGCCGCACGGCGCAGCGCCGCATGCCGGCGCCACAGCGGCGGCAGCGTGGCCAGCAGCGCGCCGTAGCCCAGCGCGGTGGCGGGCCGGAAGCGCGGCAGCCCGCGCCACAGCGCCAGCCCCAGCAGCGCGATGGCGGCGGCCGCCGCCAGGTACACCGAACGCCAGCCCCAGGCCTGGCCGATCAGGCCGCTCACCACGCGCGATAGCAGGATGCCCAGCAGCAGGCCGGTCATCACGGTGCCGACGGTCTTGCCGCGGCGCTCCGGCGCGGCCAGCGTGGCCGCGGCCGGCACGATGTCCTGCGCCAGCGTCGCGGCGATGCCCACCGCCCCGCTGGCCGCCAGCAGCGCCGCGATGCCCGGCGCCAGCCCCGCGGCCAGCAGCGCCAGCGCCAGCAGCGCCGACTTCGCGACGATCAGGCGCCGGCGGTCGAAGCGGTCGCCCAGCGGCGACAGCAGCAGGATGCCCAGCGCGTAGCCCAGCTGCGTGAGCGTGGGCACCAGGCCGACCGGCCCGGCGCCCTGCCCCATGTCGGCCGCCAGCACGCCCAGCAGCGGCTGGCTGTAGTAGATCGAGGCCACGGCCAGGCCGGCGCCGGTGGCCATCAGCAGCACGCGGGAGGTGGAGGGTTCGGTGGCGCTCGCCGCGGGCGCGGCGGCTGCCAGCGGCGGGCAGGGGGCGGTGTTCATGGGGACTCGCAGGTCGGATCGTTCGATGCCTGCATTCTTGCCACGCATGGCCGCTGACGGAAGCTGACCGATGTGCAGATCTGTTATACGCTTGGCGCATGCAAGAACCCACCGCCGGCGTCGACCGGCTCGCGCTGCTGCAGACCTTCGTGCACATCGTCGAAGCCGGCAGTCTCTCGGCCGCGGCCGCGCGGCTGCAGAGCAGCCAGCCCACCGTGAGCCGCCGGCTGCAGATGCTGGAGCGCCTGCTCGGCGTGCGGCTGCTGAATCGCTCGACCCATGCGATGAAGCTCACCGACGACGGCGAGCGCTGCTTCGCGCATGCCAAGGGCCTGCTGGACAACTGGCAGGCCATCGAGGCCGACCTGCGCGGCGCGCAGCACGAGGCGCGCGGCGCGCTGCGCGTGGTGGCGCCGCATGCCTTCGGCCAGGAGCAGCTGATCGCGCCGCTGCTGGAGTACCTGCGCCGGCATCCGCAGGTGTCGGTCGAATGGCTGCTGTACGACCGGCTGCCCGACTTCATCGCGCAAGGCGTCGACTGCGCAATCCGCGTCGGCGAGGTCGAGGAGCCGGGGCTGGTCGCGATCCGCCTGGCCGAGGTGCCGCGCATCGTGGTGGCTGCGCCGGGGCTGTGGGGCCGCGGCAAGCCACCGGCGCAGCCGCAGGCCCTGCAGTCCCTGCCGTGGCTGGCGTTTCGCACCTACTACCGCGACGAGGTGCAGCTCTCGCACCGCGACAGCGGCCAGACCTTGCGCCTGCCGATCCGGCCGCGCCTGAGCACCGACAGCCTGCATGCGCTGCGCCAGGCCGCGCTGGGCGGCGCCGGCGTGGCGTTGCTGTCGGCCTGGGTGGTGGTCGACGACCTCGCGCAGGGCCGGCTGGTGCAGCTGGCGCCCGAGTGGGCGGCCGCGCCGCTGCCGGTGTACCTGGTCTATCCGCAGGCGCCGTTCCTGCCGGCGCGGCTGCGCGCGTTTGCCGAGCTGATGCGCGCATGGATGCCGCGCATCGGCGGCATGCTGGCACCGACCCGGGCCAGCGCCGGCCGCACGGCAGCGCGCCGGCGCTGAAGCCTTGCCTGCGCCTACTTGTCTTCGGGTGCCTGGCGCACGATGTCGGCGCCGCCCTTGCCGCCGCCGGTCGGCGTGGCCGGGGCCATCACCTTCTTGACGACCAGCTTCTTGGCGGGCGCCTTCTTCGCGACAGGCTTCTTCGCAGCGACCTTCTTCGCAACGACCTTCTTCGCCGGGGCCTTGGCCGCCGCCTGCTTGGCCACCACCTTCTTCGCAGCGGCCTGCCGCGCGGGGGCCTTCTTGGCCGGGGCCTTCTTCGCTGGCGCCTTCGCGGCTGCCTTCTTCGCCACCACCTTCTTCGCCGCCACCTTCTTCGCCACGGCCTTCTTTGCCGGCGCCTTCTTGGCCGCTGGCTTCTTCGTCGCCACCTTCGTCGCCATCCCGTCGCTCCTTCCTCGTGTTGAGCGGGCCACGCCCGCCGCGGGCACCTTACGCGAAGGCGCCGCGGGCCGCAATGCGGCGGCACCCGCGTCGGTCTTGTAGATGGTCAGCGGCAACAGGTCGCCGTAGATGCGGCACACCGGCGTCTGCGCCTGCACGCCGGCCCGCGCGGTGATCTGCGGCACCAGCTGCTGCACGCCGGCGATCAGCGCGGCCATCGCCAATGTGCGGCGCTCGCTGCCCGGCGCCTCGGGCTGCAGGTAGCGCTGCGAGCGCACGGTCTCGAGCATCGCGCCGGTCAGCACGCCCAGGCCGGCGGTCGGATCCTCGCGCGCTTCTTCCTCGCTGCGCGCCGCGTTCACCACGTACATGCCGCGCTCGTTGATCGCGTGCACGCGGCGCGCCAGTTCCTCGGCGTCGAGCCCGCTCATCACGTTGCTGCCGGCCATTGCCGAATGGCAGGCATCGACCACCAGCACCACCTCGGCGGGCACCGCGGTGATGCGGTCGCCGAGGTCGAGCATCGACAGGCCGGTGGCCTCCATCGCCTGCGGCTGCAGGTCGTGGTTCCAGAAGTACAGGTCGGGCTCGCCCTGGTAGCGCACGCCGTGGCCGGAGAGGAAGACGAACAGCACGTCGCGCTCGGCACCGGCCGCGCGGTGGCGCTCGCGGATGCGCGCGCACAGGTGGTCCAGCTCGGCCAGGATGGCCCGCTTGGTGGCAGCCTCGTTCACCAGCACCGTGGCCTCCACCGCTTCGAAGGCCGGGTTCTGCAGCGGCACGGTCGCGTGCACGGTGTGCGCGGGGACCGAGCGCGCGAAGGCGTTGAACACCGCCATCGCATCGCGGTGCGCAAAGCGCAGCGGCTTGAAGGGCCCGGCCTCCGGCGTGCCGGCGGCCGCGAAGTCCGAGACGCCCACGCTCAGCATGAACAGGCGGCCCGGCGCATCCAGCCGGGCCAGCGCATCGGGGCTGTCGGGCACCGGACCGGTCAGTTCCAGCGCCACCGGCACGGCACGCGCCTGTGCGTTTTCGGCACGCAGGCTGATGAGGTTCGGCCCCGGCCGCAGCGGCAGGCTGACGCGGTAGTGCGCGCGCGGCGTGCGCTGCGGCTGCGTCTCGACCCACACGAAGCGGTCATTGCGCAGGATCCACAGCCGCGTGACCGGCTCGTCCGGGTTCGGGCATTCGACGCTGAAGTGCAGGCGGACCTCGCCGTCGGCCACCTGCACGCCGCCGGGCACGAGCTCGATGATCGGCGGCAGGATCTTCGCGACGTCGATCGCCTCGATCGCCAGCCGCCGGCTGCGCGCGCGGTCCTCCGAGCCATGGCGCACGATGGCCGCAATGATGTCGGGCCGGTAGAAGTGCTTGAAGCGGTCGCTCGGCACGAACAGCGCTTCCTGGTCCGGCCCGCGGTTGATGCGGTAGCCGATGCGCTGCGCACCCTTCGGGCTGGCGTCGTAGTAGCCCGAGCGGCTCCAGATCACCCACTCGTCATCGGCGCCGACGAACAGGCTCAGGTCCGGCGGCAGGTCGAGCGCATCGCCGTAGGCATCGGGGCTGTAGCGCAGCGGCACGTACTGCGCCGACTGGTCCATGATGAACCACTTGCGCGATTCGAAGTCGCACTGCCGCAGGCTGCTGGCCGAGGTGGTGTGCAGGCGCATCGTGCGCAGGTCGAAGCTCTGCTGGCGCGGCGGATGGCGCGGCGGCAGCAGGCGCTGCGGCACGGTGCCGAACAGCACCTGCTCGGCGCGCGTGATGCCGGGCGCATAGAGCGTCTGGCCGACGCCGCGGATCGCCGCCTGCAGCGTGGCCACCCGGTGCTCGGGCCGCCACAGGTGGATGGCGTGGTTGTCGCCGCCCGCACTGGCCGCCGTGGTGTCGTCCAGGAAGGCCGCCGCGTACACCGTGCCGTCGTGGCCGTAGTAGCTGCTGCGCAGCTCGAGCCCCGCGGTGCCCGGCAGCACCGCATAGGCATTGACCTGCACCACATGGTCGCCGGGCGCGGCGTCGAGGCCGTTGAACTGGTCGACCGACAGGCCGGCCAGCAGCTGCGTGCCCGAGGGCGAGAACGCGGTCGAGGACGGCGGCGCCTCGGTGCCGACCGTGCCGCCCGCCGCACCGTCATGGCCCTGCCACAGCAACTGGCCGAGACGCCGGCGCCCGCCCAGCGGCCCGGCCGCCACCACCGCCAGTGTGGCGCTGACCGATAGCGTGGGTGGATTGATCGGCACCTCGGTGCGCACGACGCGATCGACGTGCAGGCGGCCGGCCGTGTCGGCCCGCAACCAGGCCAGTTGCCCGTCGCGCGCCCGCGGGTCGCCGATCGCCAACACCAGCGTCGTCGAGGTCGACGCCGTGGCACCGGGCACGCAGCGCAGGCCCACCGGCGTCAGCGATTCGCGCAGCGCGCGACCGACCTCGACGCTCGCCGCCAGCGCCGGCCGCCCGCGCGTGCCGGCCTTCAGCCAGTCCCGCACGGCCAGCAGCGCGACGCTGCCGCAGCGCACGCGGCCCTGGCGCGTGTTGCCGGCCAGCGCAAGCCAGCGGCCATCGGGCGTGAAGTCCAGGTCGAGCAGCAGGCCGGGATGGACCAGCCGCGCCTGCAGGTTGCCGGTGTGCAGGTCGAACAACTGCAGTTCGGTGACGCGGCCGGCGTCGTCGCCGGCCAGGCCGTCGTCATATCGGCCATCATGAGCGGCCTCCTGGGCCACGCTGCGCTGGGCCAGCGCCCGCCGGCCCCAGGGCTTGATCGCGGCAACCCAGCGGCCGTCCGGGCTGATCGCGAAGCGCAGCGCCACCGCATCGGCCGCGCTGTCGTCGGTGGCGCCGGACACCTGGCCGAGCAGCAGGCGCTCGAGCGCGCGGGTCTCGGCGTTCCAGACGCGGATCGTCGTCTCGCCGGCGCTCACCAGCCGCCGGCCATCGCGCGTGGCGGCGAGCTGGACGATCTCGCCCTGGTGCGTGCCGGTGTCCAGCTGCAGGAAGGCTTCGTAGCGCGGCCGGCGTCCTGACTCAGCCATGGCCGACTCCGTCCAGCAGTGCACGGTGCTCGGCAATGGCGAGGAAGTCGCGCCGTGCCGCCGCATCGGGAATGCGCAGGCTGCGCGCCTGCAGCTGCGCGCAGCCCTCGGCCCGCACGGCGTGGGCGCGCGCGTCGCCGCAGGCCTGCAGCACGCGCCAGGCGGCGACATACAGGGCCATCGGCCGCGGCGCCGCGGCTTCGGCGCTGGCGGGGACGGGCTCTGCCAATAGCACTGAAAGTACACGTCCCATGCGGTCGCGCGCCTGCGTCGCGCCAGCCTCGCCACCGGGGTCGTCCAGTGCCAGCTGCGCCTGCGCCGCCGCCACCTCCAGCGCCAGGTCCTCGGCCGCCAGCGCCTGCGCCAGCGCGGCGGCCTCGGCGAGCGCGGGCCGCGCGGCCGCGCCGTCGCCACGACCGAGGGCGATCAGCCCCTGGTTCTTGAGCACGCTGGCCGCCATGGCGCGCAGGCCGATCTCGCGCGCCAGCACCAGCGCCTCGCCCATCCACCGGTCGGCCTCGGCCCAGCGGCCCTGCCCCATGGCGGCCAGGCCCAGGTTCTCCAGCACGATGGCCTCGCCGCGGCGGAAGCCGCTGGCGCGCAGCAGCGCCAGCGCCTGCTCGGACAGGCTGCGCGCCTGCGCGTACTGGCCGAGCTCGCGGTGCGCCTCGGCGCGGTTGATCAGGGCCAGGCCGTGCTGCACCGGCTCCTGCGCCTCGGCGAACATGCGCGCGGCCTGGCCCGCGTAGCCGCCGGCGGCCGGGAAGTCGCCGGACGACAGGCAGGCGCTGCCCAGGTTGTTCAGCAGCATCGCTTCGCCCGGCCGGTCGCCGATGCGGCGGGCGATGGCCAGCGCCTGCTGGTAGTGGCCGACCGCCTCGTGATAACGCGCACGTGACTTGGCCACGACGCCCAGGTTGTTCAGGATGTCCAGCTGCGGCCGCGGCTCGCCGCCGGCCGCCGCCAGCGCCAGGGCCTGCTGCAGCCACTGCTCGGCCGCCGCATAGTCGCCGGTGTGCCAGTGCAGCAGGCCGGTCTGCGACAGCGCATGCACCTCGCTGCGCCGGTGGCCACCGCTGCGCGCCAGCGCCAGCGCGCGTTCGAGCATCGGCTGCGCGCCAGCGGCCTGGCCGGCAAAGAACAGCGCGCGCGCCTCGAGCAGCAGCGCCTCGGCCTGCAGTTCGGTGGCGCGGCCGCGCGTGGCCGCGTCGGCCTCGATCAGCGCGCTGGCGGCCTGCGCCGCGGCGCGTGCGGCGGCGTAGTCGCCCACCGCGATGGCCAGGCGCGCGCGCTGCACGGCCACCTGGGCCCGGCGCTCGACCGCACGGTCCAGCGCCGGCGCCAGCCGCTCCAGCGCGTCCAGCGCCTCGCGCTGCGCCTCGTGCCGGCCCTGCAGGTCGTGCAGCGCCTGGCAGCGCATCAGCAGCTCGAAGCGCCCGGCGCCGTCGTCGTCCGGCCACCACTGCAGCGCCCGCGTGTAGCAGGCCAGCGCTTCGTCGTTGGCGAAGCGGGCGGCCGCCTGCTCGCCGGCCTGGCGCAGGTAGCGGCAGGCATCGTCGCGGCACTGCGCGCGCTCGAAATGGTGCGCCAGCTGCGGTGCCAGCGGGGTCAGGCGGTCGGCATGCGCCTGTTCGAGATAACGTCCGAACTGCGCGTGCAGCTGCACCCGCGTGTCGTGCGCCAGGCTCTCGTAGCTGACCTCCAGCGTCACCAGGTGGCGGAACACGTGGCTGGGCGGCTCGGCCTGCGGCAGCCGTGGCGTGAAGCCCAGGCGGTCCAGCGCCGCCAGGTCGGCGTGCACCGCCTCGGGCGCGCCCAGGCTCGGGCAGTAACCCTGCAGGTCCTGCAGTGCGAACTGGCGGCCGATGATGCTGGCCGCCTTCAGCGCACCCTGCTGCGAGGCCGCCAGCCGGTCCATGCGGCTGAGCACCAGGCTGTGCAGGCTGGCCGGCAGCGCCAGCGCCTGCACCGCCTCGGGCAGGCGTGGGTCGAGCCCGCGGTCGTGCAGGTAGTTCAGCAGCTCGTCGACGTAGAACGGATTGCCCTGCGCGCGCTCGGCCACCTGCTCGATCAGGCTGCGCGGCACGGCGCCCGCGCGCTCGGGGAACTGCAGCGCGAGCTTGGCGCGCACGATGTGCTCGACCTCGGCCGGGCCCAGCGCCTGCAGCAGCAGCGTCTCGGCCTGCGGCAGCGCGGCCAGCCGGGCGGCGACGGGGTGGCTGCCGGCATCGGCCTCCGGCGGGCGCTCGGCCGTCAGCAGCAGCACCGGCAGCTCCGCCAGGCCGCGCGCCAGCAGCAGCAGCAGGTCCAGCGACAGCGGATCGGCCGCATGCAGGTCTTCCAGCACCAGCAGCAGGCCCATGCCATCGTCGGCGGCCTCGCTGGCGGCCGATTGCAGGCAGCGCAGCAGCATCGCTTCGAGCAGCGACTTGCGGTCTTGCGGCTGCAGCGCGGCGGTGAAGGCGGTGTCGGGCCAGTCCTGCCCCAGCACCGCGCCGAGCAAGGGCCAGGCCTCGGCATGCTCGGGTGCGTGCAGCTGCAGCAGCGACTGCACCGCATGCCGCTGGCGGCGCTGCGGCAGCGCCGGGTCGAGATCGAAGAACGCGGTGAAGATGCCCTGCCACACCGCATACGGCGTGCGGATGCCGTCGAGCCGGCAGGCGCCGCCATAGCCGATGAAGCGGCCGCGCCGCGCCAGCCGCACCGCTTCGGCCACCAGGCGCGACTTGCCCATGCCGGCCTCGGCGACGATGCGCAGCAGCTGTCCGCGCCCGCCCGCCGCGGCCGCCAGCCTGGCCACCAGCACGCCGACCTCGGCTTCGCGGCCGACCATCGGCAGCAGCGCATCGGGCTCCTGCAGCCGGATCGCGCGGCGCTGCTGCAGCCCGCCGAGCGCGAACACCGGCATCGGCTCGGCCTTGCCCTTCATCGCGATCGGCGAACGCGGCTCGAACATGAACAGGCCTTCACCAGCGCCCTGCCGCACGCGACCCGACAGCAGGATCTCGCCGGGCAGCGCCTGCGCCATCAGCCGCGCGGCGGTGTTCACCTCGTCGCCGATGGCACCGAACGAGCGCCGCGTGGCGCCGCCATAGCCGCCCACGCACAGCGTGCCGCTGCTCAGGCCGATCTGCAGCGCGCAGCCCGCGGCCTCCAGGGCCTGGCGCAGCGACAGCGCCGCATGCAGCGCGCGGCGCGCGTCGTCCTCGTGCATCTGCGCGGCGCCGAAGTTGCCGTACAGGCACAGCCCGCGCGCATCGACCGTGGCCTCCAGCAGCACGCCGCCATGGCGCTGCAGCTGCTGCTGCGCGAGCGCCACCTGCGCCGGCAGCGTGGCGGGCAGGTCGGCACCGGCGGGCAGCGCGATGCGCAGGAACAGCGCGGTTGCCGGGCGCAGGTCGGTGGCGAACAGGCCCTGGCCGATGCGCTCGCGCTCGAACACGAAGGGCAGCAGCCAGGGCCGCAGCGTCTCGGTCGGCAGCGCGGGCCGCGGCGCGTCGGCCGAGGCTTGAACGCGATCAGAAACCGTCGCGAGGTCCGCGCTCGACGCGGAGCATCCGAAGAACGCCCCGCCCCCGGGCCCATGCCGCACGTCCTCCAGCGGCAGCGCCAGCAGCGTCGCCACCACCGCGTCGACGATCAGCTCGCCGGCCCGCGCCAGGCCCTCGGCCTGCACCGCGCGCACCACCGGGTCGCCGGCGAGCAGGTCGATCAGGTGCAGCGCCGGGTCGCCGACGACCAGCCGCTGCGCGGCGCCACCGCCGATGCCCACCTTGACCGACAGCCCGTCGAAGAGTGCCATCGCCCGCAGCATGCGCTGGCCGCAGCGCACCGCGCGCCACGCCGCGCCGGCCGCATCGGCGTCAGGGCCGCGATCGAACCAGCAGGTCATGCCATCGCCGGCAAAGCCGACCACGCTGCCGCCCTCGCGCTCGACCTCGTCGACCAGCGCCTGGTGCACGGCATTGATGCGCCGCGCCAGCGCTTCAACACCGCGCCGCTGGCCGCTGTCCAGCGTCAGGCTCTCGGTCAGCGCGGTGAAGCCGGAGATGTCGGCGAACAGCGCCGCGCCCTCGCAGCCGACCGGCAAGGCCTCACCCCGCGCGAGTGCGCGCAGCCGATCCTGGGCGAGGTAGGCGTGCAGGGTCATCGTGGGGGCGCGGGGACCTTAGCATGCGGGCCGCGGCGTGGCGATGGTGAGTCTTGCGAGGGTGGCGCGAGCACCACGCAGACGCACTCAGCCGACCCGTGCCCGCAAGGCCATCGCCCGTTCGATCGCCACCAGCTGGCGCTCGTGCCCAGGTGCTCTTCGACGAATCTCCATCACCGGCACGGCCTGCAGCACCTCGATGCCGTGTTCGCGCATCAACTGCCGCCCGGCACGGCTGCGCGCCAGGCTATGTACCTGGCGGATCATCGCGCCCAGGCGTTCGTCCTCGCCTGGAAGACGCAAGACCCGCCGCATCGCCGCACGCGCCACCGCGATGGCCCAGCGCGCTTGCGTCAGCACATGCGGCCCCTTGTCGCCGAGCAGGCCCACGGCGTTCTGCACGCGCGAGTCCAGCACGTGCAACGGGTGCATCACGCGGATGCGATGGCCCGGTTTCCACTCCATCTCGACGCTGTCGCGCCAGACGGCCTCGGTGAACTCGCGTGACTTGCGCAGCCCGCTGACGCTGTACAGCAGATGCAGCACATCCATGTTGCGCACCCGTCCTGAGGATCCCGCCGGGATGCGGATCTGCGCCACCAGCGAGGTGAGCGCGCGCGCGTCGGGCTTGACCAGCATGGCATGCAGGTCGCGGGCCAGGCGCTGCGCCGCGGCGATGGAGCCGAGCATGTCGCCGTCGCTGGTCACGGCCGCGCCGCGCGCCGGGATGCCGTAGCGGTCCATCCAGAAGGCCAGCGCCTGGCCGCCGACGAGGACCATCCCGGTGCCGATGCCGTCGAGCATTGCCTCCAGTGTCGACGCATCGAGCGGCAGCTCACCGTCCGGCAGCGCGGGCTGCGTCCATGACGCTGCAGGCTTCGCGGCGCGCGGCATCACCGGGTGCAGCCGCCTACAGCGGCGACTTCAGGGCCTTGGCACGCCGTGCCCGGCCACCCGAGAACCAACTCATCGCTTCAGGGGGCGATCGACCGCTCGCCATCTGGTCAAGGTCCCGCTGCTGCAGTGCCCGCTTGTGGGCCCACAGCTGCGCCTCGGACACCGGTCGGGGCGCCGCCTTGCCGGTCGACGCCTCCGGCACCTTGCCCTGCAGCAGCGCCACCAGTGCGGGCACGCCCAGGCCGCTGGCCTCCACCGCCACACCGAGCCGCGCCCAGTGTTCGACCTGCTGCGCCGCGGACCGCGACAGCCGCTCGCCCTGCTCTAGGGCCTGCTCGAACAGGTCGGATGAGATGCGGATGGAGTTGCTGCTCATGGTGCTGTGGCAGATTACCACAGTGCCCTCATCACCGCCGGATCGACCGCGATGCGGACACGCTTCGCCGAAGCCTGCCTGTCCCTCGCGTCCGATCCGATGTCGCGGCGCGGCGAAAGCGCTTGACTTCGAGTGCACTCGAACTCCTAGCATCGATTTCACGAGGGGTGCTGCGCCGCGGGCCATGTCGGTTCGCCGCGGTGTCCCGCTGGAGCTTGCGCCCATGTCTCTCGCCTTCGACGAGCCGCTCGCCGTGCTCGATCTCACCCTGCACCTCAATGGCCGGCCGCGTGCGTTGTCGCTGCCGGCAGACGCCACCCTGCTCGATGCGCTGCGCGAGCACTGCCAGCTCACCGGCACCAAGCGCGGCTGCGACCGCGGCGGCTGCGGTGCCTGCACCGTGCTGCTGGATGGCCGCCGCGTGCTGGCCTGCCTGACGCTGGCCGCGTCGGCCGACGGCGCGCAGATCACCACCGTCGAAGGCCTGGCCGATGCGCAGGGCCGGCCCTCGCCGCTGCAGGCCGCCTTCGCCGCCTGCGATGGCCTGCAATGCGGCTTCTGCACGCCGGGCCAGCTGACGTCGGCCACCGGCCTGCTGAGCGAAGGCGTGCCGGCCGAGCCGCACGCGGTGGCCGAGGCGATGAGCGGCAACCTGTGCCGCTGCGGCGCCTATCCGCAGATCGTCGAGGCGATCGTGCAGGTGCAGCGGGGGGGCGCATGACCATCGCCATCGAACACCCGGTGCTGCTGCACCGCTATGCGCGACCTTCGTCGCTGGACGCCGCGCTGCGCCTGTTGGCCGCCGACCCGCAGGCCGTGCCGATCGCCGGCGGCACCGAGCTCGTGCCGCTGACGCGCGCGCGGCTGCGCCACGCCTCCACCGTGGTCGACCTCGGCGCACTGCCGCTGGCCGGCGTGCGGCGCGAGGGCGACACGCTGGTGCTCGGCGCTGCGGTCACCGCGGACGATGCGGCGCGGCATCCGCTGGTCGAGGCCCACGCGCCGTTGCTCACGCGGGCCCTGCGCGCCGGCGCCAGCGCGCAGATCCGCCACCGCGCCACGCTCGGCGGCAACCTGCTGCAGGCGCCGCGCTGCCCGTGGTTCCGCAGCGGCTCGCCCGGTTGCCACCGGCGCGCGCCCGGCAGCGGCTGCGATGCGCAGGCGGCCGGTTCGGTCGAGGGCGATCGCTGGCTGTCGATCTTCGGCGCCGATGCGCAGTGCGCGGCGGCGATGCCCTCGGACCTGGCGGTCGCGCTGCAGGCGCTGCGGGCCGGCGTCGAACTGCGCTCGCTGAAAGGAACGCGCAGCGTGCCACTGGACGCGCTGTGGTGCGACGGTGCGCGGCGCCCCGGCGTGCCCGGGCAGGCGGCGCTGGCCGCCGGCGAACTGATCACCGCGCTGCGCATCCCGCTGGCCGGGGGTGGCACGACGCTGGCCACCTTCGACAAGGTACGCGACCGCGCGAGCTTCGAGTTCGCGCTGGTGTCGGTGGCGCTGCGGCTGCGCTGCGAGGACGACCGCATCGTCGACGCCGCGGCAAGCGCCGGCGGCGTCGCGCCGTTGCCCTGGCGGCTGCACGGCGTCGAGGCCGCGTTGCAGGGCCAGCGATGGTCGACGCTGGCGCTGGCGCCCGTCGCTGCACAGGCCGCCGCGGGCGCGCAGCCGCGCGCCGGCAACGCCTTCAAGGCCCCCTTGCTCGCCCGCTGCGTCGAGCGTGCACTGACCACCCTGCGGAGCACGACATGATGAGCGCCGAACCGATCGACACCCCCGCGCTGGCGCCCGCCCCGCGCCACGAGGCCTGGCCCAAGCTGCTGGGCCAGGCCCGCTACTGCGGCGACGAATGGCCCGCCGGCCTGCTGCATGCCGCGCTGGTGCCGGCGCCGGTCGCGCATGGCGAGCTGCAGGCGCTGCACACCGAGGCGGCATTGGCCCTGCCCGGCGTGCTGGGCGTCTACGGCCACGGCGAGCTGCCACCGCTGCGCGATGCCGGCGTGCCGGTGCCCTGGGCCGACCGCCGCATCCGCTGGCTGGGCCAGCCGCTGGCCCTGGTGCTGGCCGAAAGCCCGGCCACCGCGCACGCTGCCGCGGCGCGGGTGGTGGCCGAGGTCGCAGCCGAGCCGCTGATCGCGAACCTTGCGCAGGCCGGCGACGCGCTCGTCACGCCGCCCAGCGCCGGCCGCGTGCCCACCGACACCGCGCGCGGCGATGCCGATGCCGCGTTGGCCACGGCCGATGTCGTGCACGATGCGCGTTATCTCAGCGCGGCCAACGTGCACCTGCCGATGGAGCCGCATGTCAGCCTGGCCGAGTGGCTGCCCGGTGCCGACGGCGAGCCGACGCTGCAGCTGCACACCAGCACGCAGGCGGTGTTCATCACCCGCCGCCTGATCGCGCACATGCTCGGCCTGCCGCGCGAGCAGGTGCAGGTGATCTGCCGGCTGCTGGGTGGCGGCTTCGGCTGCAAGGGCCAGCTGTGGTGGTCGCCCACCGCGGCCATCGCCCAGCTGGCGCGGCTGCACGGCCGGCCGGTGCGGCTGGAGCTCACGCGCGCCGAGCTGTTCACGCAGGTGGGCCGGCGTTCGCCGACACGCCAGCGCCTGCGCATCGGCGCGCGGCGCGACGGCACGCTGCTGGCGATGGTGCACGAGGCGCTGCACGAGACCGGCCTGCAGGGCGAGTACTGCGACGCCACCTGTGCCGCGACGCGCTGGCTGTATGCCTGCGAGCACGTGCGCACCGCGCACCGACTGGCGCGGGTGCATGCGCCGCAGCCGATCCCGATGCGCGCGCCGGGCGAAGGGCCGGGCATGTTCGCGCTGGAAAGCGCGCTCGACGAGCTGGCCGCCACGTTGGCGATCGACCCGCTGGACCTGCGGCTGCGCAACCTGCCCGCACGCGATCCGCACCTCGACCTGCCCTGGTCCAGCCACGCGCTGGGTGAATGCCTGCAGCGTGCGGCCGCGTCTTTTGGCTGGCAGCAGCGGCAACGCGGCGTCAGTGCCGATGGCCGCTGGCGCATCGGCTTCGGCCTGGCCAGCGCCGCCTACCCGGTGTATCGCCAGCCCTGCGAGGCCGAGGTGGCCTGCACCGCAGCGGGCCCCTACCGATACCGCGTGCGCTGCGCGATGCAGGACATGGGCAGCGGCAGCTTCACCGCGCTGGCGCGCATCGTCGCCGACGAACTGGGTTGCACGCCGCAGGACGTGACGGTGGAGATCGGCGACAGCGCCCTGCCCGAAGGACCCTATTCCGGCGGCGCGCAGGCCACCGGCAGCTTCGCGCCGGCCGTGGCGCAGGCGGCGCGCGCGCTGCGCGAGCGGCTGGCCGCCGGCGCGCAGCCGGCGCCCGGCGCGCCGGTGGCGGCCCGGGCCCGCACCGAGGTACCGGACCCGGCCACGCAGGCCAGCAACACCTTCGCGCTGGGGGCCGTCTGCGTCGAGGTGGGGGTTGATGTGCTGACCTGCGAAATACGCGTCCGTCGCATCAGCGCAGCCTATGCCTGCGGGCGCGTTGTCGATCCGGTGATGGTGCGCGGCCAGGCCATCGGCGGCTTGATCGGCGGCATCGGCATGGCGCTGCACGAGGCCAGCGTGACCGACCCGCGTACCGGCCGCATCGTCAACGACGACTTCTGCGGCTACCTGGTGCCGGTGCACGCCGACATGCCGACGTTCGACATCCAGTTCGTCGCCGAGCATGATGCGGACCTGGCCGAAGGCATCAAGGGCATCGGCATGCTGGGCACCTGCGGCACCGCGGCGGCGATCGCCAATGCGGTGGCCGACGCCACCGGCGTGCGGCTGCGCAGCCTGCCGCTGCGGCTGGAGCACCTGATCGACAAGGAGAGCTGAATTGCGCATCGGCGAACTGGCCCAGGCCTCGGGTCTGAGCGTGCACGCGATCCGCTGGTACGAATCGCGCCGGCTGATCCCCGGCGTGCGCCGCACCGACGCCGGCCACCGCGACTACCGCGAATGGCACGTGGCCTGGCTGGCGCTGCTCGACCGGCTCAAGCGCACCGGCATGACGATCTCGCAGATGGTGGCCTACGCCGACCTGGTGCGGCGCGGCGAAGGCACGCTGCCCGAGCAGCGGGCGATGTTCGTCGCCCACCGCGAGCGCGCCGCTGCCGACCTGGCCGCGCGCCAGAAGGCCTTGAAGCACATCGACGAGAAGATCGCCTTCCTGGACCGCTGGATCGAAACCGGCGAGCGGCCGCCGATTGCCGAGCAGCTGCAGCCCACCAAGCCGCGGCGGCCGGGTGGTGGCCGGGCCGATGGAACCCGGCTCAGCCCCCGCTGAGCGCCAGCACCAGCGCCACCTCGTCATCCGGCCGCAGCGCGTGCGCGAGCTCGCGCACACCCCGGCCGTTGACGAAGATGCGCATGTTCGCCCGCAGCTGCCCCTGCTCGTCGACGACGCGAAAGCGCATGCCGGGGTAGCGCCGGTCGAGCGCGTCGAACATCGCGGCCAGCGTGTCGCCGTCCACCTCGACCTGCGCGGCCTGGGTGTACGAACGCAGCGCGGGCGAGACCAGCAGCTTCATGTCAGTTGCTCCACCGCGCTTCGCGCGTCCCACGACGCATGAAACGTTGGCGCACAGGTGAGCGACAGCAGTCGGCCCGTGGCGGTCGTTCGCTGATGCGATTTGTCCAAGGGCTTCCGCCTGCACGGTTGCCGGGTCTCGCCCCGGCGGGCGACCTCCTTTCTTTGCTGGTGCAAAGAAAGGA
>CAZXLI010000068.1:0-27006 GCA_964641795.1 uncultured Bordetella sp. | reverse complement strand
GCCGTTGTCGAACTCGCGCTCGTTCAGCAGCGTCAGCAGCGCATTGAGGATCGCCGAGTTGGCCTTGAACACCTCGTCGAGGAAGGCGATGCCGGCGGTGGGCAGGAAGCCGTCGGTCAGGCGCTCGTAGCGGTCGGCCTCCAGCGCCCGCAGCGACAGCGGGCCGAACAGCTCTTCCGGCGTCGAGAAGCGCGTCAGCAGCCGCTCGAAGTAGCGCGCGCCCTCGAAGGCGCGGTGCAGGCGGCGGGCCAGCTCGCTCTTCGCGGTGCCGGGCGGGCCGATCAGCAGCACATGTTCGCCGCCCAGCGCCGACAGCAGCACCAGGCGGACGGCCGTCTCGCGCTCCAGCAGGCCGTCCTCCAGGACGGCCAGCCAGGCGCGCAGGCGCGCGGGGGAAGGCAGCAGCATGCGGGGATTCTCGGGGCCGGGTTTCGACGCGACAAGCCGAGCTGGTCAAGAATCGGCGTCATCGGATCTGCCCGTGCCCGCCGCGCCGCGCCGGCGGGGCCGCTCACGATCCCGGAGGACATTGCATGGACAACGTTGATCTGCAGGTGTTGCGCACCGTCGCGCAGTGGGCCGCCGCCGGCCACCGCGTGGTGCTGGGCACCATCACCCGCACCTGGGGCTCGGCGCCGCGGCCGCCGGGCTCGGCGGTGGCAATCCGCGACGACGGCCTGGTGGCCGGCTCGGTCTCCGGCGGCTGCATCGAGGACGACCTGATCGACAAGGCGCGCGAAGGCGTGCTGGCCTCGGGCGTGCCGAAGGTGGTGCGCTACGGCATCGATGCCGATGCCGCGCACCGCTTCGGCCTGCCCTGCGGCGGCCTGATCGAGCTGGTGCTCGAACCGGTGCAGCCGCGCACCCGGCTGGACGAACTGCTGGAGCGCCTGTCGCGCGGCGAACGCGTGCGGCGCGTGCTGACCATCGCCAGCGGCGAGGTCGAACTGCAGCCCGCGACCGACACCGACGAGCTGCTGCTCACCGACACCACCCTCACCACCCACCATGGCCCGCACTGGCGGCTGCTGCTGATCGGTGCCGGCCAGATGACCCAGTACCTGGCGCAGATGGCCGGCGCCCTGGGCTACGAGGTGCTGGTGTGCGACCCGCGCGAAGAGTACGCCGAGGGCTTCACCGTGCCCGGCGCCACCTTGCTGCGCACGATGCCCGACGACACCGTCACGGCGCTGAAGCCCGACGGCCACACCGCGATCATCGCGTTGACGCACGACCCCAAGCTCGACGACCTGGCGCTGATGGAAGCGCTGAAGAGCGAGGCGTTCTACATCGGCGCCATCGGCTCGCGCGCGAACCAGGCCAAGCGCAAGCAGCGGCTGATCGAGCACTTCGGCATGACCGAGGATCAGCTCGCACGGCTGCATGGCCCGGTGGGCCTGAAGAACGGCGCCCGCACGCCGCCGGAAATCGCCGTCAGCATCCTGGCCGAGCTCACCGCGGTGCGCTACGGCTTCTGGATTCCCGAGCCGGTGAGCGTCAAGCCGCAGGCGGTGGTGGAGGCCGGCTGCGTGACGTGATGCACGGCCCCGCGTGCTTTGCGCGCCAGGGGCCTCCCCGCAAACAGGGGGGATGATCAGAATCGCTGCCTCGACCAGGGAGGGAGCGAAGATGGGGTGCATCGAGCGCGGTCGCGCATTTGCGGCGTTAGGCAGCATGCTGGCTGCCATCGGCCTGCTGACGGCGGCGTTGCCGGCGCGTGCCGTCGACCCGCCCAGCTTCTCGCAGGCCGAAGCCGCGCGCCAGCTGATGGACTATGCCGAATCGCACTACGGCACGCTGTTCCCGGGCCATCCGGCCACGCAGACGCTGGACAACATCGTCTACCGCCGTTATGAAGCGACCGGCGTCTACCTGGGCGTGGCGCTGAGCAGCGGCAACGGCTTCACCGGCAATGGCGTCTACGGCCTGGGCGGCGACTTCGGGCCGGCCCCGAAGATGGTGGGCCTGCTGACCCAGTTCATCACGCCGAAGGCGCAGCGCGTCACGGTCGAGCTCGCCAACAACGACGTGGTGGCCGATCCTGCGCGCGGCGTCTTCTATGCCAGCGTGCCGGCCAGCGTGGTCGGCCAGGGCAACCGCATCGCCACCATCGATGCGCTGAGCGGCGCCGTCAGCTACTCGGCCCCGGTGGGCTCCGAGCCCTTCCAGCTGGCGCTGGCGGCCGATGGCAAGTCGCTCTACGTCGCGCTCAAGAGCAGCGGCGAGATCGTGCGCCTGTCATTGCCCGCGATGCAGTCGCTGGGCAAGGTCCGCCTGCCCAGCGGCAACGGCGGCAGCGGCCAGTACATCGCCGAATCGATCGCCGCCTCGCCCACCGAACCCGGCGTGCTGGCGGTGGCGCTGCGCAACACCCAGTACTCGCCGCGCCACCAGGGCGTGGTGCTGCTGCGCGACATGGTGCTGCAGCCCCGGCAGGCGGGGGCCTTCCTGGGCTCGAACCTGATCACCTTCAATGCCGCGGGCACGCAGCTGGTCGGCACCGACATCGAGAGCAGCGACCGCGGCCTGTTCCGCATTCCGGTGCTGGCCGATGGCCTGGGCGCGCAGGAGCGCGTGACCAGCCACGGCAGCGGCGGCTTCGACCAGATCAGCCGGGCGGGTGACGCCATCGTCATCGGCCGCGCGCTGTGGAACGCGGCCGATCTGACGCTGCGCGGCCAGTACGGCGTCGAGCTCGGCGACTGCCGCGGCCTGGCCACTAGCGGCGTGCTGTGCCTGAACAAGCCGTTCGGCGGAACGCCCAGCCTGGTGCGTGGCGAGACCGTCGCGCTGTCGCTGCTGGAAGCGATCAAGGTCGACAGCAGTGGCATCGGCCTCTACGACACCGCGATGGTGCCGGGCCCGTCGGCCACGGCGGCGCTGCGGCCCTACACCGACACGTCCGGCAGCGCGGCGCGCCTGGTCATCGTGCGCGACGAGATGATGCGCTGAGCGATCCGTGTCGCAGCCTCAACGGCTGCCCAGCGCCGGCATCGGTCGCGTCGCCGCCTGCGTCGGCACGAAGATCCACAGCAGCACATAGGCCAGCATGCCGGTGCCGGCGCACAGCACCATCAGCGCGAAGCACAGCCGCCAGACCCAGGCCGAGACGCCGGTGAACTCGCCCAGGCCGCCGCACACGCCGCCGAGCCAGCGGTCGCCGACGCTGCGGCGCAGGCTGTTGATCGCGGCCACGCCGCTGCTGGCGGCGCTGCCGCCATCGAGCACCCGCGCCTTGGCCCGGGCAAATTCGTCATCGGACAGCACGCCGCGCTGGTGCAAGTCGCCCAGCCGGCCCAGTTCGTCGCTGATCGCCATGGTTCATCTCCTGCAAAGGGACGGGATGGACGAAGCGTAGTCCTTGCCGGGCTGGCATGGCTTGCGATGCGACAGGCTGCAGCGCGGACGGCATGGTGCCGGGCCATCGAGCGATGAAGCGAGCGCTGTGTCGCGCGATGGCCGGACAATGCGGCGGCGATGTCAGACGACTACCAGATCCCGATCCCGCCCTCGTTCCACGCGCTGCATGCCGACACGCGCGGCCGGCTGCAGCTGCCGCTGGCCGAGTTCCGCGCGCGCTACGAGCTGTGCGAGGACATGGCGCAGATGCTGGTCGAGCGCAGCCAGGCGCTGCACCATGACCTGGGGCTGGCCGAGGACATCGTGCTGGCGCGCACGCAGGCCGGCCTGGGCAGCCCGGAAGCCGGCTTCAGCGCCGCCGAGGCCTGGTGGGTGGCCACCCGGCTGGCCGAGCTGCTGGACTGGCCGCCGCCCGAGGCGCAGCCCACCGCGTGAGTCAGGCGGCCGCGCGGCGCAGCTGCCAGCCCTGGGCGGCCGCGATCACCGCGCACATCGTCGCGAACGCGGCCCAGGCATAGGGCCAGAGCAAGGGCATGCCGACCAGGATCAGGCCGTCGTTGCCGCCCGGGATCAGGAGGCTGCCCCAGCCCATCAGCAGGCCGCCCGCGGCGCAACGCAGGATCTGCGCGCTGCTGGGCCAGCGCGCGGCCAGGCGGCCGGCGCGCCAGCCGCCGAGCATCGCGCCGGCCAGCAGGCACAGCAGCAGCGCGCTGCGTGCGAGCAGGCTGCCGGCCATGCCGTGGGCCAGCTCGGCCAGCACGTCGGTGTAGGCCCAGGCGCCCACCAGCAGCAGCATCGCCAGGAAGCTCAGCCCGATCACCAGCGTGGCCAGGTGCGGCGGCCAGCGGCCCTCGATCAGCTCGTGGACGCGTCTTTCACGTGTTGGGCGGTTCAGCAGCGGCTGGCCGATGCGCCAGGCCAGGTAGGCGCCGAAGGCCGGCAGCACCCAGCCCGGCGCGTCCAGCACCGCCGAGCCGGCCGGCAGCGCCTGCGCCGCCGGTGGCGCGAACACCGTGGCGACGCTGACGCAGCCGAGGTAGAAGCCCAGCGGCGTGGCCAGGTAGGCCCATTCGCCCGAACCCAGCCGGGCGATGGCACCGAACACGCAGGCGCGGTTGATGTAGGCGCCCCCGCCCAGCAGCGCGGCGCCGGTGATGGTCCAGCCATTGAGGGCATAGCTCGTCAAAGGCGCGGTCATCAAGTGCAGGTGCCGCGCCAGCAGCAGCCCGCCGCCGACCCACAGCGCGGCCTCCAGCAGCGCGCGCAGCCGGGCGGCACGCCGCTGGCGCAGCAGCTCGTCCACCGCGGCCACGGTGCAGGTGGCGCCGCGCTGGATCGCGTAGCCCATCGTCAGCGCGCACAGCGCGGCCGCCGCGAAAGCGGCGGTCTGCAGCCAGTCGTTCATGAGGCTCTCATCAGTCTTTCTCGCTGCCGAAGCACCCCAGGCGCCGCATGAACAACTGCGGCCCAGCGCACGCCGCGGATCCGGCTCCGCCGGTCCGCTGGCGTGGCCCCCTCGAGGGGGAGGCGCCGCAGGCGCTTCGGGGGTGGGTCAAACCACGTGTTCGACGACGCCTTCGATCGGGTCGGCCGGCTGCTGCCAGGGGGCCTGCTCGATCATGCGCAGCGTGTCGGCATGCCCGGCCTCGCGGCGCGCGCGCACGCCGGCCGGCGTGAAGTCGATGTCCTTGGTGTGGTCCTCGCCCTCGAGCCGCGGCGCCACCAGGTGCGCCACATGCATCGTCGTGCCGCAGCCCCAGGCGGCGAGATCCTTCACCTTCGGATCGTTCTGCTTCGCCGCCGGCAGCTGCTTCTGCAGCTCGCGGATCACATGCCGCAGGCGGTGGATCTGCTTCTGCCGCGCGATGTGGCTGTCGGCCCGGCTGGCGTACTGGATGTCCTTCTGCCGGCCCATCACCTGCCAGATCGACTCGGGCTCGGGCCCGGTCTGGTGCCAGACGTTGACCGCGAAGATCAGCGAATCGCGCCGCGGCTTGTCGTCGAGCACCGCCTCGATCGGCGTGTTCGAGTAGATGCCGCCGTCCCAGTAGGGCTGGCCGTCGATGCGCACCGCCGGAAAGGCCGGTGGCAGCGCGCCGGAGGCCATCACATGGTCGACGCCGAGCACCTCGTCGCGGCTGTCGAAGTAGCGCATCGCGCCGCTGCAGGCGTTCACCGCGCCCACCGTCAGCCGCGTCGGGCCGCCCTGCAGCGATTCGAAGTCGACCAGCGCCGACAGCGTCTCGCGCAGAGGGGCGGTGCTGTAGTAGGCGGCCTGCTCGACGCCCACCGCCGCGCGCGAACCGCGCAGCGCGGCATGGTTGGGCGTGAAGAACGCGGGGATGCCGCGCATCACCGTGGTCATGTTGGCCAGCAGGTTGCCCATGCCCAGCCAGTCCATCGGGCCGGCCAGCGGCATCTGCTGTTCCACATGCTGCCAGAAGGCCTGCAGCCGCTCGAGCCGATGCTCGGGGGCGTTGCCCGCGATCAGCGCGCCGTTGATCGCGCCGATCGAGGTGCCGATGACCCAGTCCGGCTCGATGCCGGCCTCGTGCAGCGCCTCGTAGACGCCCAGCTGGTAGGCGCCCAAGGCGCCACCGCCCTGCAGCACCAGCACCACCTGGCCCGGCAGCGCGGCATTCGTCGATTTGTCTCTGTTCGTCTTCATGTTCATCCCATCCAATGCCATTGCCGACGCAAGCGGCAACACGTCCCCGGCAGGGGACAGGCCGCCAAGCGGCCAGGGGAGCTGGGTCTCGTCGGAAGGGCCAAGCCCGATCCGGGTTGCCCGGTCGGGTTTGGCAGCCCCTCGGGGGCGGCCGCCAGGCGGCCGGGGCCTACATCATCTCCATCATCGTGTCGGGCTTCTTGTCGTTGACGATGTCGGCGATCGTCAGCTCGACGGCCTGCTTGCCCTCGTTCTTCCACCAGTGCTTGGTGCCGAGGAACTCCTTAGAGATGTCGCCGGCCTTGTGCAGGATCGGCACCGCGCACTTGCTGGAGTACTCGAAGATCTCGCCGCTGTTGACCATGATCAGCGCCGGCCGGTCTTCATGGCTGTGGAAGGGCACGACGCCGCCGGGCGCGATGGTCATGTGGCGCATGCGCAGGCGGCGCTGGTTCAGCTTGACGTTCTCGCGGGCCAGGTCGATCGAGGCCAGTTCGGTGTCGGTGACGCCGACCGGCGCGGTGGCCGCACCGGCCAGCGCATTGGCCGCCACCTTGTCGGCCGGGCATTCGCCGGCCTGCGCGGCCAGCGTGAAGGTGGCCAGCGCGAGGCTGGCGAGCGAGAGCTTGAACGAAGCATTCATGGGTTTCTCCAATAGGAAAGTGAGTGAGAAGCGAGGGAACAAGTCCCCGGCAGGGGACAGGCCGCGAAGCGACCAGGGGAGCGGGATCTGGTCGGAGGGCCAAACCCGATCCGGGTTGCCCGGTCCGGTTTGGTGGCCCCCTCGGGGGGCGGCCGCCAGGCGGCCGGGGGTCCACATCACTGCGCGGTCCAGCCGCCTTCGATGGGGAGGATGGCGCCGGTGATCGACGCGGCGTCGTCCGAGCACAGGAAGGCGGTCAGTGCCGCCACCTGCTCGACGGTGACGAAGCGCTTGGTCGGTTGCGCGGCCAGCAGCACGTCGCGGATGACTTCCTGCTGCGAGATGCCACGCGCCTTCGCGGTGTCGGGAATCTGCTGTTCGACCAGCGGCGTCAGCACGTAGCCGGGGCACACCGCGTTGACGGTGATGCCGGCCTCGGCCACTTCCAGCGCCACCGTCTTGGTGAAGCCGGCCACGCCGTGCTTGGCGGTGACATAGGCCGACTTGTACTTGCTGGCCACCAGCGCATGCGCCGACGCCACGTTGACGATGCGGCCGAAGCCCTTGCGCTTCATCGCCGGCAGCGCCAGCCGCGTGGTGTGGAAGGTGGCCGAGAGGTTGATCGCGAGGATCGCGTACCACCGGTCGACCGGGAAGTCGTCGACCGGCGCCACATGCTGGATGCCGGCGTTGTTGACGAGCAGGTCGATGGTGCCGAACTCCGACAGCGCCTTGCCCATCATGTCCTCGATGGCCTCGGGCCGGCCCATGTCGGCGCCGTCGTAGCGCACCTGCACGTCGTGCTGCTCGGCGAGTTCGGCGCGCAGCGCTTCGATCTCGCGCTTGTCGCCGAAGCCGTTGAGGATGATGTTGGCGCCCTGGGCCGCCAGCGTGCGGGCGATGCCGAGGCCGATGCCCGAGGTCGAGCCGGTGACGAGGGCGGTCTTGCCGATGAACATGGTGAGAGCTCCTAGCGGTGAAGATGAGCGGGTGTGGTCGACGGGGCCGCGGGCACCTCCGCCTCCTGCGTGCGGGTGAAGCGCAGGTGCGTGATGTCCAGCGGGAAGAACAGGCTCCAGGTCCACTCGACCCAGATGCGCAACTTGCGGCCGAAGGTCGGCAGCCGGCTGAGGTAGTAGGCGCGCCACAGCAGCCAGGCCGGCAGGCCGGTGAGCTGCAGGCCGAACAGCAGCGCGACACCCTTGTGGTGGCCGGTGGTGGCCATCATCCCGCGCGAGCGGTAGGCAAACGGCATCGTCGGCCGGCCCTGCAGCCGGGCCAGCAGGTTCTCGGCCAGCTGCTGCGCCTGGGCCACCGCGAACTGCGCGGTCGGCGGGCTGATCGTGCCGTCCTCGGCATTCGGCACCGCGGCGCAGTCGCCCAGCGCCCACAGCCCCGGCACGCCGGGCACCGAGCCGTCGGCATGCGTGGCGATGCGGCCGCGCTGCAGCGCGAGACCGTGCTGGCGGGCCAGCACCTCGACCAGCGCCTGCCGCTGCGTGCCGATGGTGCATACCACCGTGTGCATCGCCAGGCGGGCGCCGTCGGCCAGCGTCACCGCATCGGCCTCGACACGTGCGGCCCGGGCGCCGAGTCGCACGTCGACCCCGCGATGCCGCAGCGACTGCGCGGCGGCGTCGCCCAGCCGCGCCGGCAACTCGGGCAGCAGGCGCTCGCCATCGTGCAGCAGCGTGACGGCGAGTTCGCCATCATCGATGCGCGGGTAGTAGTGGCGCGCGCTGCGCAGGAAGTCGGCCAGCGAGCCGGCCACCTCGACACCCGAGAAGCCGCCGCCGATGACGACGAACCGCCCCAGCGCGTGGCGCTCCGAAGGGTCGGCCGTCAGCTCGATGCGCGCCAGGCGCTGCAGCACGCGGTTGCGGATGTGCAGCGCATCGCCCACCAGCTTGAGCGGCAGCGCATGCTCGGCCAGGCCGGGCAGCAGGTCGAGCTTGGCGCGCTGGCCGATGGCCAGCACCAGCTCGTCGTAGGCGAAATCGCGCACACCGGCCAGCGTCTCGCAGCGCAGGTGCCGCGCCCGGGCGTCGACCTGCAGCAGCCTGCCCATCACGAAGCGCGTTCGGGTGGACAGCACCGCGCGGATCGGCGCGATCACATGCTCGGGGAACACCGCGGCGCCGACCACCTCGGCCAGCATCGGGTTGAAGGTGGTGTAGCTCTCTTCGCTGATCAGCATCAGCTGCCAATCCGCCGGCAGCTGATGCTCCAGCGCGCGCGCCAGCGTGGTGCCGGCGAAGCCGCCGCCGACGATCACGAGGGTCTTGCTGGGATGCATGAGGCTGCCTTGAAGAAGAGTGCGTTGCGAATGGCAGGCACTCTAGGCAGCGGCGGCCTAGCGCGGAAATGGCATGGATTCATTGCCCGATGCGCGGCGGTTATCGGGTCCGGTGTAAGGAATCGGGCAGCCCGCGCGACAGACGACCGTCATGGAGCTCTACCAGATCCGCTACTTCCTGGCCGTGGCCGAGACGCTGAACTTCACGCGCGCGTCCGAGCGCTCGTACGTCTCGCAGCCGGCGCTGACCAAGGCGATCCAGCGCCTGGAGGAAACGCTGGGCGGCCGCCTGTTCGACCGCACCAAGAACGCGGTGCAATTGACCGATCTGGGGCGGGCGATGCTGCCGAACTTCCGCCAGATCTACGACACCGCGCAGGCCTCGCGCGAGCAGGCGCGCCAGCTGACCCGCGCCCGCAAGGAGGTGGTGCGCGTCGGCGTGATGTGCACGATCGACTTCCACCAGGTGCTGCCCGGCTTCGCCGACAGCCAGCAGGGCCGCACCGAGGTGGACCTGAGCTTCCGCGAAGGCAACCTCGAGGCGCTGACCGACGCGCTGGACCGCGGTGACATCGAGCTGGGCATCATGTGCTCGCCGAATGAGATTCCGCGCCGTTTCGCAGCCACGCCGTTGTTCAGCGAGGACTACGTGGTGGCCTTCGGCGACGACCACCGCTTCCACGGCCGCGAAGCGGTCGAGATGCAGGAGCTGGACCGCGAGCACTACTGCGAGCGCATCCACTGCGAGTTCTCGCACCACATCGAGCGCCTGCTGGTGGCGCGCGGCGTGCGGCTGCAGGTGGTTCAGCAGTCGGCGCGCGAGGACTGGAGCCAGGCGCTGGTGCGCGCGAACTTCGGCGTGGCGTTCATGCCGCAGTCGATTGCCCGCGCGGCCGGCCTGGCGCATGCGCTGACCGCCGACTGCCCGATCGTGCGCGAAGTGAAGCTGCTGATGCAGGCCGACCGGCCGGCCACGCCCGGCCAGCAGGCGGTGATCGATTCGCTGCGTGCCTTCGACTGGCAGGCCGCTTGAGGCGGGTTCTGGAAGCGACCCTCAGGGTCTGGCGTTCGGGAAGAACAACTGCTCGCCGCCGATCTTGTAGGAGGCGATGGCCGCCTGGCCGGCCGGCGACACCAGCCAGTCGGCAAAGCCCTGCGCCAGCGCCTGCTTGACATGCGGATGCTTCGCCGGGTTCACCACGATCACGCCATAGGGGTTGAACAGCCGCGTGTCGCCTTCGACCAGCACCCTCAGGTCGTTGCGGTTCTTGAAGCTCAGCCAGGTGCCGCGGTCGGCCAGCACGTAGGCGCCGGTGGACGCGGCGATGTTCAGTGCCGGCCCCATGCCGCAGCCGCATTCCTTGTAGCCGGCGGGCCGGGCGGCCGCGATGTCGGTGCCGGCGATCTTCCAGTAACGCAGCTCGGCCGCATGCGTGCCGCTCTTGTCGCCGCGCGAGACGAAGGGCGCGCCGGCGGCGGCGATCTTCTGCAGCGCCGCGGCCACGTCCTTGCCCTGGGCCCGGGCCGGATCGGCGGCCGGCCCGACCAGCACGAAGTCGTTGTACATCACCGGCAGGCGCTTCAGGCCCCAGCCTTCGGCGACGAACTTCTCCTCGGCCGGCGTGTCGTGCACGAACACCACGTCGGCGTCGCCGCGCCGGCCCATGTCCAGTGCCTGGCCCGTGCCCACCGCGACCACCCGGGCCTCGGTGCCGGTGGCGGCCTTGAACAGCGGCAGGATGTGGCCGAACAGGCCGGACTGCTCGGTCGAGGTGGTCGAGGCAACGACGATGAACGGGCCTTGCGCGCGGACCGGGCCGGTGGCGAGGCCGATCAAGGTGGCGGTGCCGAGCGCGGCCAACAGCCGGCGCGAGAGGGTCAATGCCAAGGCAGTTCTCCTTTGAGGAAGGCCGCCGCGGCGCCCGGCAAAGCGTCGCGGTGGAAGAAGTCGTCGACCGGCAGGTCCACCAGCAGTCGGCCGGCCTCGAGGTAGACCACGCGCGTGGCCAGGCGCTTGACCTGGCCGAGGTTGTGCGAGCTCATCACCAGCGTGACGCCGTCGTGGCCGAAGGCCTCGATCAGCTGCTCGACCTCGCGCTTGGCCGAGGGGTCGAGGCTGGCCGTGGGCTCGTCGAGGAACAGCACGTCGGGCGCCACGGCCCAGGCGCGCGCCAGCGCCAGGCGCTGCTGCTGGCCGCCGGAGAGCGCGCGCGCCGGCCGCTCCAACAGCTCGTCCAGCCCCACGCGCGCCAGCGCCGCGCGCAGCCGGGCCTCGCGCTGCGCCCGCGGCACGCCGGCCAGCCACAGCGCCAGCTGCAGGTTGCGGCGTACCGACAGCTGCAGCAGGAACGGGCGCTGGAACACCATCGCCGAAACGGGCCGCTGTTGTTGGCCGTTAGGCGCAGCCAGCGCATGCAGTTCGCGCCGGCCCTCGCTCGGTGGCAGCAGGCCGTTCAGCAGGCGCAGCAGGCTGGTCTTGCCGGAGCCGTTGGCGCCCACCAGCGCCAGGCGTTCGCCGGCGCGCAGCTGCAGCGTGATGTCGCGCAGGGCCTGCACGCTGCCGAAGCGCAGGCCGGCGCCGTGCAGGCTGATCAGCGGGCGTTGCGGCGACGCAGGCAGCGCCGCCGGCGGCAGTGGCAGGTCGGACGGCTTCATGCGGCGGCGCCCACCCAGGCCGCGGGCGAGCGGCGGGTCAGCGCGATCAGCAGGTTGACGATCGCCACCACGCCCAGCAGCACCAGGCCCAGGCCCAGCGCCAGCGGCAGGTCGCCCTTGCTGGTTTCGAGGGCGATCGCGGTGGTCATCACCCGCGTCACGCCGTCGATGTTGCCGCCGACGACCATCACCGCGCCGACCTCGGCCACCGCGCGGCCGAAGGCGGTGAGCAGCAGCGTCAGCACCGCGAAGCGCTCGTGCACCAGCAGCAGCAGCGCGGCCAGCAGCCGGCCGGCGCCCATGGCCTGCAACTCGTCGCCCCCTTCGCGCAGCGCATCGGCCACCAGCTGGCGCGCCAGCGCGGCGATCAGCGGCACGACCAGGATCGTCTGCGCAATGACCATCGCCGTGGGCGTGAACAGGATGCCCCAGCTGCCCAGCGGGCCCGAGCGCGACAGCAACAGGTACACCACCAGCCCCACCACCACCGAGGGCAGTGCGAGCAGCGTGTTCAGCAGGCCGACGACGAGGCCGTGGCCGCGGAAGCGCGACACCGCCAGCCAGGCGCCGAGCATCAACCCGAGCAGTGCGCCGATGAGGCAGGCCGTGGCACTGACGCGCAGCGACAGCGCGACGATGCGCCACAACGTGGCATCGGCGCCGGCGATCAGCTGCAACGCCAGCGACAGACTTTGCGAAAAGGCACCCATTCCCGACGACGCTTTGGACAGGCCTGGATTCTTGCGAGCGGGGCCGGCGCTGGCGATATGCAGCGCGCTGCATAGGAGGGCTTGTCGGCTTCGGGCCTGAGGCATCATCGCGGGCCCGAGCTGCCGCAGCGAGCCCATCGATGATCGAACTTCACTACTACCCCGGCAATGCCAGCATGGCCCCGCACATCCTGCTGCACGAGCTGGGCCTGCCCTTCGAGAAGCGCCTGGTCGACCGAACGCAGAACGCGCACAAGAGCGCCGAGTACCTCAAGCTCAACCCGAACGGCCTGATCCCGGTGCTGGTCGATGACGGCCTGGTGCTCTACGAGTGCGCGGCCATCAGCCTGTACCTGGCCGACAAGGTCCCCGCTGCCGGCCTGGCGCCGGCACTCGGCACGCCGCAGCGGGGGCAGTACTACAAGTGGATGGTCGGGCTGACCAACACGCTGCAGGCCATGCTGATCCATTACTTCTACCCCGACCGCCTGGTCGACGCGGGCAACACCGAGGGCGCGGCGCAGGTGCAGGCCCATGCGCAGGCCCAGGTGGGCCGCATGCTCGACCAGCTGGAAGCGCAGTTCGCCGGCCATGGCCAGCCCTGGCTGCTGGGTGCGGCCTACAGCGCGGCCGACGCGCACGCCTTCATGCTGTGCCGCTGGACGCGCGGCTTCCAGGGCGGGCCGTCAGCGCCGGCGCGCGAGCGGCCGCTGCTGGGCGCCTACCTGCAGCGCATGCTGGCGCGGCCGGCCGTGCAACGCGTGATCGCCGACGAAGGACTGCAGCCGCCGCTGGTTTAGCCCACCCCTGGAGCGCCTGCGGCTCTCCCCCCTCAAGGGGGCCACGCCGGCGGACCGGCGAAGCCGGATCCGCGGCGTGCGCTGGGGCGGACCGACGCTTCCGCGGGGAGCGCCGCCCCCCGGCGCGGTCCTGCGCGTCGAAGGGTCAGAGCGACCGGGTCGCGCGCAGCCGTTCGAGCCGCAGCGCGATCAACTGCTGCAGTTCGCTGATGCGCTGCTGCAGCGCCTGGCGTTCGGCCTCGGGTCCCGCGTGCGCGGCCAGCTCGTTGCGCAGCGCCCCGAGCTTCTGCATCAGCTCGACCTCGGGCGGCACGATGCCGGCGTTCTTCAGGATCTTGAACGGCAGGCGCAATTCGTCCGGTGTTTCGGCGTAGCCGTCGTTCATCTCGATCGGCTTGCCGAAGCTCGGCGCCGCGCGCAGTTCGCCGTTGCGCTCGCTTTCGCGCAGCATCTCGGCGATGTGGTCGTCCAAAGTGCTCATGCCGCGACGGTAGCGGCCCGGGCCGGCGCCGGCAAGCCCGACCGATGGATGCCGGAGGCCGGGGCCGCCTGACGATGGGGAGGCCAGCCTGGTCAGGCCTCGCTGGCTGCATCGTGGCGCCAGCCGCAGCGCTGTGCCCAGGCCTGGGCCGCTTGCCAGATCAGGTCATAGACCGGATCCTTCACCGCGTAGTAGGCGTCGGCATCGTTGCCGTGCAGACGGGCGAGTTCGCGCTTGACGACCTCGATCGTCATGCGTGAGCCGGGATGCTGGCGCAGGTAGTCGCGGAACAGCAGCGCGTAGCGCTGGTTCGCGTTGCCGAGCACCCGGACATGGACGTGGCAGGGTCGCTCGGGCGGCACGCTGCGGAAGTAGAGCTTGCGCCAATGGTCTGCGGGGTCGTCGGCCCCGGGGGGTGTGTGGTCGACGGGATGCTTGGGCACGTGCTCAAAACCGCTGGCGCGAAGTGCCGCGACGAGGTCCGGCCCGAGCGCTTGCACGGCCACCTGGATGTCGATGATGTCCTTGGCGGCCAGGCCCGGCACCGCGGTTGAACCGATGTGGGCGATATGCCTCGCGCGCGTGCCCAGCGCGTCGACCAGCCGCGCCCTGATCGCCGCGAACTCGACCGGCCAGTCACGGTTGTAGGGATGGAGGACGATCATCCGCGACACGCAGGCGCTAGCTCAGCTTGTACGTTTGCAGGTGGATGCTGGTCTCGGTGGCGCTGATGCCCTTGATCAGCCGCAGCCGCTCCAGCACCGCCGCCAGTTCGTTCAGGCTGGCCGAGCGCAGTTCGGCCAGCAGGTCCCAGCGCCCGTTGGTGTCGTGGATTGCCGCGACGCCGGGTTCGCCGAGCAGCCGGCTGATGACCTCGCGGGCCTGGTTGCCCTCCACCGTGATGCTGGTCCAGGCGGTGATCTGCTCGGTCTGCACGTCCGGCCGCAGCCGCACCGTGTAGCCGACGATCACGCCCTCGTCTTCGAGCCGCTTGATGCGGTTGGTGACGGTGCCGCGCGAAACCTTCAGCCGCTGCGCCAGCGTGGCCACGCTGGCGCGGGCGTCGGCACGCAGCAGGGCGATCAGTTGCTGGTCCAGGCTGTCCATGGCGGGCTGTTCATGAAGGATTGCACGCCCTGAGCATTTTGGCAACAGAGGCTGCCGAAATGCCAAGAGCCTGACGATTTCGAAGCAATCTTGCCGCTATTCATTGCCACGAGGTCCCCGAACAATCCCGACATCCCGCAACGAACCCTCGCCAGGGGACCCGCCATGACCACCTTGCTGACCACCCAGGACGTCGCCCGCATCGTCGCGATCCACGGCCTGCCGACGCTGCTGAAGCGCCTGGTGAGCTACCTCGAAGCCGATTTCCGCCGCTGGCCGGCGTTCGACAAGACTGCCCGCGTGGCCAGCCATTCGCGCGACGGCGTGATCGAGCTGATGCCGATCGCCGACGACGCGCTGTACAGCTTCAAGTACGTCAACGGCCACCCGCGCAACACCCGCGTGGGCCTGCCCACGGTGATGGCCTTCGGCGTGCTGGCCGACGTGGCCACCGGCCGGCCCGAGCTGCTGTCGGAACTGACGCTGACCACCGCGATGCGCACCGCCGCCACCTCGGTGATGGCCGCCAAGCGCTTGGCGCGACCCGGCAGCCGCACGATGGCGCTGATCGGCAACGGCGCGCAGAGCGAGTTCCAGGCGCTGGCCTTCCATCACCTGCTGGGCATCCGCGAGCTGCGGCTGTACGACATCGATTCGCGCGCCACCGCCAAGCTGCAGCGCAACCTGGCCGCCGTGCCGGGCCTGGCGCTGGTGGCCTGCGGCTCGACCGCCGAAGCCGTGGCCGGCGCCGACATCGTCACCACCGTCACCGCCGACAAGACCAACGCCACCATCCTCACGCCCGAGATGCTGCGCCCCGGCCTGCACATCAACGGCGTCGGCGGCGACTGCCCGGGCAAGACCGAGCTGCACCCGGACGTGCTGCGCGCGGCCAAGGTCTTCGTCGAATACGAGCCACAGAGCCGCGTCGAAGGCGACGTGCAGCAGATGCCGGCGGACTTTCCGGTCCATGCGCTGTGGCAGGTGCTGACGGGTGAAGTGAGCGGCCGCGACGACGCGGCGCAGATCACCGTGTTCGATTCGGTCGGCTTCGCGCTCGAGGACTACTCGGCCCTGCGCCTGCTGCGCGACTGCGCGCGCGAGCTTGGCCTCGGCGAGCCGGTGGACATCACGCCGGCGATGGACGATCCGAAGGATCTGTTCGGGTTGCTGGACGGTGGATTGCGGGAGGCGCAGGCGGCGTGAGGTCGAGCGGCTCCCCGGAGGGGCGCCACGGGTTGGGCGCCGCCCCAAGGCGCCCGCTCGAAGGCAGGTGGAACCCGCCTGCCGCGATCCGCCCGCACTGATCGTTGGCGCCCCAAGCCAGATCCGCCACGGGATCAATCGCTGGTCTGGACCTCCCCCAGCACCCGCCGACAGCCATCTGGCTGATCACCTTGTCCGGGTGGGTCCCTGTCGGCCTGCACCTCGGCATCGCTCTCGAACCCCTGGCCGCCCACTGCATGGCCCTTGCCCGGCATGTCCATCGGCGTTGGCCTCGCGGCCGAACACTTCCTCCTGGCTGATCCATGCCCGGTGCACCAGGGCTTGTGCTGTTCCAGCACAAATGTTGTTGTCAGAACCGCGTTGGCCCGGTGTGACGTTGGGTCTACATTGACTCTACGCGAACTCCCTTTCCGGAGAATCAGATGTCTGTAGCCAGAGCGGTCACAAGGCAGCACGGTCCCCGACATTCGAAAGTCCGGCATTGCCATGGCGATCGGCGACACGTGCGCGCATGCCATTGCGGTGACCCGGTCATGAAGGACGGGACACTTGTGACCGGACTTGGTGCGGCCGAGTCAGATCTCAGCATGAACTCGGCGCTCCGCTTTCTGGCGCGGGTCAGTCACGAGATGCGAACTCCGCTCAATTGCGTTCTTGGGGTGGCCGAACTACTGCTCACTTCGAAGCTCGACGATAGGCAGCGCGACCTACTGAGCGCCGCGAGCGAGTCGGGGAAGCTCCTGCTCAAACTTGCAAACGACGTGCTTGATTTGGCGCGCGCCACCTCGGGCCGTCTCGATCTTGATCAGCACACCTTCGGCTTGCAAGCAACAGTTCGGTCGACCTTCGACATGTTGTCGACTCAGGCCGCGACGAAGCGGATCAGCTACGAAATGCAATTCGATGCGCAATTGCCTGAATATGTCGTCGGTGACAGCCTTCGGATGCAACAAGTGCTGATGAACCTGCTGGGCAACGCCATCAAGTTCACCAGTCGAGGACATGTGCGTCTTGTCGTCACGCGGGTGCCCGCGGGCGAGATGGACCGGGATACGGAACAAGGTGCCGTTCGATTCGAGATTCACGACACCGGCAAGGGCATCGGCGAGGACCGTCGGGCCTGCCTATTCTGCGAGTTCTCGCAGACTGATCGGTCAGATGCACGACTCTATGGCGGCAGCGGCCTCGGCCTGGCGCTGTGCCGCGAGTTCGTCGGCATGATGGGTGGTGATATCGGTGTCGAGAGCGAGGCAGGCGTAGGAAGCGTCTTTTGGTTCGAGCTGCCGCTGATCGTCGAGGCCGAAATCTGCCAGACCTGACCGAGTTGAAGATGCCGCGGCTGTGGCTGCGACGTTCTCGCAGAAGACGTGGATCTCGCGGCCCTCGGGCTGGCTGTCGTCGACATCGCCTGGACACAGCAGGCGAGTGACCACGAATGGCTAGACCTCACGTTCCGCGGTCATGGCGCTCGTGGCCAAAGCAAAAGCCGCCAAGGGACATGGAGCCTGAGTGATTGACCGGCCTATGACCACGTGAGTTGCTCCCGCATTGCGCGCAAACTCCGGGCTTGCGACACGCGCTTGGTCCGTGACATCGTCTCGTGACAGCTGAATGCCGGGCGTGACAATGAATGAACCGGGTGGCAGCACTGCTGAGAGATAGCCGGCCTCTTGGGCGGAGGCTACAACGCCGTGGCAACCGCAGGCGACGGCGAGTCTTGCCAGCCGCTCGACCTGCTGGCGAACGGATGGGGCGAGGCCAATTTCAGGAAGCGCTTCGTCGGTGAGGCTCGTGATGACCGTGATCGCGAGCACCTTGAGGCCCGGGAACTCAAGCCCAGCGGCGACTGCTGCGCGCAGAACGGCTGAACCTGCACTTGCATGTACGGTGACCATGCCAACGCCCAGCTTGCCCGCGGCGCGAACCGCAGCTGCCACCGAGTTGGGGATCTCATGAAGCTTCAGATCGAGGAAGACGTTCGAGCCCCGAGCCACGAGGTCGCGGACGATTTCAGGGCCCTCCTCTGTCAGGAGTTGAAGACCCACCTTGTATGACGAGCAGGCTGGACCAAGCCTTTCGACCAAGGACATGGCCTCGTCGCGACTGGAGAAGTCGAGGGCGACGATCACAGGTGCTGACGCGGTTGAGGTGATGGGCGTGGGCGGTTTCAAGCTGGAAGTGCAACACCGGCGACGTGATCGTGTTCGATCTCGGCAAACACCCCGGCTGGGGTTCTGAACCCGAGGGAAGTGCGAGGACGGTTGTTGACGGAGTTTTCGATGGTTCGCAAATTGTGGCCTGAGAACGAAGTGAGGTCGGCGCCCTTTGTTAGGGACTCTCCATGTGTTCGAGACGAGATGCTGCTCCAGGCTATTCCAACGAGGCACAAGTCATTTGCTGGTATCGGGCTTAAAACCAGATTCGATGCTGCATACAGTCAAGCCATTGCTCGCAATCAAAGGAGAATGACCGTGGCATCAATGAATCTGATTCGCATGCAATTGGAGGGGCAATTGTTGCGGCGGCTCGGCGAGGCTCTTGTGGGAACGACCTTCGCGGTTTCGGGCATCATGAAGATTGGCCGATTCGACGCACTCAGCGTGGTCCTCGCCGGCAAGGGCATTCCGATGCCGACGGTTGCGCTGGCGCTTGTGATCGCGCTCGAGATCGGCGCTGGCCTTGGCTTGATTGCGGGGTGGCGGACTCGCCTGAGTGCCATGGCGCTGGCGGTCTTTGTTGTCGCGGCGACACTGCTGTTCCATGCTTTCTGGATCGCCCAGGGGGCGGCGTACTCGAACGACCTCAACCACTTCCTGAAGAACGTCGGTCTGCTCGGCGCCTTGGTGGTGATTGGCACGAGTGCCCGTCCGTTGTCGCGGTGAACCGTTCGGGAAGGGCTGCTGATGCACCGCGGTTGCAGTCTCGGACCGGCACATGAGCCTGCGGATGCAGAAGTCGGCTGCGCTCCCGCAAGAAGGGTGAGCGTCGGACCGCGACACACTGCCCTGGCAGGTGTCATCTGCGCGCCACAGGGCCGCGGCCGTCCAGTTCGGTGAGGAAGGCAATGAACGATCGCGTCTTGGGCGATGGGTGCCTCGCGTACGGATAGACGGCAAAGATGGGCTGAGGCAAGGGCTGAGTCGATTGGCCGAGGATCTCAAGAAGCTTGCCCTCCCTGATCTCGTCGGCCACTGTGTAGTCCAGCAGCCGCGCGATGCCTGCACCGCCGACGGCTGCAGCCAGCGCCGCCATCGGATCGTCAAAGAGGAGCTGGCACTTGGGCTTGAGTGCCCGTGTGCCGTCGCCTTCCGAGAATTGCCAGGCGAACGGGCGCCCTGTCCCGGCAATGATCAGGTCGATGCAGCGGTGTCCAAGCAGATCATCCGGCCGGGCGGGCCGGCCATATCGATCCACGTAGCGTGGTGATGCCACCAATCGGTATCTGGCCGGTGGGAGTTCAATGGCGATCAGTCGAGAGTCCTGGATCTTTCCGATTCGCACCGCAATGTCGAACCCGTCCGCGACAAAGTCCTTGATCGCATTGCTGAGGTTGATTTCCACGCTGACATCGGGATAGCGCTCCGAGTACTGCGCCAGTTGAGGAATGACACGCTTGAGCCCATAGGAAACCGGCAGCGTTACCCTGAGCTTGCCCCGCGGTTCGATGCGCCCAGCGGCGAGTTCGGCTTCGATGCCCTCGATGTCCGCCAGGGCCTGCTGGCAGCATTTGAAATAGGCATGGCCCTCGTCGGTGAGTCGAACGGCTCGCGTCGTGCGCTCAAAGAGTTTCAGGGCCAGCCTTCGCTCGAGGCGACTGACCGCCTTGCTGACTGCCGAGGGGGTGGTGCCGAACCATTCCGCCGCCGCCGTAAAGCTGCACAGCTCGGCCGCCTTGCAGAACAGCTCCACCGTCGTGAGGCGAGACATTCGGGTTTCGCTCATGGTTCGATCCTTCCTAACGCCTCATTGGACCCCAGGGCGTGAACATCTGGGGCTGATGTGTGACGCTGTTGATCTTCGGACCGCGTCAACTGTGGTCTTGACGTGCGATCAAGTGTGGGCCGTCGGTGGGCGACATCATGGGATCAGGTAGGATTTCGGCAGGTTGCGCGGCACTGTGGTCGCGGGTTCGCAAAAGGGGAGCATTGCAGAGGCAACTGCCCTGGCCGGAAGAACAGGAGGCGCCGCGTGCGTCGTGCATCCATTCAGAGCGCATCCGTCGACCGCAGGCGTCGGGGGCTGCTTGCTCTGACCGGCGTGGCTTGCTTTGGCATGCGCCCGTCGCACGCGACCGACGTGTTCGTGTCGGACCGACCGATTGTTCTGGTTGTGCCCTACCCGAGTGGCGGTCCAGTCGACGCTGCGGCCAGGGTTGTCGCAGCTGGGTTGTCGAAGGCGTTGAACCGTCCCGTACTGGTCGAGAACAAGGGCGGTGCGAGTGGGCTGATTGCCGCCGAAGCGGTCGCGCGCAGCCGCCCGGATGGCCACACACTGCTCTTCGGCAATGCCGACATATTTGTCCTGAATGTGCTGCTGCGCAAGCAGGTGCGCTATGACCCGTTTCGCAGCTTCGACCCCATCGCCTCGGTGGGTGAAATGCCGCTCGCCCTGGTGGCGCGCTCCGGACTGGCAGCGTCCACCCTGGCCGAAGTGTTGCGCCTTGCTCGCGCGCAACCCGGCCGCCTGACCTACGGTTCGTGGGGTGTCGGTTCCCTGGGGCATCTGGCCGGCGTGATGATGGAGGGCACCGGTGGCGTCTCCATGGTGCATGTCCCCTTCCTCGGCGGGGCAGCCGCTCAGGGGCAATTGCTCGCCAACGAAATCGACCTGCTGGTCGTGCAGGTGCCATTCGGTCTGGCGATGCAAGACCAAGGTCGGCTCAGAATACTCGGCCTGACCTCTTCGAGTCGCAGCCGGCTGTGCCCGGCCGTCCCGACTCTGCAGGAAGAGGGCCTGGAGCGATTTGCGGCCGAGCAATGGCTGGCACTCTTCGCACCGGCAGGCGTACCGGCCGTCAGGCGCCAAGCCTTGACCGTGGCCATGCTGACCGCGCTTGGCGAACCCGACATCAGGGAGGCCCTGCTCAAGGTGGGCATCGACGCCAAGGAAGGCGGACCCGACCTGGTGACGGGCCTCGTCCGGGATGGCCTGAGGCGCTGGAAGCCGATCGTCAAACAGCACCACATCCAGATCGACTGAAGAGGCTTGGGCTCAACGCAGGAATCGGCCGTTGGCGCCGACCATGGTCAGTTCAACAAAGCGGGATGCGCCACGTCCCGGGTGTGCAAAGCCTATCTCGAAATCTCCCAGATCGAAGCGCCGAGGTCCCCAGGCGCCGTTCACGAAATCCTTGCGGGTTGCGTGAAGGCCGAGCTTCTTCAGGGTTTCGGTGAATGCCAACGCGCAGACATAGCCTTCGAGCGCCGCATACGAGGGCTCAAGAGCGGGTGCCGACGCCTCCCACGCCTTCCGGAAACTGCGCACCACGCCGAGCCGGACATTGGCTGGCGAGGGCATGACCTGCGACACCGTAATGCCATAGGCGTCTTCGTTCAGGGCTCTCAGGGTGGCTGGCGTGCCAAGGGCAGAGACCGAATACAGAGGCAGCTTGCGCGCTTGGCGCCGAACGCTTCTAACGACTTCCACGAGCGGCCTGCCGGCAAGGCCGATGAGGACGGCGTCCGCGTCCGAGGCGGCTACGTGCGTCGCCGCAGCGTTGGCATTCGAGGCATTGTTGTCCACCGCGGCCTTGATCGCCGGCGTCAGCGCACGCCCGCGCAACGATCGCTCGGCGGCATTCAGGACCTCAAGGCCGTACGAATTGTCCTGATGCACGATGGCGAGTTTGCGATAGCCGATGGTCGCCATGTGAGCCGTCAGGTGCGCGGCTTCTTCGGCAAAGCTGGCACGGACCGGGAAGACATTGGGCAGATCCGGCGGCCGCACCGAGGTAGCCCCGGTGAACGGTGCGAAGCAAGGAATGTCCGTGCCGCGGATCAGTGGCAAGGCGGCCTCGATCATGGGTGTTCCCATGCAGCCAAACAGCGCGAAGAGCTTGCCATCGGACAGGAATCGCTCGATATTGCGCAGCGAGCGCCCGGTATCGTAGCCATCATCCGCAGCCACGAGGTCGATGTATCGGCCCTGAATGCCGCCCGCGGCATTGACGCTGTCGAAATGAGCCTTTGCTCCCAGATGCATCGGGCGTCCGAGGTCCGACAGTGGCCCCTCCAGGGACACTGACTGGCCGAGTACGAGTCGCTCAGACCCGGCTCGCGACGGCGCGGCCACACAGCCGGCTGCAGATGCCACGACGCTCACAATCGCGCGGCGTCGCGACAGGACGGTAGGAGAAGACGACACTGTCTCACCTCGCGCTGTTGGGAATCTCACTCCACAGCGATGCCCGCGGCCTTGATCACGCGGCCCCAGCGTTCGCGCTCGGTGCGAGCAAAGGCCGCCATCTTCTGCGGGGTCGACGCGATCGGTTCGATCCCCAGTACCTGGAAGCGGGCCTTGATCTCCGTGCGCTCGAGTGCCTGCCGCAGATGCTGGTTCAGTTTCTCCACGATGTCCGGTGGTGTGCCCGCGGGCACCACCAAGCCCTGCCATGCCCAGGCATTGAAATCGGCCAGTCCGCCTTCGCTGAGCGTCGGGACTTCGGGCACCGACTTCAGGCGCTCGGGGCCGGCGACGCCGAGTGCGCGCAGCCGGCCTGAGGTGATGTACGAACTGCCTGCGGCCATATCGACGAACATGAGCGGCACATGTCCGGCGACGACGTCCTGCACAGCAGGCGCCGCGCCGCGGTAGGGAACGTGCGAGAGCTTCAGCGCGGCCCGGTTGCCGAACATCTCCCCGGCCAGATGATGGGGACTCCCCTGGCCCGGCGATGCATAGTTGACCGGCTTGTCTTGGGCACGCGCCCAGGCAAGAAGCTCCTTCACGTTCTTCGCGGGGACGCCGGGGTGCACGACCAGCACCAGCGTGAAGCGACCGATCAAGCCAACCGGCGCCAGGTCGCTGTCGACGTTGTACGGCAGGTTGTGATAAAGCGTCGGGTTCGCTGCCAGCGTGGCCGTGTCCGCGGTGAGCCAGGTGTTGCCGTCGGACTTGCTCTTGGCGACGTAGTCCGCTGCAATGTTCGTCGCTGCGCCGGGCTTGTTGTTGATCAGGATGGTCTGGCCGATTGACTTGCTCATCGCATCGGCGAGCATGCGCGCCACGACATCGCTGCCGCCGCCTGCCGGATAGGGGACTACCCACTCGATTGGCTTCGACAGGGCAGGCTGCGCCTTCGCGGGCGAAACCAGGACGATGGCGGCAGCAAACGCTGCGCCGATGGCGGAGAACTTCATGTGCACCCCCAAAGACTCGGTCCCGCCAATCGCTGGGAACCGAGGATTAATGGATGCGGGAAACTATAGAAAGCGCACGGCCGACCCACAATCCAGCGTGCGCGACAATTACTTGTGTCGCCGTGGCAAGAGTGCTCGCCCGGATCACATCTGCCGGCAAGTCACCATGGCGCTGGATCGATGGCTACGTTCCGGGGCTGCTTCGGACTGACCCGATCAAGAGCCCTGGCCTGACATCGGCCAAGGCCGCATCGGCGGGCGCAGGCGCTCCCACGCGCGGGCGATCTGCAGCACGCCCAGGTCGTCGTGCCGCGCGCCGGCGATCTGCAGCCCGATCGGCAGGCCGGCGGCGGTGAAGCCGCAGTGCACCGCGATCGCCGGCTGCTCGCTCATGTTGTACGGCAGCGTGAACGCAATGTGTTCCAGCGGCCGCGCCGGGTCGTTCAGCGGGCTGGCCCATTCGGCCGGGTAGCTGGGCACCGGGCTCACCGGCGACAGCACGAAGTCGAATGCGTGGGTGGCCGCCACCGCGGCCTCGCGCAGCGCGGCCATCTGGCTGTAGCCGTGGAACAGCTGCGCGGTGGTGTAGCCGGCGGCCGGCGCCACCCAGTCGCGGATGTAGGGCAGCACGCGTTCGCGGCGCTCGGGCGGCAGGGCCTGCATGTCCAGGTAGCTGCGCAGGCGCCAGAAGCGGTCCATGCCGTCGATCATCTCGCGCGTGGTGAAGGCCGGCAGCGGCTCGACGCGGGCGCCGGCGGCTTCGAAGGCCTGCGCGGCGGCCTCGACCGCGGCGCGCGTCTCGGGCTCCACGGGCAGGCCCCAGCCGGGGTCGAGCTGCAGGCCCAGCCGCAGGCCCTTCAGCTCGCGGTCCAGCTGCAGCCACGGGATGGCCTGGTAGGGCAGGCTGGTGGTGTCGCGCCAATCGGGCTTGGTCAGCACGGTCATCAGCCAGGCGGTGTCTTCGACCGTGCGCGTCATCGGTCCGGCCACGCGGCCGGCGTACGGCGGCTTGATCGGGATGCGGCCCAGGCTGGGCTTCAGGCCCACCAGGCCGCACCAGCCGGCCGGCAGCCGGATCGAGCCGCCGATGTCGGTGCCCACATGCAGCGGGCCATAACCCGCCGCTGCAGCGGCCGCGGCGCCGGCGCTGGAGCCGCCGGGGTTCATGCGCGGGTCCCAGGGGTTGCGGGCCAGTTTGTGGAAGCTCGAGAGCCCCGAGGACAGCATGCCGTAGTCCGGCATCGTGGTCTTGGCCAGCAGCACCAGGCCGGCCTCGCGCCAGCGCGCGGCGGGCGGCGCGTCCTCGGCCGCCGGCGTCAGCACCGTCGCGGCGGTGCCGGCGGGCACCGGGCAGCCCTGGGTGGCGATGTTCTCCTTCAGCGTGCCGGGCACCCCGTCGATCGGCGACAAGGGTTCGCCGCGCTGCCAGCGCGCCTCGCTGGCGCGGGCCTGGGCCAGCGCGGCGTCGGGCTCGTAGGCATACAGCGCGCAGAGCTCGGGCTCGCGCCGCTCGATCTGCGCGATCACCGCCTGCGTCACCTCCACCGGCGACAGCGTCTTCGCGGCATAGGCCGCCGAGAGTTCGGCGGCGCCCAGCGCATGCAGTTGGGTCATCGTCGGCCCGCGCTCACTGCCAGCTGACCGCCGCCATGTCGTTGGCGAAGATCGGCGAGCTGGCCCACAGGCCCTTGAGCCCCTTCTTCGCCACCGCCACCTGCGCGGGGTTGAAGATCCAGGCGTTCACCGCATCGGTGGTGAGCTGGCGCTGGATGTCGCCGTAAAGCTTGTCCTGCTGCGCGCGCGGCGCCTCGGCACGCTTCTTCACCAGGTCGTTGAAGGCCTTGCTGTCATAACCCCAGTAGTACGCGGCATTGGTGTACTGGATGTAGTCCAGCGGCTCGACGTGGTTGATGATGGTCAGGTCGAAGTTGCCCTTGAAGGTGCCCGAGAGCCACTGCGCCCATTCGACGTTCTCGATCTTCGCGACGATGCCCACCTTGGCCAGCATCGCGGCCACCACCTCGCCGCCCTTGCGCGCGTACTGCGGCGGCGGCAGCGTCAGCGTCACGTTCAGCGGCGTGCTCACGCCGGCTTCCTTCAGCAGGGCCTTGGCCTTCTCGGGGTTGTAGGGGTAGACGCCCGTCAGGTCGACATAGCCCGCATCGGTGGGCGCGGCATGGCTGCCGATCGGCTTGCCCAGCCCTTCGAGCACGCCGTCGATGAAGGCCTGGCGGTCGATCGCATGCATGATCGCGCGGCGCACGCGCACGTCGTCGAAGGGCTTGCGCTTGTTGTTGATCGTCAGCTGCCCCTTGCCGGCGGTGGCGCCGATCTCGACCGCGAAGCGCTTGTCGGCCTGGAACTGCTTCAGGCTCTGCACCGCGCCGAAGCGCGGCATGCCGTCGATGTCGCCGGCCAGCAGCGCGGCCACCTGCGCGGCGGGGTCGTTGATGAAGCGGAAGGTCACCTTCTTCAGCTTCACCGCCGCGGCGTCGCGGTAGCCGTCCCACTTGGCGAGCGAGATCGCCGAGCCCTTCTGCCAGCTCTCCAGCTTGAACGGGCCGGTGCCCACCGGCTGCGTGGCCGTGGTGGCCGCGCTCTTCGGGCTGAGGATCACCGCGGTGTTTTCGCCCAGGCGGAACGGCAGTGTCGCGTCGGCGTTGTTCAAGGTCAGGATGACGGTGTGCGCGTCCGGTGTCGCGATCGACGAGATGTTGTCGAACACCGCCTTCTTGGCCTTGTTGGTCGAGCCTTCGGCCTTGGCGCGCTCGAACGTGAACTTCACCGCTGCCGCGTCGAAGGGCGTGCCGTCCTGGAACTTGACGCCCTGGCGCAGCTTGAAGCTGTAGAGCTTGCCGTCGGGGTCGCTGGACCAGTCGGTGGCCAGCAGCGGCGTGACCTTGCCGTCGACGTTGATCTTGGTCAGGCCCTCGAGCACGTTGTAGTGCACCACCTCGCCGATGGCGGCGGCCGGCGCCATCGTGGGGTCGAGGCTGGTGGGCTCGAGCACCATGCCGAGGATGACGCTGTCTTTGCGTGTTTGCGCCTGCGCCGCCGGCAGCAGCAGCGAGGCGGTGAGCGCGGCGGCCAGCGGCACGGCGGCGAGGTGGCGGCGGGTGATCGGCATGGTGTCTTCTCCAGTGTTGTCGTCGACGGAATCAATCGGCCGGGCCGGCCAGCACCTGCTCGGCGAAGTGGCAGGCGGCCGCGTGGCCCGCGCTGGCCAGGGGGCGCAGCGCGGGGGCTTCGGCCAGGCAGCGATGTTGCCGGAATGGGCAGCGCGGCGCAAAGCTGCAGCCGCCGGGGCTGGGCGCCTCGATCGGCGGGGGGGCCAGCGGCGCCCGGCGCAGGCCGGGCTGCGTGCGCGGCACGGCCTGCAGCAGCGCGCGGGTGTAGGGGTGGGCGGCGGCGTGGAACAGCGTGTCGGGGTCGCCCTGCTCGACCGCGCGGCCCTGGTACAGCACGATCACCTCGTCGCAGACCAGGTCGACCACTGCGAGGTCGTGGCTGATGAAGAGGTAGCTCACGCCGAACTGTTCCTGCAGGTCCTGCATCAGGTTCAGCACCTGGGCCTGCACCGAGACGTCGAGCGCGCTGACCGGCTCGTCGGCGACGATCAGCTTCGGGTTCGTGACCAGCGCCCGCGCGATCGCGATGCGCTGGCGCTGGCCGCCGGAGAACTCGTGCGGGTACTTGGCTGC
>CAZXLI010000067.1:0-27071 GCA_964641795.1 uncultured Bordetella sp. | reverse complement strand
GGACATCCTGGTCGGCACGCAGATGGTGACCAAGGGCCACGACTTCCGCCGCATCACGCTGGTGGTGGCGATGAACCCCGACAGCGCGCTGTTCGCCAGCGATTTCCGGGCGCCGGAGCGCCTGTTCGCGCTGCTGATGCAGGCCGCGGGCCGTGCGGGGCGCGACGCCGAGGCGGCCGCGCGCAGCGAGATGTGGGTGCAGACCTGGCATCCGCAGCACCCGCTGTATGCGGCGCTGAAGGCCCACGACTTCGATGCCTTCGCGCGCAGCCAGCTGGCCGAGCGGCGTGCGGCCGGTCTGCCGCCCTTCAGCCACCTGGCGCTGCTGCGGGCCGAGGCGCGTGACGTGGCCGTGGCCACCGCCTTCCTGCGCGCGGCGGCCGCGTGCGCGTCGCGACTCGACGGCGCCGGCGAGGTGACGGTCTACCCGCCGGTACCGCCGGCCGTCTCGAAGGTGGCCAACATCGAGCGCATGCAGATGCTGATCGAATCAGGCTCGCGCGTGCGGTTGCAGCGCTGGCTGGCCGACTGGCTGCCCCAGTTGCAGCAGCTTCGACCGCAGCACAAGGGCCTGGCGCGCTGGGCGATCGACGTCGATCCGCTGTCGATCTGAGCGGGCGCGTGTCAGCCGGCGGCTGCGGCTTCGCGCAGCCGGGTGCTCGCTGTCAGGCCTTCACCTTGAAGGCCGGCAGCGCCTGCGACAGCCGGGCGCCCATCTCGCTGCCCAGCGCCTGCAGCCCGCTCATCGGACGCACCATCACCTCGAACTCGACGATCAGGCCCTGCGCGTCGAAGCGGATCAGGTCGATGCCCTTGAGCTGCTTGTCGCCCACGCGCGCGCTGAACTCCAGCACCACGTTCAGGCCGTCCTCGCTGACCAGTTCGCGGTGGTAGGCGAAGTCTTCGAACACCGTCATCACCGTGCGCAGCACCATCAGCACGGCGGGCGCCGGCGCGTAGGCGTTGTAGGCCATCGGCGAGCGGAACACCGCCTCGGGGTGGATGATCGTGTCGAGCGCGCTCATGTCGCGCTGGGCGATCATGGCGTGCCAGGTGGCCAGGGATCGGGCCGCCGGGGCTTGCAGGTGGGTCAGGGTCGAGGCCATGAGTTCTCCAGTTCGAATGGGGGTTAGCAGGGTGCGGCCGAAGTCAGAGCTGCGCGGCCAGCGTGGTGCCTTGGTGGATGGCGCGCTTGGCGTCGAGCTCGGCTGCCACGTCGGCCCCGCCGATCAGGTGCACCGAGCAGCCGGCGGCCTGCAAGGCCGGCAACAGCTCGCGCTGCGGTTCCTGGCCGGCGCAGATCACCACCTGGTCGGCCTCGATCGTCTGGGGCTCGCCGTCGATCGTGACATGCAGGCCGGCATCGTCGATGCGCTGGTAGCTCGCGCCCGACGTCATCGCCACCCGGCGCGCCTTCAGCGTGGTGCGGTGGATCCAGCCGGTGGTCTTGCCGAGCTGGTCGCCCACCTTGCTGGTCTTGCGCTGCAGCAGGTGCACGCGGCGGGGTGATGGCTCGATCTGCGGCGCGCGCAGACCGCCGGCCTGGGCATAGCCGGGGTCGCTGCCCCATTCGGCGTAGAACTTCTCCGGCGTCACGCTGGCGCTGGCGCCCTGGTGCGTCAGGTACTCGGCCACATCGAAGCCGATGCCGCCGGCGCCGACGATCGCCACGCTCGCACCGACCGGCTTCTCGTCGCGCAGCACGTCCAGGTAGCCCAGCACCTTCGGGTGGTCGATGCCTTCGATCGCGGGCGTTCGCGGCGTCACGCCGGTGGCCAGCACGATCTCGTCGAATCCCGCGGCGGCCAGCGCGGCCGCGTCGACACGGGTGCCGAGCTTCACGTCGACCTTCAGGCGTTCGAGCTGGCGGCGGTAGTAGCGCAGCGTCTCGTGGAACTCTTCCTTGCCGGGGATCTTCTTGGCGATGTTGAACTGGCCGCCGATCTCGTCGGCGGCTTCGAACAAGGTGACCGCATGGCCGCGCTCGGCGGCCGTGACCGCGCAGCTCAGGCCCGCCGGGCCGGCCCCGACGATGGCCACACGCTTGGGCGCGCCGGCCGGCTCGATCACCAGCTCGGTCTCGTGGCAGGCGCGCGGGTTCACGAGGCAGGAGGTGATCTTGCCAGCGAAGGTGTGGTCCAGGCAGGCCTGGTTGCAGCCGATGCAGGTGTTGATCTCGTCGGCACGGTCTTCGCGCGCCTTGCGTACGAAGTGAGCGTCCGCCAGCAGCGGCCGCGCCATCGAGACCATGTCGCACACGCCGTCGGCCAGCAACTGCTCGGCGAGCTCGGGCGTGTTGATGCGGTTGGTGGCCACCAGCGGGATCTTCACCTGGCCCATCAGCTTCTGCGTCACCCAGGCATAGGCGCCGCGCGGCACCTTGGTGGCGATGGTCGGGATGCGCGCCTCGTGCCAGCCGATGCCGGTGTTGAGGATGGTCGCGCCGGCCGCCTCGATCGCCTGTGCCAGCTGGATCACCTCGGCCAGCGTGGAGCCCCCTTCGACCAGGTCCAGCATCGACAGGCGGTAGATGATGATGAAGTTGGTGCCGACCCGCGCGCGCACGCGCCGCACGATCTCCACCGGCAGGCGCATGCGGTTCGCGTACGAGCCGCCCCATTCGTCGTCGCGCTGGTTGGTGCGCGCGGCAATGAACTCGTTGATGAGGTAGCCCTCGGAGCCCATGATCTCGACGCCGTCGTAGCCGGCATGCTGGGCCAGCGCTGCGCACTGCACGAAGTCCCCGATCGTCTGCTCGACCTCTTCGCCGCTCAGCGCATGTGGCGTGAAGGGGTTGATCGGCGCCTGCAGCGCGCTGGGCGCCACCAGCGAAGGCTGGTACGAGTAGCGGCCGAAATGCAGGATCTGCATCGCGATGCGGCCGCCCTCGGCATGCACCGCCTGCGTGACCACGCGGTGGTGCTCGGCCTCGGCTTCGGTGGTGAGCATCGCGCCGCCGCCGAAGGGGCGGCCGCGCTGGTTCGGTGCGATGCCGCCGGTGACGATCAATCCCACCTCGCCGCGGGCACGCTCGGCATAGAAGGCGGCCATGCGCTGGAAACCGTTGGGCACTTCCTCGAGGCCGACGTGCATCGAGCCCATCAGCACCCGGTTCTTCAGTGACGTGAAGCCCAGCTCGAGCGGCCGCAGCAGGTGGGGGTAGGGTGTGTTCATCGGCTGTCTCTGCAACTGGTTGCGCAAATCTGAGCGCAATGTAGGCGCAAACCCCTGTCAATGCAACTGGTTGCATTGACAGGGGCTGCTGCGGCAAGATGCGGCCCCATGTCACTGCCCCACGCCCTGCTCACCGCGCTGGTGGAGCGGCCCGGTTCGGGTTCCGAGCTGGCCAGCCGCTTCGACCGGTCGATCGGCTACTTCTGGCACGCCACCCACCAGCAGATCTACCGCGAGCTGGCGCGGCTGGAGGAGGCCGGCTGGGTGCAGTCGCTGCCGGCCGAGAGCGGCCGCGGGCGCAAGCGCGCCTACCGCGTGCTGCCGGCGGGGCGCAAGGAGCTCAAGCGCTGGATCGCCGCGCAGGAAGATCCCAGGCCGATGCGCGATGAGCTGATGCTGCGCCTGCGGGCCGAGGCGGCCGTCGGGCCAGCCGGCCTGGCCAAGGACATCGAGCGCCGGCTGCGCCTGCACGAAGCCAAGCTGGCGCTGTACCGGGAGATCGAGGCGCGCGACTTTCCCGGCCGTGCGGCCGGCCGCGAGCAGCAGCTGCAGCACCTGGTGCTGAAGGCGGGCATCGAGAGCGAACGCATGTGGATCGAGCTGTCCAAGGACGCCCTGAAGATCCTGGCGCTGCCGGCCAGCGCGTGACGATCAGCCTGGCTGAACGCCGAACAGCCACGCCAGCGCGGTGAAGCTGACGAACGCCAGCGCCGTCGAACTCATGATGATGCGGGCGATGCGCCCGTTGTCGGCGCCGTAGCGCTCGGCCAGCAGCGACACGTTGCTGGCGCTGGGCAGCGCGGCCGCCAGCGTCATGACCATCAGCTGGAAGGGGCTCAGCGGAAGCCCCAGCTGCCGAGCGCCGGCGCCCAGCGCCAGCACCAGCACCGGATGGACGAACAGCTTGATCAGGGCCACGGGCAGGTAGCGTCCGATCGGTGTTCGCGAGTGCACATGCTGCCCCGCGCGGTGCAGCACCGCGCCGATCGTGAACAGCGCCACCGGACTGGCGGCATCGGCCAGCATGCGCACGACCACGTCGATCGGGCCGCTGGTCTTGAACCCGGTGGCCGAGCACAGCGCCCCCAGCGCAATGGACCACGGCAGCGGATTGGAGACGGCGCCGCGCAGCGCGCGCAGCGCGGCGTTGCGCGCACCGTGCTCGGCCGCGCCATGCGCCTGCGCCAGCGCGATGCACAGCGAGCTGGTGACGAACAGGTCGGCCAGCACGGTGCAGATCACCGGGCCCGCGGCGGCCTGGCCGAGCAACGCCACCAGCAGCGGCACGCCCATGAAGCCGGTGTTGGGAAACGCGGCCACCAGCGCGCCGAAGGCCGCATCCTTCAGCCCGACGGGTTCGCGCAGCGTGACCGCGATCGTGAAGAACACGATGGTCAATGCGCACACCAGGTACACCAGCAGCACCGAAGGGTTCAGCAGCAGCAGCACCGGCGTGTTCATGCCGAAACGGAACAGCAGGCAGGGCAGCGCGAAGTACAGGACGAACGCGTTGAGCCCGGGGATCGCCGACTCGGGCAGCACGTGCCGATGCGCGGCCAGGTAACCGGCCAGCACCAGCGCAAAGAACGGGACGGTGACGGCGAGGATGGCTTGCATGGCGGGCCGCGCAGTATCGCAAGCGCGGGCCAGGCCGCGAAGCTGCACGAACGCAGGACGGCCCTGCAGAGCGCCTGCGTTCGCCAGGGGTCAGGCGCGCTGTGGCCCCGGCTTGCCGGCCTCCACCGCAAAGCGTGCGCCGACGCTCACCGCGCTGGCCGGGTTGTCGGGCTCGGCCACCACCATCACCTCGGCCTCGAGCCGGCGCTCGTCCAGCATGAACTGCATGTAGCCGCGCTGGTCGGCATGTGCGTAGTGCAGGTGCGGGTTCAGGCCTTGCAGCTCCTCGGCCCGGCTCTGGGTCCACCCCTGGCTGCTGATCGAGCTGCCACAGAACTCGCTGGCGATGACCGGTGCCTTCGGGTCGTCGAAGTCGAGCTTGAGGTCCGCGACGTAGTGCGCATGCACGTCGCCGCCCAGCACGACCAGGTTGTTGGCCTTGGCCGCGAGGGCGCTGGCCAGCAGTCGCTGGCGCGCGGGGGCATAGCCGTCCCAGCCGTCGGTCCAGTAGCGGCCCGTGGCCGGATCGCCCGGGGTCACCGGCTTGCTGCTGGCGCGTGCCATCAGCGTCTGCTGCGCCAGCAGGTTCCAGCGCCGCTGCGGGTCCCAGCCCTCGGCCAGCCAGCCTTCCTGCGCCGCACCGAGCAGCGTGCGCCGTGGGTCGCGCAGCTCGGCGCAATCGGCCGCCATCACGGTGGTCGAGCCGCCGGTCCGGCCGGCCGGCAGGCAGGCTTCGGGGTCGCGGTACTGCCGGTCATCGATGGCGTGGATGCGGGCCAGGCGGCCCCAGTCGTAGCGCTCGTAGATGCGCATGTCGGGCCCGCGCGGGCGCCATGCCTTGGGGCAGGGCTGGTGTTCCCAGGCGGCCTGGTAGGCCGCGGCGCGCAAGGCCAGCATCGGCGCGCCGGCCAGCGTCGGGCCGCGGTCGTTGGCATAGTCGTTCTCGACCTCGTGGTCGTCCCACACCAGCAGCCACGGAAACGCGGCGTGCGCGGCCTGCAGCGCCGGATCGCTCTTGTACTGGGCATAGCGCTCGCGGTACTGCGCCAGCGTGCGGATCTTCGGGCCGGCATGGCGGCGCAGCGCGTCAGGCGGCGAGGCGTACTCGTAGATGTAGTCGCCGAGGAACATCACCAGGTCCAGGGGCTGCCGGGCCATGTGCGCCCAGGCGGCGTAGTGGCCATGGTCCCAGCGCTGGCAACTGGCGATGCTGTAGCGCAGCGTGGCCACCGCGTCGGGTGCCGGCGCGGTGCGGGTGCGGCCCACCGCGCTGCGCTGGCCCAGCGCGCTGAAGCGGTACCAGTACCAGCGCGCCGGCGCCAGCCCGGCCGGTTCGGCATGCACGCTGTGCGCCCAGGCCGCTTCGGCCGTCTCGCTGCCGCGCGCGGCGATGCGCTGGAAGCCTTCGTCTTCCGCCAGCTCCCATTGCACCGGCACCTGCTCGGGCAGGTCGTCGCCGATCAAGCGGGTCCACAGCACCAGCCGATCCGCCCGCGGATGGCCCGAGGCCACCCCGAGCGGGAAGCGCGGCACGTCCGCGGCCCGCGCGTGGCGCACGAAGGCGGGCAGGGCCAGCGGCGTGGCCCAGGCCAGGAGCTGGCGGCGTGACAAGCTGCTGTGATCGTTCATGGGCGGAGGGCCGGCAGGGCAGGGCAAGGGCGGAGGCTTGACTATCATGCCGGCCTTCGCTGTCGTTTCTGTTTCCCCCGTCTCACACCCTGTCGCCGGCCTCTGCGGGCCGAGCAGCTGATCCCGCCATGGCCGACGCTCCCGCCACCCTCAATCCGGCCCAGCTCGACGCCGTGCATCACCTCAGCGGCCCCTGCCTGGTGGTGGCCGGCGCCGGATCGGGCAAGACGCGCGTCATCACGCACAAGATCGCGCGGCTGTTGCAGGCCGGACTGGCGCCGAAGCAGATCGCCGCCATCACCTTCACGAACAAGGCCGCGCAGGAAATGCGCGAGCGCGCCAAGAGCCTGGTCGGCCCGCGTGCCGCGAAGGACCTGGCGATCTCGACCTTCCACTCGCTGGGCGTGCGCATGCTGCGCGAGGACAGCACGCGCCTCGGGCTGAAGGAGCAGTTCTCGATCCTCGACAGCGACGACGTGCTGGGCGTGCTGCGCGACGCGGGCGGCGCCAGCGACAACGCGCTGGCCAAGCGCTGGCAATGGACGATCAGCCTGTGGAAGAACCAGGGCCTGAACAGCGCCAGCGCCCTGCGCGCCGCGAAGGACGACGACGAGCAGGTCGCCGCCCGCGTGATGCAGCGCTACGAGGAGCGTCTGGCCGCGTACCAGGCGGTGGACTTCGACGACCTGATCGGCCTGCCGCTGAAGCTGCTGCAGACCGACGCCGAGGCGCGCGCGAAGTGGCAGGACACCTTCCGCCATGTGCTGGTCGACGAGTACCAGGACACCAACGCCGTGCAGTACGAATTGCTCAAGGCGCTGGTCGACCACCCCGACGAACGCCTGCGCGGCCTGTTCACCGCGGTGGGCGACGACGACCAGAGCATCTACGGCTGGCGCGGCGCGACGATCGAAAACCTCAAACGCCTGCCGCAGGACTGGCCCGGCCTGCGGGTGATTCCGCTGGAGCAGAACTACCGCTCCACCGGCCACATCCTGCGCGCAGCCAACCACGTGATCGCCGGCAACCCGAAGATCTTCGAGAAGAAGCTGTGGAGCGAGTTCGGCGATGGCGAGCCGGTGCGCCTGGTCGAAGCCGATGGCGAGGAGCACGAGGCCGAACGCGCGGTGGCGTTCATCCAGTCGCTGCGCGGCCAGGGCGGTGCCGAGATCAAGTTCAGCGACTTCGCGATCCTGTACCGCGCCAACCACCAGTCGCGCGTGCTGGAGCAGAAGCTGCGCTCAGCGCAGATCCCGTACAAGGTGTCGGGCGGCCAGAGCTTCTTCGACCGCGCCGAGATCAAGGACCTCTGCGCCTGGCTGCGGCTGCTGGTGAACCAGGACGACGACCCTGCCTTCCTGCGCGCGGTGACGACACCGAAGCGCGGCATCGGCCACACCACGCTGGGCAAGCTGGGTGAGTTTTCGGCCAAGTGGAAGAAGAGCCTGTTCGAATCCTTGTTCTCCGACACGCTGGCCGCGCAGCTGGGCGCCAAGGCCATCGGCTCGCTGCACGAGTTTGGCCGCTACATCAACGAGTTAGAGCACCGTGCCCGCCACACCCAGGGCAGCGAGGATGCCAAGGCGCTGCTGCTCGAATGGCTGAAGGACATCGGCTACGAGCAGCACCTGTACGACAGCGAGGACAGCGAAAAGCTCGCCGCCTCGCGCTGGACCAACGTGCTGGACTTCGTCGACTGGATCGCGCGCCGCTGTGGCGGCGAGATCCGGCAGGAAGGCGGCACTTTCGAGGGCGAGAAGCAGACCGTGCTGCAGGTGGCACAGACCATCAGCGTGATCATCAGCCTGGCCGAGCGCGGCGACGAGCAGGACGTGGTGACCTTGTCGACGCTGCACGCCAGCAAGGGCCTGGAATGGCCGCACGTGGTGCTGGCCGGTGTCAACGAAGGCCTGCTGCCCTTCAAGAGCGACGGCGAAGACATGACGCCGCAGCGGCTCGAGGAAGAGCGCCGGCTGATGTACGTCGGCATCACGCGCGCGCGGCGCACGCTGGTGGTGTCCACGCTGCGGCGGCGCAAGAAGGGGCGCGACACGGTGCAAGGCATTCCCAGCCGCTTCATCGCCGAGATGAAGCTGGACGAGGCCGGCTCGAAGGAAGACCCGCGCGAGCGCCTGAAGCGCCTGCGGGCCGAGCTGGCTGCGCGCAGCGCGGCGGCACCCAGCCCCGCGGCGTAGGGATCGCCTGACAGCCGAAGCACCGCTTGCCCGATGCGCAGCCGCGGGCCGGGCTGACGGGCAACGGCCAGGCCATGCCCGAAGCTCGGGGCATGGACAAACATACCCTTCCCCCCTTCGACGACACCACCCCGGCCACGCTTCGGTCAGCCGACGCATCCGGCGGTCTGCCGATGCCGCGCACGACCCTCGAGTCCCTGCACACCGAGCCCTGGCAAACCGGGCAGCGCCACTGGCGCGGCTGGCCGCTGGTCGGCGTCGGCGTCGCGGCGCTTGCCTTGATGGGCGGCATGGGCTACTACGTGCACCAATCCTCGCCGACGACATCGGCCGATGTGGTGGCCGCCGCGCCACAGGCGCAACCCGCGCCCGCTCCGGCACCGGCGCCGCAGGACGGTGGCAGCGAGGCGCCAGCGATGGGTCGCATGCCGCCGCCGCTCGAGAAGCCAATGGCTAGGCCCGCGGAGATCGTGCCGGCAGCCAAACCGGTGCCCACGACCACCCCCTCGAAGACGCCCACGCCCTCGCAGGTCCCCAAGGCCAAGCCGGCCGACGCACCCCTGCCGAAGCCGGTGCCGCGCGATGAAACGCCGCGCGAGCCCGAACTGCCGCAGCCCACCAGCGCGCTGAAGCCGCCGACGGTTCAGCCCGATCCGCCGCAGGTCGTGCCGCAACCGCCGGTCGCGCCGCAGCCGCAGCCGCTGCCGCAACCTCCGACGGCGCCGGGCACCAGCGGCGAGTGACGCGTTCGCCTGCCAGCGGGACACCCCCGATGGCGCCAGGGCCGCAGTGCAACCGACACTGCGGCCCTTTTCGCATTGGGCGCTCGCGCGCCTGGGCTGCCCATGCCGTTGTTCGTCGCCTTTGCCGCCTGCGGTCTTGCCGCGCTGCTCGCTTCGTCCGCCGTGCTGCCCGCGGCGCTGTACTTCGTTCTCAAGCCGCTGACGCAGGGGCTGGTGATCGCGCATGCCTGGCGCCGCGGCGCGCCGGCCGCAGGCGGCCGGACGGCGCTGCTGGCCGGACTGCTGTTGTCACTGGTCGGCGACATCGCGCTGCTGTGGCCTCAGCAGGGTTTCCTGCCGGGGCTGGTGGCCTTCCTGCTGGCGCATCTGGCCTACCTGTTCGCGTTCACCCGTGGCACGCGCTTCCTTGCCAATGCCGCGCCTTTCGTGGGTTATACGCTGGTTGCCGGCAGCGTGCTGGCCTGGCTGTGGCCCGGGGTGCCGGCCGGGCTGCGGCTGCCGGTGCTCTTGTACGTCGCCTGCCTGGCGGCCATGGCGGCGCAGGCGGCGGTGCAATGGCTGCGGCGCCGCGGCACGGCGGACGAAGCCCTGGCACGCTGCGCGGCGATCGGCGGGCTGCTGTTCGTGGCCTCCGATTCGCTGCTGGCCACCAACCGCTTCGGCCATCCCCTGCCGGCCGCGAGCTGGTGGATCCTGCTGACCTACTGGTCCGCGCAGTGGCTGATTGCGTCGTCGCTGCCGCCGCCCGTGAAGTCGGCCCCTGCGGCCTTGCAGGCCGGTCCCCCGGGGGGAGCCAGTCCGCCCGGGAAACCCGGATCGGACTGACCGCCTGATCACATGCCCTTGAACAGGTGCGTGTAGCTGCGGCTGACCTCGAGCTTCTCGGGGTGGCCCTTGACGCTGACGATCTGGCGGCCGCGGAAGTCGCGCGTGATGCCGGCGATCGACTTCACGTTGACCAGCGTCGAACGGTGGATCTGCCAGAACACATGCGGGTCGAGCTCGTCGATCAGTTCCTTGATCGGCTTGCGGATCAGCGCCTCGATGGTGGGCGTCTGCACGCGCGTGTACTTCTCGTCGCTGATGAAGAACAGCACCTCGGCCACCGGGATCATCTGGATCGCCTGGCCGACGGTGGCCTGGATCCATTCCAGGTAGCGCGGCGCGGCCGAGGGGTTGATCTGCGCCGCCAGCTTGTGCAGCAGCTGCTGCATCGGCGGCGCGCTCGGCGCTTCGGGCGTGCCGCGCGTGGCCAGGCGCTGCTTGATGCGGCTGACGGTGAGCTGCAGCCGCTCGCGCTCGGCGGGCTTGAGCACGTAGTCGCACACGCCCTGCTCGAAGGCCTCGACCGCGTACTGGTCGTAGGCGGTGATGAACACCACCTCGGGCAGGGCCTCGTCGTCGGCCAGCTCCATCTGCGCGATCTGGCGCGCGGCATCGACGCCGGTGAGCCCCGGCATGCGGATGTCGAGGAACACCAGGTCGGGATGGTGCTGGTTCACCAGCTCCACCGCCTCGAGGCCGTTCTTCGCCTCGCCGACGATCTGCAGCTCGGGCCAGACCTCGGCCAGCCGCGCGCGCAGTTGCTCGCGCATCAGGCGTTCGTCGTCGGCGATCACGGCGCGCGGCGCGCGCGGATCGGCTGCGGCAGCAGGGGCGGCGGTGTCGTCGGTGCTCATCCGCGCATCGTAGCCGAGGGGCTGCCCGGCGCCACAGGACGGCGTGCGCCGCGCAGCAGCAGCCAGAACAGCCCGCCGATCAGCAGCAGCGGTGCCGCCAGCACCGCCAGCACCGCAGCCACCGCCAGCAGCGGCGCGCCGAGCACCGCCACCAGCACCATCGCCAGCACCGCGACCACCACCAGCAGCGTGACCGGCACCACCACCGTGACCACCAGTGCCACGATCACCAGCGCCAGCAGCACCGCGCCGACGATGGCCAGCTTGTTCGACGGCGACAGGGCCGCGAGGTCGATGCCGCTGCTGACCTCGTCGCCATTGACCACCACGCTGAACGGCAGTTCGGGCGCCAGGTTCAGCGCGACATAGAGCGCAATGGCGCCGGCCAGCAGGCCCAGCAGCATCAGCACCAGCAGCCAGCGGCCCCAGGGGCGGCGCCGGCGCGGGGCTTCATAGGGCACGAGGGCGTGGCTCATGCGTGCGTTCCTTCCACGGGCTTGTAGGGGACGGTGATCGTGGCGCGGGTGCCGCCGCCGGGGTTCTCGGCGATCGTCAGGGCAGCCTTGGTGCCGTACAGCAGCTGCAGCCGCTCGCGGATGTTGGCCAGGCCCACCCCGGTGCCGGCGGTGGCGGCGCGGCCGAAGCCCAGGCCGGTGTCGGTGACGCTGACCGCGAGCTTGCCGTGCACGATCTCGGCCTTCACCGCCAGGTGGCCGCCTTCGGGCTTGGGTTCGAGGCCATGCTTGATCGCGTTCTCGACCAGGGTCTGCATCATCATCGGCGGGAACTCGGCCGAGACCAGGCCTTCGGGCACGTCGATCGCAGTGGTCAGGCGCTCTTCCATCCGCACCTTCAGGATCTCGAGGTAGGGCCGGATCACCGACAGCTCGCGGCCCAGGTCGCGCACGCCGCCGTCGTTGGCCTCGCGCATCGTCGGCATGCTCGCCCGCAGCAGCGCGATCAGGTTCTTCTGCATCTGGCTCGCGCGCTTGGGATCGACCTCGATCAGGTGGTCGATGGACGCCAGCGTGTTGAACAGGAAGTGCGGCTCCACCTGCGCCTGCATGGCGGCCATGCGGGCCTCGACCACCTGGCGCTTCAGCGCCTCGGCTTCGGCGGTTTCCACCGCCTGCGCGGCCTGCGCCTCGGCCTGGATCTGGCGCTTGTAGGTGATCTTGATCACCAGCGAGGCCAGGATCCACAGCGCCGCCAGCTGGGGCAGGGCATCGCCGAAGGGCTTGAGGATGCGCGTGCGGCGCTGTGGCTCGTCGAACACCACTTCGGCCTGGGCGCTGTCGCGTGCGTCCTCGGCTTCGGCGCGGGCCGCCTCGGCGGCATCGCGCGCGGCCTCGGCGGCGTCGCGGGCGGCCTGGCGGGCGTCCTCGCGCGCCTGCTGGATCGATTCCTTGATCGTGCGGCGGGCCTCTTCCACCGCTTCCTTCACGGCCTCGGTGTTGTGGCTGCCGGGCGGCACGCGGATGTCGACCGTCGGCGTCTCGTCCAGCTCGCGCGCCGCGGCCGATGCCGCCGAGGCGGCCGACGCGGCGGAGGCCGCGGCCTTGGCGCGCGGCGTGATGCGCACGCCGTGCTCGTCGATGGAGATGTCCAGGCCGCCGGTCTCGCCCTTGCCCTTCTGCTTCTCGATGCGGATCGGCGACTCTTCAGGCGCGGTCGGCGCCTTCGGCATCTTCGGCGCCTTGGGGGCGGTCGGCACCTTGACGACGCGCGGACCACCCGAGACGGTTTCGGTGTAGGTCCAGCGGAAGGGCGGCAGGTCCTGCAGGATGCCCACGGCCACCATCAGCAGGATCGAGAACAGGATGAAGCGACGCCACGAGATGCCGACCAGCCAGTTGGCATAGGCATGGAAGGCGCGCACGCTGGTCGACGAAAAGCGCTGCCAGCGCTGCGGCCAGGGAGACTCTTGGTAGGCGGCGGCCATGGGCGGTCAGGGCAGGCGACGGGATAACATGTGTCGCACTGTACGCAAGCCCCCTGCCGCCCGCAGGGCCATGAGACACGCTGCAGCGGCGGGCCGACAGAGCGCATCGGTGGCGGATCGGCCGGAGCCGATGCGCCGGCGAAATGGTGGAATCAGGCCATCAGGCTGCCCAGCGACAACAAGGCCAGCAGCAGCGCCAGCGCGGTGATGCCGCGCAACAGCCATTCGATGCGCCGGTCCTCGCGCTGGTAGTCGCGCAGCAGCCGATCGGTCGTGGTGCTCGTGCTCATCGGGTCCTCCTGAGTCATCTGATCGCACCGGGGCCGCAAGAGGCGGCGCCGACGCGTGTTTGTAGAACCGGGGCCGTTACAGCAGCGTTAACGCCGGCTGGAACTTTTTCATCGCCCGGCGCCAATAGGCTGGGAGAAGCCACCGACCGATGATGCTGTTCGTGCCCTGGAACCGATCGACCGCGCCCTCGCTGGCCGCGCTGCTGAAGGCGCTGGCCCGCGGCGAGGCAACGGCATTGGAGACGCTGTACCGGCAGGAGGCGCCAGCGGTCTACCGCTACGCGCTGGCCCTGTGCGGCGACGCGGCGTCGGCCGCCGACGCCACCCAGGAGGCCTTCGTCGCGCTGGCCGAGAAGCCGACCGGCTTCGACCCCGAGCGCGGTGCGCTGGGCGCCTACCTGGCCGGCATCGCCCGCCATGCCCTGCTGGCGCTGTGGCGGCGCGACGGCCGCGAGGCCGAACTCGACGACGACACGCTGGCCGCCCTGCCGGATGAAGCACAGGCCAGCCCCGAGCAGCAGCTGCTGCGCGCGCAGGACCTGCAGCACTTGTGGGCGGCCGTGCGGGCGTTGCCGTGGCCGCAGCGCGAGGCGGTGGTGCTGGTCGACCTGCAAGGCCGGCCCTATGCCGAGGCCGCGCGCATCGCCGGCTGCGAACTCAACACCTTGCGCACCCGCGTGCTGCGGGGGCGCCAACGCCTGGCTGCTGCGCTGCAGGCGCCGCTCGTCGCCGGGCTGGGAGATGCCGCATGACCCCCCCCTTCGATCCCACCGGCCGAGCGTCAGCGGGCACGCCGTTGACCCTGGCCGACGGGCTGGCCGCACTGCGTGCCGACCTGGCCGCGCAGCCGGTGCCGCCCTTGTCGGCGCGCGCACGCCGGGCACTGGCCGGGCGGCCTGCCGGCCAGCCGCAGGCCGCGGCGCCTGCACGCTCGCGCTGGGCCACCTGGGGCCTGTCCGGCGCGGCGCTGTGTGCGCTGGCCTTCGTCGGCTCGGTGCTGCTGGTGCTGCTGTCGCCGCACGAGGCGCCGATGGCCACGCGCCAGGCCCAGCTGGCCAGCGGCTTCGTGGCGGTGGCCAGTGCCGAGCGCTGGCAGCAGCTGCTGCGCGACGGCGATGCCGCGGCCGCCTGGCTGGTGCCCACCGAGATGCCGCGCGAGCGCCTGGCCGCGCTCGGGCTGCCGTTCGATCCGGCGCGCGCGGGCGACCGTGTCAGTGCCGAGTTGTTGATGCATCCGTCCGGCGAGGTGCTGGCGGTGCGGGTGCTCAGTCCTTGAGCAGGAGTCGATGATGGACAAGACGATGACGATGAACCCTGGCGTGCGCCTGCAGGCCCTGACCGCGGCCGCTGTGCTGATGCTGGCCGGCGCCGCGGTACGGGCCGCGCCTGCCACGCCGGCCGTGCCGCCCGCGCCACCGGTCCCGCCCGAGGCCGCCGCCGCGCTGGCCGAATTCGCCGAAAGCGCCCGGCAGCTGGCCCTGGCCGATCTGCCGGTGATCGACACCCAGGCCTTCATCGCCGACGAGCTGGCGACCGAGCGGCCGGTGAAGGGCGCGCCGTACTGTGCCGACGCGGTGCACGAGACCGTGCAGCTGCTGCCCGACCCCAGTGGTGCCGCGGCCAACCGCATCGTGCGCCGGCAGCAGACCCGCCTGTGCCGCGATGGCGAGGGCCGCACGCGGCAGGAGGTCGAGCGCGACGGCCAGCGCCGCATCTACCTGCGCGACCCGGTGGCGCGCGAGAGCTGGGTGCTCGACCCGGCCAAGCGCACGGCGCGGCGCCTGGGTGCGGCCAGCCTGGGCAGCTGGGAGCATGCGCAGCAGATGGAGGCCCACAGCGCGGCCTGGCGCGAGTACAGCGAACGCATGCGCGAGTGGGCGCGCAGCTTTGCCGAGCGCATGAAGGCGCAGGCGGGTCATGGCGCCTCGGCCGCCACGCCGCCGACGCCGCCCACCCCCCCGACCCCGCTCACACCCCCCACGCCACCGACCCCGGTGGTGGTGATGGCCGACGAGGCCAACGGCTCACGCGAGATGCAGGTGCGCGTGCTGCGCACCGACGGCGCGGCGGCCAGCGAGGTGTCGCTGCCGCCGGGCATCGCGATGCGCATCGGCAGCCTCGCGCCGCGCGGCCCGGGCGCGGTGAGCTCGCTGGGCAGCAAGGACATCGAAGGCCTGCGGGCCAATGGCGAGCGCACCACCTGGACCATCGAAGCCGGCAAGTTCGGCAACGAGAAGCCGATCGTCATCAGCCGCGAGGTCTGGCGCTCGCCCGACCTGCTGCTGACCGTGCAATCGAGCGACTTCGACCCGCGCAGCGGCGAGACGCGCTACCGGCTCACGAACCTCAAGCGCGGCGAGCCCGAGGCCGGGCTGATGCAGGTGCCGGCCGACTACCAGCGCCGCGGCGTGCCGGGCGCACCTTCGGCGCCGGCGCCCGGCGCCTCGCGCGGCCGCGGCTGAAACGGCCCTCAGGCCAGCGCGCGCAGGGCCAGGCCGAGCAGGCCGATGGCCAGCGCGGTGGCGGCCACCAGCCGCAGCAGCGCCATGGCGGCGCGGTCTTCGGCTTCGAGCAGCAGATCGGCGTCGTGCGGCTCGGCGCCGCGCTCGGCTTCGTGGGGGAGATCGACCAGTGTGGCGTGCAGCATGTTCGGGTCCTCGCCTGGCTCGGCGGACTGCGCCGCCGTACCTTGCTGTTGTAGGCGAGACCGCGTTACGCCGCCGTTAAAAGTCGCCGCAAGGCCAGGTTGATGGGCTGGCGGTGGAGGAATCCGTCACGGAAGGGTTCGGGCACTTCGCGTGCGGCGGTGTCGTGCACCCAGGCCCAGCCTTCGGCGGCGAGCGCGGCGGCGCGGCGGGGCTCGCCGGCATGTGACGCCGCCAAGGCGGGCCCGAGCCAGCGTTCGGCCGCGTACAGGCCGTTGGGCGCGATGCCGGCCGGCGCGGCCAGCGCCTGCTCGGCTGCAGCCCGGGCCAGCGCGGTGTCATCGGCTGCGGCGGCCAGGCGCAGGCGGGCGGCCAGCGCCACCCCCTGAAGCCCCAGCGCATCGGCGGCCGCCGCCACCGCTTGCAGCTCGGTGGCCGCCGCGCTGGCCGGCAGCCGGCTGGCGCGCTCGATGCGCAGCGTCAGCCGCAGCTCGGGCCAACCGGTGGTCGGTGCCAGGGCCAGCGCGGTGTCGAGCGCGGCGCTGCCATCCTGGCCCATCGCCTGCTGCAGCCGCGCACGCAGTCCGCCGTGGCGGGCCTGCAGGCGCGGCGGCAGGGCCGCGCCGTCGCAGGCGGCCAGGGCCTGTTGCGCACGGGCGGTTTGGCCCAGCTCGAGCAGTGTCTGCGCGCGGTGCATGTGCACCACCGGCAGCCAGCCGGGGCTGGCAGGCTGCAGCAAGGCTTCGGCCTCGTCGCACCACTGCAACGCTTGGGCATAACGCCCGAAAGACCTGGCCACCTGGGCCTGCAGCGCGGCGATGAAACCGGCGCTGGCGCCCTTGAGCTCGAAGCTGCTGACCAGTTGCTGGGCCAGCTGCAGCTGATGCGCGGCGCCGGCCACGTCGCCGGCATTGAGCCGGCTCACCGCCAGGTTGGCGCGCGCGGTGGCCTGGAAGGCATGGTCGCCCTGCGCGGCGGTGCTGCGGATCACCCGCTGGTGGTAGGGCTCGGCTTCGGCCGGCCGGCCCAGGTTGTCCAGCACCGTGGCCAGGTTGCCCTGGAACTCGCTGGCCGCGTCGCTGCCGGCATGGGCCTCGACCCAGGGCTCCGCGGCCCGCAGCCGCGGCAGCGCCTCGTCGAAGCGGCCGGCCATCGCCAGCGCGGTGCCCAGGCGCTGCGTGATCGAGGCATGCAGCGAGGCCTGCAGCCCCGCCTCGGCCGCCGGCAGCCCGGCGCACAGCGCCAGCGCCTGCTCGCCAATGGCGATGGCGGCCGTCCAGTCGCCCTGCGTGCTGCAGTACCAGGCCCGATCGCCGGCGGCGCGGGCCTGTTGCGCAGGGGTCCTGGCCAGGCGGTCGAGCCGGTCGAGCAGCGGCAGCCCGCCGGCGTCGCGCAGCGTGTTCATGTGGCCCTCGATCGCCTGCGCGACCAGCGCGAAGGCCTCGTCGCGCTGGGCCTGGCCCTCGGCGATGTCGGCCGCCTGCAGCAGGAAGCCGATGCGCTCGGACTCGCGCAGCGCGGCATGCGCGCGGGCCGCCGCAGCGCGCAGGGCGGGCAGCGCGCGCTCGCGCTGGCCGGCGGCTTCCCAGTGCGCGGCGATGCGCGCCGGCTCGCCCGCGTGCTGCTCGAGCCACTGCGCCACGGTGCCGTGGCTGTGCCGCGCCAGCACCTCGGGAATGCCGGCCAGCACGGCCTCGTGCACCAGGTCGTGCGCGAAGCCGCCGCCGCGCAGCACCTGGCGCGCTTCCAGCTCGGCCCAGGCATCGGCCAGCTGCAGCGGATGCTGACCCAGCACATGAGCGGCCAGCTCGATCGAGAAGTCGATGCCGGCCACCGCCGCCACGCGCGCCAGCAGCAAGGCCGGCGGCGACAGCGCGGCCAGGGCCTCCTCGATCAGCTGGCCGAGGTGGCGCGGCCGCGGCAGTGCGCCGGCCTCCAGCGCCAGGCCTTCGCGCCAGGCGGCCTTCAAGGTTTCCAGTGCGAACAGCGGGTTGCCGCCGCAACGGGCCCGCAGCGCGGGCGCCAGCGTCGCGCCGCAGACGCCGGGCAGCGCCAGCGAATCGACCATCTCGGCCAGTGCGGCGTCGTCCAGCGCCTGCAAGGCCAGTGGTTCGAGCGGCGCACTGGCCGACAGGGCGGCCAGCAGCCGCGCCTGCGCCGAGCCTTCTGCCGGCGGGCGCAGCGCCAGCACCCAGGCGCAGGCGCTGTCAGGCTGCATCAGGCCGGGCAGCAGCTGCAGCGTGGCTTCGTCGGCGAAGTGCAGGTCGTCGAGCACGATGCCGGGCAGCTGCGCCGCGGCGGCCTGCATCACGGCCTGCACCGCCGGGACCAGGCCAGCGCGCTGTGTGGCGGCAGGGTCGCCGCCTGCGCTCATCAGCTCCGGCAGCAGCGGCGCCAGCTGCTGCGGCGCCGCCACGGCGAGCGCCTGCGGCATGCGCTGCTGCAGTGCACGCAACAGGCGCGCCAGCAGCGCATAGGGCACCAGCGCGTCGCCCGGCCGGCCGGCGGCCTGCAGCGGCGCTGCCGCCATGCCCTCGACGAGCGCGTGCAGCAGGCGCGATTTGCCAAGCCCGGCCTCGCCGCTGAGCAGCAGGCGGCCGCCCGCGGCCACGCCGCGCCGCAGCCAGGCCAGCTGGTGGGTGCGGCCGACCAGGCGTGGCGGCCGCATCAGCGCGGCCGGCAGCGTGCGGCGGCGCGGTGCCGCGGGCGTGGCGCCGGCGCTGTCGGCGGCGACCACGGCGGCGTCGCGGCCGGCGGCTTCGATCGTCGCCAGCAGCGCCAGCGTGTCCGGCGAAGGGCGGGTGCCGAGCTCGTGCTTGAGCACCTGCTCGCAGTGGTCGAAGGCCAGCAGTGCCGCGCTGCGGTCGCCGCCCAGGTAGTGCAGGCGCATCAGGTGCTGGTGTGCGTCCTCGCGCGTCGGGTCCAGCTGCAGCAGCAGGGTGGCCAGCGGCAGCGCGGCGCCGGTATCGCCCGCCGCTTCGAGCGTGGCGATGCGTGCCAGCAGCTGCTGGCGCTGGCGTTCGCGTCGGTGCAGGCGCTCGCGCTGCAGCCACTGCTGCAGTTCGCCTTCGGCATCGAGCACCAGCGTGCCGAGCAGCGTGTCGGCGCCGTCGAGGTCGTGTGCGACGTCGGCGGACAGCCCGAGCTGGTGCGCATGGCCGACCACCAGTTCGCAATCGCAGATGCGGCGCAGCCGGAACAGGCGCTGGCGCAGTGCGTTGCGCGCGGCATCGGCCGGACTCTCGGGCCACAGCAGCGTGGCCAGGCGCTCGCGCGGCGTCGGGCCTTCGATGGCCAGCCAGGCCAGCAGCAGGGCGTCGGGCGCACCCAGCACATGCTGGCGACCGTCGGGCGCGATGCAACGGGGCGCGCCAGCCAGGCGCAGGAGGGCAGGGGTGGGTCGGCTCACGACAACAGGCCGCAGGGGCGGGGCACCAGGGGCCGGGACAGCCAAGGCGGCGCGAGCATAGCGCCCGCCGCGTGGCGGCGCATCCATCGTCGGCCGGAGGAAGGCCGGTTGATGTGTCACCTTCGGTAAATGGCGGCGCCGGCGTCGTGGGGCCGGCGCAGGCTCAAGGCTGGACGATGCCTTCGACCTGCACCTTCAGCCGGACGACGTCGGCGACAAAGGGCAGGCTGTGGGTGATGCCATAGCTGCTGCGCTTGAACTCGCCCTCGAAGTCGCCGCCGCAGACTTCGCGGCGGAACAGCGGGCTGGTGTAGCAGCGAAAGCGCTGCGCGCTCAGCGTCAGCGGCTGACCCTGGCCGCGCAGCGTGAACTCGCCGCGCACCGCTGTGACCTGGCCCTGCGCGTCGAACTCGAAGCGCTCGGCGACGAAGAAGGCCTGCGGGTTGTCCTGCAGCGCCAGCATGTCCGGCTCCTTGAGCCGGGCGTCGAGCACCGGCAGCCCGGTGCTTTGCTGCGCCAGTTCGATCACCACCTGCACGCGGCCCTGCTTCGCTTCGCGATCGAGGGTGACCTGGCCGTTCAGCGGGCCCAGGCGGCCGCGGATCGTCGAGGTGCCGAAATGCAGCACCTCCCAGGTGGCGAAGCTGTGGGTGGGGTCGAGCTGGTAGTTCTGCGGCGCGGCCCGCGCACTGCCGGCAGCCGCGGCCACCGCGGCGGCGCAGAGCAGGGTGCGGATGGCCGCGCTCATTGCACGTTACTGCTTGATGCCTTCGGCCTGCACGATCAGGCGCAGCGTGTCGGGGAAGCCGAAGTTCAGGCCCCACACCACGCCCCATTGGCTGCGCTGGATGGTGGTCTCGAAATCACCGCCGCAGACTTCGCGCTTGAGCATCGGGTTCTCGTAGCAGTTGAAGTTGTTGGCCTTCAGCGTCACCGGCAGGGTCTTGCCCAGCAGGGTCAGCTGGCCCGCCACCTCGGCCACCTTGTCGCCGCTGAAGCTGAACTTGTCGGCGGTGAACTTGGCGGTAGGGAATTCGGCCACGTTCAGAAAGTCCTTGCTCTGCAAATGTTTGTTGAAGGCATCGGTGCCGGTGTTGATCGAGGCGGTGTCGATCGTCACCTCGAGCTTGCCGGTCTTGCCGGCACGGTCGAACTGCACCGTGCCCTGCTTCTTGTCGAAGCGGCCGCGGTTGGTGGAGGTGCCGAAGTGGCCGATCTCGAAGGCCACGAAGGTGTGGGTCGGGTCCAGCGCGTAGGTGGCGGTCTCGGCCTGGGCGGCGAGGCCGGTGGCGCCAAGAGCGGCGGCGAGCAGGGCGGTGCGGATCATCGTGTCACTCCAATCAACGGAAACAGAAGGGATGAGGAAGGCCGGGCCGCGGCATCCGGGCCGCGGCCGACAGGGGGAACCAGGGGGAATGCGTTACTGCGGCAGGCCGTTGAGCGCGAGCTTGAACTTCACCTGCACCTCGTTGGCGACCATCGAGGTGTCGGCCCATTCGCCTTCGCCGATCTTGAAATCGAGCCGCTTGATGGTGAATGCGCCGGCGGCCGTGCCGTTGCCGCCCGCGGCAGCGGCCAGCGTGACCGGCACGGTCACGTCCTGCACGCTGCCCTTGATGGACAGCTTGCCGGCGACCTCGAACTTGCCGGCGCCGGCGGGCTTGATCGTGGTGGACTGGAAGCTGGCCTGCGGGAACTTCGCGGCATTGAACCAGGCCGCCTTGGGCACCTCGGCATCGGTCTCGGGCGCGCCGAAGCTGGCCGAGCCGGTGTCGATCGTGAAGCTCACCTTGCCGGTCTCGGGCTTCTTCGGGTCGAAGGCGATCTGGGCTGTCCACTTCTTGAACTTGCCCTCGACCGGCACGCCCATCTGCTTGCTGACGAAGCCGATCTCGCTTTGCGCGGGCACGATGGTCTGCGCGCCGGCGGCCAGGCTGAACAGCAGCGCCGGTCCTAGCGCGCAAAGAGTGCGGATGATCATGCAACTACCTCTGGATCAGTGGAAATCGAGACGTCAACCGCGGCCGGGCCGCATGCGATCGAGCAGGCCGTCGCGGTCGATGAAGTGATGCTTCAGCGCGGCGGCCACATGGCCCAGCACCAGCAGCGCCAGCACCCAGGCCGTGCGCTCGTGCCAGGGCTTGATGGCCTGGGCCAGCGCCTTGTCCACCGGCACGAAGTCGGGCAGCGGCAGCACGCCGAACAGCACCACCGGAAAGCCCGCGGCGGAGCTGTAGGCCCAACCGACCAACGGCACCACGAAGAACATCAGGTACAGCGCGCCATGCGTCAGGTGCGCGGCCTGCGCCTGCCAGGCCGGCATCGGCGGGTCGGCGGGCGGCCGGTGCGTCAGCCGCCACAGCAAGCGCGCCGCCGACAACGCGAGGATCGTGACCCCGGCCCACTTGTGGTAATTGAACAACTTGAGCTTTTCCAGCGAAGGCGGCAGCTCGTGCATGTACAGCCCCACGCAGAAGGAAGCGACGATCATCAGCGCCAGCAGCCAGTGGAAGGCGATGGCCACGCCGGTGTAGCGGTGGGCAGCGGTGGGCAGGGCGGTGGGCATGGCGCGCAGTGTGCAGGGCCGGCCGCCGGCCGGCGTTCATCCGCCTTGAGGCGGTACTTCAGATTGATTGAACGGGCAGCACGGAACTCCCGACCCGCAATGGGGTCAGGGCCGCCGCCAGCGGGCCGTGCACTTCGGCCGGCAGCAGCGCGTGCCGCAGCGCGAAATCCAGCGTCACCAGGCCGGCGTCGACGGTGATGGCCTCGGTGGCGGCCAGCGCCAGCGCCTCGGCCACGGGCAGGCAGTGCCATTCGGCCACTTCGCCGTCCTGGTTGACCGGCTGCAGGCCCGGCGGCAGCGCGAGGTCGTAGACGCTCAGGTCCTCGAGCTGGAAGCCTTCGGGGATGTCGCGCTGCAGCCGCAGCACGTGGCCGGGCCGCAGGCCCTGCAGCTGCGGCGGCCGCAGGCCGGCTTCTTCCCAGGCTTCGCGCAGCAGCGCATCACCCGGGCTCTGGCCGAAGGGCACGCCGGCGCCGATCAGGTTGTCGAGCAGGCCGGGGTCGGTGGGCTTGGTGTACGAACGGCGCGCCAGCCAGATGCGCTGCGGCCCGCCCTCGGCACCGGCGACATAGCCGTTGGCGTGCGCGCCAAAGGTCAGCGTGCCCCAGAAGCGCGAGGCCGCGCGCTCGAAACGGGCCAGCAGCATGCCGCTGCCGTCGAGCGCCTGCACCGGATAGGTCTCGTCGCGCCAGGCGCGGATCAGGCCGTCCTCGCGCAGGCGCTGGTTGAGCGCGGCAAGGCAGGCATCGCGCTCGGCCGCAGCGGCCGTCAGCGTGACCGAGCTGCCGTCGTCGGCAATGCGCAGCGCCTCGGGCCAGCGCGCGAGCGCGTTCAGGTGCTGTCGCGCCACCGAGCCGGCCAACAGGGCCTGCCCGCCCGCCGCGATGCGGAACGGCACCCGCGCGATGGCCTGGGCGCGCGCGGCCGGCAGTGCATGCCAGCCGGCCGCCGATGCCGGGACGCTCACGGTGCGCGATAGTCCATGCCGGCGGCGGCAAAGCGGGCCCGCATGGCCGGGCGCGTCAGCAGCTCGATGAAGGCCTGCGCCAGCGTGGCGTCGGCGCCGCGCGGCGTCGGCGCGGCCACGTAGGCGGTGACCTGCTGCAGCTCGGCCGGCAGCGGGCCGACCAGCGTGACCCCGGCCACCGGCAGGATCTCGCTGATCTGGTGCACACACAGCGCGGCCTCGCCGCGGGCCACCTTCTCGCACACGTAGCCGGTGCCGGGCAGGCCTTTGGCACGCACCGCCTGGCCGATGCCCAGCTTGTCGACCAGCACCATCAGCGCCTGGCCGCTGGTGCCGCCCGCCACGGGGTCGGAGTAGGTCAGGCTCGGCGCGTCGAGCAAGGCCTGGCGGAACGCTTCGGGCGTGTCGATCGCCGGACGCGGCGCCCCCTCGCGCACCGCGACACCCATGCCGACGCGGGCGATCACGTGGCTGGCCTCGGCAATCGCCAGCCCCTTGCCGGCCAGGCGCTGGATCGTGGCCTGGGGCGCGATCAGCAGGTCGGCGACGGCACCCTGCTCGATCTGGGCCTGCACTTCGCCGGCCGTGGCGCTGGTCAGGCGCACCGTGTGGCCGGTCTCCTGCTGGAACACCTGGGCCAGCGCACTGACCACCGAGCGCACGGCGCCGGTGCTGTAGACCACCAGTTCGGCCGCCGGCGTGGCCGCCGCGGCGCCGGCCAGCAGCGTGGCCGCGAGCCAGCGGCCGAGCGTATTGCCGAGGGTCTTGCCGAGGAAGAAGGGGGTGGTCTTCATCGGGTCTCCGGGCGCGGGTTGCGAAGCAGTTGGGCGTGGATGATGCCACTGCTGCGGCAGCGCGCGGAGCACTTCGCGATCGGCCAGCTGTCGTCCGCCCGCGGCCCCGCGGGCGCCAGTGCACGCGGGCGCCAGCGCCGGCGGCGCGGTCCCGGTCAGGCGGCGAGCGCGGCGAGCGCGGGCTCGGACCCGCCGTGGCGCTCGAGCTTGAACGCTGCCATCAGCTGCGCCAGGCGGCCGGCCTGTTCCTGCAGGCTCGCGGCAGCCGCGGCCGATTGCTCGACCAGCGCGGCGTTCTGCTGCGTCATCTGGTCGAGCTGGCCGACGGCGACGTTGACCTGGCCGATGCCGGTGGATTGCTCGCTCGCCGCGGTGGTGATCTCGCCGACGATGCCGCAGACGCGCTGCACCGACGAGACGATCTCGGCCATCACGGCGCCCGCGTCCTGCACCAGGCGCGCGCCGTTGTCCACGGTCTGGACCGAGCTGCCGATCAGCGACTTGATTTCCTGCGCGGCGCTTGCCGCCCGCTGCGCGAGGCTGCGCACCTCGCCGGCGACGACCGCGAAGCCGCGGCCCTGCTCGCCGGCCCGCGCGGCTTCCACCGCTGCATTCAGCGCCAGGATGTTGGTCTGGAAGGCGATGGTGTCGATCAGGCCGGTGATGTCGCCGATCTGCTTGGAGCGGTTGCTGATGTCTTCCATCGCGCTGACGACCTGGGCCACCACCGAGCCGCCCTGCGTGGCGGCCCGGGAGGCCGAGGCAGCCAGCTGGTTGGCCGTCTGCGCCGATTCGGCGGTGTGCTTGACGGTGGTGGAGATCTGCTCCATCGACGAGGCGGTTTCCTGCAGATTGGAGGCGGCCTCTTCAGTGCGGCTGGACAGATCCAGGCTCCCCGCGGCCACTTCGCCGCTGGCGGTGCGGATCGAGTCGGTGGCCAGGTGCACTTCGCCGACCAGCTGGCGCAGCGACTGCTGCATCGTCGCCAGGCTGGCGAGCACCTCGCTCACCTCGTCGCGGCCGAGCACCGGCACCGGCTGCGACAGGTCGCCGCCGGCGATGCGGCCGGTGGCCACCACCGCCTGCTGCAGCGGACCGGTGACCGAACGCGTGATGAGCCAGGCCGCGCCGGCACCGATCACCAGGCAGGCGCCGGCCAGCAGTGCCAGCATCCATTGGGCCCGGTGGCCGGCGGCTTCGGTCGTGGCGGTGTGCTGGTCGGCCAGGCCCTGCTGCTGCTGCTGGAAGCGCGTGATGGCGTCGACATAGGCCTTGGCCGCCGGCAGCAGCTGCTGCTCGATGGCCTGCCAGGCGCTCGCATCCTGCGCCTTCAACTGCGCGAAGATGGTGTCGCGCAGGCCGATGTACTTCTTGCGCAGCTGGCCGATCTCCTCCATCAGCGCCTTGCCTTCGGCGGTATCGATGTCGGCCTCGAGCTTTTGCTGCACGGTGCTGATGCGCGCCGAGGTTTCCTTGATCTGCGGCTGCAGGAAGCCGTCGACCTCTTCGTTGGCGCGGGCCTTGGCGATCGCCAGCGTGCGGGTGACGTTCAGCTGGGTCAGCGCCCGCCATTCGCCGGCGGTGGCGGCGCGCTGCTGCATCAGGTCGCTGGCGCGGACCTCGTTCAAGGTGGTGGCCAGGCGCGACCAGCCGACCGCGGCAATCGTGGCGACCAGGGCCAGCACGAGACCGAACCCCAGCGCAAGCCGGGGACCGAGGCGGAGTTGATCAAGCTTCATGGGTGGGTGCCCCCGACCGGCAAACTACGCCGGCACCGGCACCCACTGTAGGCGCGAAGCTGGGGCATGGGTGCCCTGATAAGGCACCGGGTTGCCCCGTATTTGTGCGCCGCGGCGGTCAGGCCGCCTGGCGCTTGCCGCCCTCGCGCCAGCTGGCCATCAGGCTCGACCACTTGCTGCGCGCGGCCTTGAGGTGCCGCTCCTTCACATGGCCGTAGCCGCGGATCTCCTCGGGGATGCGCGCGATCTCGGCGGCCTGCGCCAGGTTGCCGGCGTTCAGCGTCTTCAGCAGCTCCTCGACGCACTGGCGGTACTCGGCGATCAGCGCGCGCTCGGTGCGCCGCTCCTCGGTGCGGCCGAACACGTCGAGCGCGCCGCCGCGCAGGCCCTTCAGCTTGGCCAGCACGCCGAACGCGCTGCGCATCCACGGGCCGAAGGGCTGCTTCACCAGCTCGCCATGGTCGTTGCGTTTGGCCGTTAGCGGCGGCGCCAGGTGGTGCACCAGCTTGTAGTCGCCTTCGAACATCGCGTCGAGCTTGGCCAGGAAGGCCGGGTCGGTGTGCAGGCGCGCCACCTCGTACTCGTCCTTGTAGGCCATCAGCTTGAACAGGTAGCGCGCCACCGCTTCGCTCAGCGGCGTGCCCTTGCCCAGCGGCGCCTCGGCGGCGCGCACCTGGTCGACAAACGTCTTGTACTGCTGGGCGTAGGCCGCGTCCTGGTAGCCGGTGAGGAACTCGACGCGCTTGGCGACCAGTTCGTCGACCGAGGGCTTCTTGACGAACTGGATGACGGCGGCGGCCTTGAACAGCGCCTGCACCGAGGCCAGGTCATGCGCACAGCGACGACCCCATTCGAAGGCGGCCTTGTTGTTGTCGACCTGCACGCCGTTCAACTCGATCGCGCGCATCAGCGCCGCGTGGCCGAGCGGCACGCGGCCCATCTGCCAGGCAAAGCCCAACAGCAGCGGGTTGGTGTAGATGCTGTCGCCCAGCAGCTGCGTGGCCACCTGTTCGGCGTCGAAGCTGCGCAGCAGCGCGCGGCCGACGGCCTTCTCGAGCACGGCCTCGCAGCCACCGGCCGGGAACTGCCAGTTCGGGTTGTGCACGAAGGCAGCGGTGGGCGTGCCGTGGTTGTTCATCGCCACCGCGGTGCGCCCTTCCTGCATCACCTGCAGCGTGTACTTCTGCGCGCCGACGATCGCGTCGCAGGCGATCACCAGGTCGGCCTTCGCGGTGTCGACCTTGGTGGTGTGGATGTCCTCGGGCCGGTTGGCGATCTGGATGTGGCTCCAGGTGCTGCCGCCCTTCTGGGCCAGGCCGCCGGCGTCCTGCGTGACGATGCCCTTGCCTTCAAGATGAGCGGCCATTCCGAGCAGCTGCCCGATGGTGATGACGCCGGTGCCGCCGACGCCGGCCACCACGATGCCCCAGGCCGTCTCGGCCAGCGGCAGCGTCGGTTCGGGAATCGGCCCCAGCGTGCTGGGGTCGCTCTGCGCGGCCTTCTTCGGCTTGCGCAGCGTGCCGCCTTCCACCGTCACGAAGCTCGGGCAGAAGCCCTTCACGCAGGAATAGTCCTTGTTGCAGGTGTTCTGGTTGATGGCGCGCTTGCGGCCGAACTCGGTCTCCAAGGGCTCGACCGAGATGCAGTTCGACTGCACCGAGCAGTCGCCGCAGCCTTCGCAG
>CAZXLI010000066.1:0-27162 GCA_964641795.1 uncultured Bordetella sp. | reverse complement strand
GGCGATCCTCAATGCGCTGCTGACGCTGCTGAACGAGCGCGAGTTCGACAACGGCAGCGGCCGCCAGCCGGCGCCGCTGATCAGCGTGGTGGCCGCCAGCAACGAGGGGCCGGCGGACGAGGCGCTGCAGGCCTTCCACGACCGCTTCCTGCTGCGCGTGCCGGTGGCGCCGGTGGGCGAGGCGAGCTTCGCGGCGCTGCTGCGCCTGGCGCCGGCTGCGCCCGCCGCGCCGGCGCCGCTGACGCCGGCGGAAACCGCCGCGCTGGCGGCGGCCGCCGCCGACGTGGCGCTGGGCGACGAGGCGGTGCAGGCCTGCCAGGCCCTGCGCGCCTGGCTCGCCGCGCAGGGGCGCGCGCTGTCCGACCGCCGCTGGCGCCAGTGGGTCGGGCTGATGCGCGTGGCCGCGGCCAGCGAAGGTCGCGCCGAGGTGGATGCGCTGGACCTGTGGCTGGCCCCTTACGTGGCGGCCGACGATCCGGCCCAGGTGCCGGCCCTCGCCCAGTGGTTCGAGGCCGAGCTGCTGCACGCCGTGCCGCAGCAGGCGCCCTGGCTCACGCGCGCGGTCGAGGCCTTCGAGCAGCAGCTCGAGATCGAGCGCAGCGCGCGCGACGATCCCGATGCGCAGAACGCGGCCGGCAAGCTGGCGCTGGCGCGGGCCATCGCGGCACCCGCGGCCGCCGGCACGGACCCGGCCGAGCCCGGCCTGCTGCGCATCGTGTCGGCGCGGCTGGAAGAGCAGCTGCGGCGGCGCTACAGCCCGGTGCATGTGGCCGCCCGCGTCGCGCAGGTCGACGAAGTCATCGCGCATGCACAGCAGCAGCAGGAAGCGGTGGCCCGCGAGGACGCCGCCCTCGCCGCGCGACTGGCCACGCGCCTGTGGTGGCCCGCCGCGCTGGCCGCCCGGGTGCGTGCCGCCCACGCAGCCACCTTGTCGACGCTGGACACGCTGCTGGCCCGCCTGCAGGCCGCGCGCGCAGGCTTCGCGGCGCTGCCGGTCGATCAGCAGCTCGACGGCGACGAGCTGCCGCCGGCGGTGCCGCTGGAGGCGGCGCCGCCGCCCGAGCGCGCCGGCACGCTGGGCAGCGTCGCAGCATGAACAGCGAGGGTTTCCCGAGCGCGCATCCCGGCGCACATGGTGCGCCAGGCAGCCCGATGCCCCCTGCCATGGCCGCGCTCGACCCGCCGTACCACCGGCTCGAAGCCTTGCCGCGCACGCTGTGGCTGCCCTCGCTCATCTGCAGCGCCGGCGGCCGTGAAGACCGGCTGGCCGATGCCCGCCGCTGGCTCGATGCGCTGCAGCAGGGCCAGCTGCCGCCGGCCGATGCCGACTTCGGCGACCCGGCGGCCACCGCGGCGCTGCGCGCGGTGGTCGGCGAGCTCGGGCTGGCCGGGCTGGCTCGCGGCGTGGACGCGCTGGGCGAGCAAATCCTGCGCACGCTGCTGTGGCACCTGGATGCCATCGTCGACCGCCAGCCGCGGCTCGATCGGACCGCGGCCATCACCGCCGTCGCGGCCGAGTTCCGCGCCGCCTGGGTCGATCAGACCCAGGGCCTGGAGCAGGACCTCGCGCTGCTGCAGGGGCTGGGCGACCTGGCCGCGCTGCGCTGGGACGAACTGCGCGGGCACCTGAACTCTCGGCCGTGGCAGGCCGCGCGGCAGGCCGCCGAGCGGCTGCGCCAGCTGCCCGAGCTGGCCGCGCTGATCCGCCGGCTGGGCCGCACCGAGCGCGGCAGTGCGCCCGAGCGGCCGCCGCCTGCCCCCGCCGACGACCCGCAGGCACCGGTGCCCACGCGGGCGGTCGAGACCCGCCTGCCGGACAGCCCGGGCGAGATCACCGGCGTGCGCTTCTCGTCGCGCCCCGAGCGCATGCTGGCCAGCGAGGCGGTGATGCTGCTGCACCCGGTGCTGCGCAAGCTCTGGCGCGCCCGCCATGCCGAGGCGCGGCTGCTGGCCTGGCAGACCGAAGCCGTGCTGGTCGATCGCCGCGTCGATCCGACCGGGCCGGCGCCCGCGCCGGTCGGCCTGAGCGCCCGCCAAGCGCTGGAGCGCGGCCCGATCGTGCTGTGCCTGGACACCTCCGGCTCGATGCGTGGCGCACCCGAGCAGATCGCCAAGGCGGTGGCGATTGCCGCGCTGCGCGCCGCCCACGAGACTGGGCGCGGCTGCCTGCTGATCGCCTTCGGCGGGCCGGACGAGATCATCGAGCGCGAGCTCGGCCGCGGCCCGCAGGGCCTGCGCGCGCTGCTCGACCTGATGGGCCAGGCCTTCGACGGCGGCACCGACATCCAGTCGCCGATCGAGCGCGCGATCGCGCGGGTGCACGAGGCGGGCTGGCGCGCCGCCGACCTGCTGATCGTCAGCGACGGCGAGTTCGGCTGCATGCCGCGCACGCTGGCGCGGCTGGACGAAGCGCGCGAACGCCTGGGCCTGCGCGTGCAGGGCGTGCTGGTCGGCGACCGCGAAACGATGGGACTGCTCGAGGTGTGCGACGCGATCCACTGGGTGCGCGACTGGCGCCGCTATGCCGATGCCGCCGAGGGCGGCGACCGGCGCGGCTATTCGCCGGTGCACAGCAAGAGCCTCACCGCGCTGTACTTTCCCAATGCGCTGTCCAGCCGCGCGGCGCGGCACCGCGAGCCATGAGCCCGCCGGGCCGTCCCAAGGGCGAAGACCGGAGGGCGCAGCCCGAAGGCATCCCGGTGACCCCGAGCGACAACACCCCGCCCGCCGGCTGCCGCGCCGAGCTGCTGGCCCGGCTGGCGCAGTTCGCCCAGCGCAGCCCGCTGCCGCGGGTGCGTGCGCTGCACCTGCCGCCCGCGCCGCCGCCCGGTGGCCAGCGCGGCGAGTTCTGCGCGCTGGAACTCGACGATGGTTCGCTGGGCCTGAGCTACGTGCTGCTCGGCGACACCTGGGCCGGCCTGTCGGCCGGGGCCGCGCGCTTCGTATCCCCCGGCCAGGACGCGCTGGCGCTGGCCCAGGGCTATGCCGAGACCGATCCGCTGCGGCGCACGGTGGGCTTCGCGGCGGTGAACGCGCTGACGCGCTGCCTGTTCGACCGCGCCGGCTTCGCGCCGCCGGCCAGCAGCGATTCCATCGGCCACCTCGACCCGCAGCCGGGCGAGCTGATCGGCATGATCGGCCACTTCACGCCGCTGATCCCGCGCGTGCGTGCCAGCGGCGCCCGGCTGCTGATCGTCGAGCTGCGGGCCGACCTGGTGGGCGAGCGCGACGGCGTGCGCGTGACGCTGGACGCCGCCGAGCTGGCCGCCTGCCGCAAGGTGCTGGCCACCGGCACGCTGCTGCTCAACGACACGCTGGACGCGATGCTCGGCCACTGCCGCCAGGCCAGCCGCATCGCGCTGGTCGGCCCCAGCGTCGGCGGCCCGCCGGACCCGCTGTTCGCGCGCGGCGTCACGCTGCTGGGCGGCAGCTGGGTCGACGACGCGCCGGCCTACGCCGCCGCGCTGCGCGCCGGCGAACCGCCCGGCGCCAGCGCCCACAAGTTCGCACTGCGGCGCGACGACTACCCCGGCTGGGACGCCCTGCTCGCGCGGCTGTGAACCGCGCGGCCGCTCGTCATCCGCCGCCGCGCTGCATGTAGCGGTCGAAGCGGCGCATGAAGGCCACGCGCTCGTCGTCGGCCACGTCAATGAAGTGATAGCGCACGGCCAGCCGCGGCATGCGCATCAGCGCGATGCGGCGCGGCGGCAGCACGGTCCAGTCGAGCTCGAGCCGGCCGGCGCCGATGGCCACCACGGCATGCCCGGCGGGCCCGGCGGCCAGCGCATGCGGCGCCACCGCGCCGGGCAGCGCCGCGCACCATTCGGCCTCGGTGAAGCCCTGCTCGCGCTCGAAGTGCTCGGTGTAGGCCGCTGGATCGAACATCGCCGCGGCGCGGTGTGGAGGCTGGCAGGCGCTCAGCCGCCGGCGATCGGCGGCCAGATGGCCAGCACGTCGCCCGCGACCAGCCGGCGTTCGGCGCGCGCCTCGGGCGGCACGAAGTGGCCGTTGATCAGCACCAGGTGCACCAGCTTCGGCGGCAGGTTGAACGGCGCGACCACCTCGGCGATCGTGGCCCCTTCGGCCACGTCCAGCGCGAGCACGTTGCCTGCACGCTTGTCCGGCGGCAGGTACTCGGTGAGGCTGGCGTAGAGCTTGAAGGTGATCTGCACCGGCTCAGTACCTTTGGTTCAGGCCTTGTAGTGGGCCGGCTGCGCCTGGTCCTGGGCCCGCGCCAGGTAGGCGGCCATCAGCTGCGTCGGGTCGGCCAGCAGCTTGTCCTTCCATTCGCCCAGCGGCACCTCGCCCTCGACCAGCCCGCGCATCACGCCGACATGGTCGGTCCAGCCCACCGCATTGCAGCCCACCAGCCGGTCGTCGGCGAACTGCAGGCTCAGGTGGCGGTTCAGCGCGGGATCGGTCAGCTCCACATGCTGGCCGCCCGGCACGCCCTGCCAGTTGCCGAAGCTGGCGGAAATGAGGCCCAGCGTGTCGAGCACGTTGATCTGCGTGACGCCCTTCAGCGCGGCACGCTGCCCGGCCATGTTCAGCGCGGCGACGCGCGCCTGCTCGGCCGCATTGGGCTGGATCGCGCTGACGATGGTCTTGCCGCTGACCTTGTCGAAGGCCTCGGCGCAGTCGCCCGCGGTGTAGATGCCCTCGACGTTGGTCTGCAGGTGCTCGTCGGCCAGCACGCCGACCAGGCAGCGGATGCCCGAGTTCTCGAGGAAGCCGATGTTGGGCTTGACGCCGGTGGCGCTGATCACCAGGTCGGCCGCCAGCGTCTGCCCGGTGGACAGGCGCACCTGCATCGGCCCGGTGGGCATGGCCGAGGCGCCGATGCCCACCACCTGCGCGATCTTGCCCAGCAGCCCGGGCTCGGCCGCGGAGCCGCGCTCGATGGCCTCGACGCGCGCGCCGGTGTAGACGTCCACGCCCTTGGCCAGGCACCAGTCCTTGATCATGCCGCCGGCGATCGGGCCCATCATGCGCGGCACCATGCGGTCGCCCATCTCGACCACGCTCAACTTCACGCCGCGCTGGGCCAGCGCTTCCAGGATGATGCAGCCGATGAAGCCGGCGCCCATCTGCAGCACGCGGGCGCCGGGCTGGGCCAGGCGCATGATGGCCCGCGCATCGGCCAGCGTCCAGCACGCGTGGACGCCCGGGCCCTGGATGCCGGGAATCGGCGGCGTCGCGGGCGAGGACCCAGTGGCGATCAGCAGCCGGTCGAAGGGCAGCGCATGGCCGTCGCTCAGCAGCACCTGGCGCCGCGCCACGTCGACCTGCGTGGCGCGCAGGCCGCGCTTGACCTCGATGCGCAGCTGCGCAAAGTGCGCCGGCGTGTGCCGCAGGTGCGTGCCCTCCTCGCCGATGCGGCCCATCAGCAGGTAGGGAATCGCCATGCGCGAATAGGGCGCCTCGGGCTCGTCGCCCACCAGCACGATCTCGTCGGCCGGCGCGTGCTTGCGCAAGGTCTCGGCAGCGATGACGCCGGCGGGGCCGGCACCCAGGATCACATGTCTCATGAGGGGCTTTCCGACAAACGAACAAGGCGGTCCGAGAACCGCCTTGTGCAGACAGGTCGGGCCGCGGCGGGCGCGGCCCTCGGCAAGGTCAGAGGCCCAGGCGCGCCCGGGTCTCGGGCGTGAGCTGGCCGTCGGCCGTCCAGCCGCGGGCGGCGTAGTACTTCGGCAGCATCTCGGGCAGCTTGTTCACCAGGCCCTTGGCCGGGCCGGTCTTGGCCGGCTCGGTCAGCAGGCGCTTGGGCAGCAGGTCGTCCTTGCTGGTGAAGCCGGCCTTGTTGTTGAAGTCGCGCTCCATGTTCCAGATGCGCTCGCCGATCTTCTCCATGTTCTCGAGCGAGAACTCCGGCCCGCACGCCGCCGCCACCTGCGGCGCCACGTCGGCCAGGCCCCAGGCGAAGCTAGTGAAGATGCAGATGCCGGCCGAGTCGAAGGCGGCGGTCGCGTCCTGGAAGGCCTTCACCAGCTCGGGCTTGCCGTCGGCGGTGAGCGGATCGGTCTTGACCGGGATGCCGAGCACTTCGGACGCTACCGTGTAGCCGCGCAGGTGGCAGGCGCCGCGGTTGCTGGTGGCGTAGGCCAGGCCCATGCCCTGGATGCCGCGCGAGTCGTAGGCCGGGAACTCCTGGCCCTTGACGCTCATGCTCAGGTCCGGGTGGCCGTACTTGGCCGTCAGCCGCTTCGAGCCCTGGCCGATTTCCTTGCCGAAGCCCTCGCCCTTGGCGGTGATCTCGGCGAAGTAGGCCAGCGCCTGCGCCGAGCCGAAGGACGCGTCGATGCCGAGCTGTTCCTTCGTCAGCACGCCCATGTCGTACAGCTCCATCACCGCGCCGACGGTGGCGCCGAAGCTGATGGGGTCCATGCCCTGCTCGTTGCACAGCAGGTTGGCGTACTGCAGCGCCTCGAGGTCGTTGACGCCGTTGGCGGCGCCGAGCGCCCATGCCGCCTCGTACTCCAGGCCGCCCGAGGCGCCCCAGTACTGCGGCTTGTTCTCGACGGTGAAGTGGCCCTTGTCCATCTTGCTGATGCGGCCGCAGGCGATGGTGCAGCCGAAGCAGGCCTGGTTGGTCACCAGGTGCTTCTTGCCATCCGTTGCGCGCGGCGTGACCATGGCCTCGGCCGAGATGTCCTTGGCGCCTTCGAACTGCACGTCACGGTGGTTGCGCGTGGGCAGCGCGCCGATCTCGTTGATCACGTTCATCAGCACCTGGGTGCCGTAGGTCGGCAGGCCCTGCCCGGTGACCGCGTTGTCGTGCAGGATCTTCTTCTTCTCGGCCGTGACCTGGAAGAAGGCCTTCGGATCGGCCAGGTTGCCCACGCCCTTGGTGCCGCGCACGGCGACGGCCTTGAGGTTCTTGCTGCCCATCACCGCGCCGACGCCGGAGCGCCCGGCCGCCCGGTGCAGGTCGTTCACCACCGCGGCGAACAGCACCTTGTTCTCGCCCGCCAGGCCGATGCTGGAAATGCGCAGCAGCGGGTCCTGGTGCAGCTTCTTCAGCGTTTCCTCGGTTTCCCAGACGCTGTGGCCCCACAGCGCCGAGGCATCGCGCAGCTCGGCCGTGTCGTCATTGATGTACAGGTACACCGGCTTCGGCGAGGCGCCCTCGAAGATCACCATGTCCCAGCCGGCCATCTTCAGCTCGGCGCCCCAGTAGCCGCCCGAGTTGGAGCAGGCGATGGCGCCGGTGAGCGGACCCTTGGTGACGACGGTGTAGCGGCCGCCGGTGGAGGCCATGGTGCCGGTGAGCGGCCCGGTGGCCCAGATGAGCTTGTTGGCAGCCGACAGCGGATCGACCTTGGGGTCGACCTCCTCGACGATGTATTTCGTCGCCAGCCCGCGCGAACCGAGGTAGTCGCGGGCCCAGCCCATGTTCAGCGGTTCCGACTTGACGGTGCCCGCACTGAGGTCGACGCGGAGAATCTTTCCTGCCCAGGACATGTGGTGTCTCCTTGCTTCAGGCGGCGGGTTGGTTGCCGAGCTTGTCGGCCCAGGCCTTCATCTTGTCGATGCCGGTCCAGTTGGCGTCGACGTAGGTGATGGCGCCGGTCGGGCAGGCATCGGCGCAGGCGGGCGCGCCGCCGCAGAGGTCGCACTTCTGGACCTTGCCGGTTTCCTGCACGTAGTTGATGGTGCCGAACGGGCAGCTGATGGTGCAGACCTTGCAGCCGACGCAGGTGGTGTCGTTCACCACCTTGGCGCCGGTGGCGCGATCGACCGTGATGGCCTCCACCGGGCAGGCGTGCAGGCACCAGGCCTCGTCGCACTGCGTGCAGGTGTAGGGCACCTTGCGGCCGGTCTCGTGGAAATCGAAGACCTTGATGCGCGAGCGCGCGGTGGCGAACACGCCGTAGTTCTCGTACGAGCACGCCATCTCGCACTGCAGGCATCCGGTGCACTTGTCCGGATTGATGTGGAGGCTTTTCTGCATGAGGTGATCTCCGCTGCCAAATCGGGCTATGCAATCATCTGCATAGGCGCCTGAAGCCGAAACCTAGGCGTAACCCGTAGCAGGCAGCGCGGCGACGGCGGCGTGTTCCAAGATGGAACAAGGCGGCCGCGCCAGGCGGTGCGCCACGGCACACCCGGCGCGCCCCACGAGCGCCGGCGCCCTTGCATCGAGGTCGCGGCAAGCCCGCTCATGCAGCGGCCGACATAGGGGTTACCGCGCTGCTGCGCCGCCGGGCCGCCGCTCCTACTATCCGGGCTCGCTCCCTTCCCCGGGGGCCGGCACAAGGAGACATGATGAGCATCACGGTATCGCTGCGGGTCAACGGCAAGTCGGTCACCCGCGAGGTGCAGCCACAGACGCTGCTGGTGGAATTCATCCGCGAGGACCTGCGGCTGACCGGCACGCACGTGGGCTGCGACACCTCGCAGTGCGGCGCCTGCACCGTGCACCTGAACGGCCGCGCGGTGAAGAGCTGCAACACGCTGGCGGTGCAGGCCAACGGCGGTGAGCTGACGACGATCGAAGGCCTGGCCGCGGCCGACGGCACGCTGCACCCGATGCAGGCCGCCTTCCGCGCCTGCCACGGCCTGCAGTGCGGCTTCTGCACCCCGGGCATGGTGATGAGCGCGGTCGACCTGGTGCAGCACCACCGCTGCGGCTCCGAGGCCGAGGTGCGCGAAGGCCTGGAAGGCAACATCTGCCGCTGCACGGGTTACCACAACATCGTCAAGGCCGTGCAGCAAGGCGCGGCCGCGATGAAGGCCTGAAACCGAAGGAGCACACCATGAACGCACGCCAAGGTTTCGTCGGCCAATCCGTCGAGCGGCGCGAGGACGCGCGCTTCCTCACCGGCCGCGGCCAGTACACCGATGACATTTCGCTGCAGGGCCAGACCTACGGCTACTTCCTGCGCAGCCCGTATGCCCATGCCCGCATCAAGAGCCTCGACACCACGGAAGCCGCCAAGGCCGAGGGGGTGCTGGGCATCTTCACCGGCGAGCACTTCAAGGCCGTCGGCGGCCTGCCCTGCGGCTGGCTGATCAACAGCCTGGACGGCACGCCGATGAAGGAGCCCAAGCACCCGGTGCTGGCCGACGGCAAGGTGCGCTACGTGGGCGACCGCGTCGCGCTGGTCGTCGCCGAGACGCTGGAACAGGCCAAGACCGCCGCCGCGCTGATCGAGGTCGACTACGACGAGCTGCCGCCGGTGGTCGACACCGCCAAGGCCGCCGGCGCCGGCTCGAACGTGCACGACGACGCGCCCGGCAACGTCTGCTACCACTGGGGCATCGGCGACAAGGACGGCACCGACGCGGCCTTCAAGAACGCCGCGCATGTCACGACGCTGTCGTTCCGCAACAACCGGCTGATCCCGAACGCGATGGAGCCGCGCGCGGCCAACGCCAGCTACGACGCCAATGCCGACAGCTACACGCTGTACGTCAGCAACCAGAACCCGCACGTCGAGCGGCTGCTGATGTGCGCCTTCGTGCTCGGCATCCCCGAGCACAAGATGCGCGTGGTGGCGCCCGATGTCGGCGGCGGCTTCGGCTCGAAGATCTACCTGTACGGCGAGGAGACCGCGCTGGTGTTCGCCAGCAAGCACATCAAGCGCCCGATCAAGTGGACCTGCGAGCGCGGCGAAGCCTTCCTGTCCGACGCCCATGGCCGCGACCATGTCACCACCGCGAAGCTGGCGCTGGACAAGGACGGCCATTTCCTCGCGCTGCGCGCCGACACCACCGCCAACCTCGGTGCCTACTTGTCGACCTTCGCGTCCTGCATCCCGACCATCCTGCATGCCACCTTGCTCGCCGGCCAGTACAAGACGCCGAAGATCTGGTGCGAGGTGACCGCGGTGTTCACCAACACCGCGCCGGTCGATGCCTACCGCGGCGCCGGCCGGCCCGAGGCCACCTACCTGCTCGAGCGCATCGTCGAGACCGCCGCGCACGAGCTGAAGATCGACCCGGCCGAGATCCGCCGCCGCAACTTCATCACCGAGTTCCCGTACGCCTCACCGGTGGGCCTGACCTACGACACCGGCGACTACTTCGCGACGATGAGCCGCGCGATCGAGCTCGCCGATGTCGGCGGCTTCGCGGCACGTCGCGCCGCCAGCGAGGCCAAGGGCTTCAAGCGCGGTCTGGGCTACGCGGCCTACATCGAGGCCTGCGGCATCGCGCCCTCGTCGGTGGCCGGCGCCTTGGGCGCCCGCGCCGGGCTGTTCGAAGCGGGCGAAGTACGCGTCCACCCGACCGGCAAGGTGACGATCTTCACCGGCAGCCACAGCCACGGCCAGGGCCACGAGACCACCTTCGCGCAGGTGGTGGCCGACAAGCTGGGCATCCCGCTGGAAGACATCAGCATCGAACACGGCGACACCGGCAAGGTGCTGTTCGGCATGGGCACCTACGGCAGCCGCTCGCTGGCCGTGGGCGGCACCGCCATCGTCAAGGCGCTCGACAAGATCATCGCCAAGGGCAAGAAGATCGCCGCGCACCTGCTGGAAGCGGCCGACACCGACATCGTGTTCGAGGGCGGCCAGTTCAAGGTGACCGGCACCGACAAGGCGGTGCCCTTTGCCAGCGTCTCGCTCACCGCCTACGTGCCGCACAACTTCCCGCACGACAAGCTCGAACCCGGCCTGAACGAGAACGCGTTCTACGACCCGAGCAACTTCACCTATCCCGCAGGCACCTACATCTGCGAGGTCGAGGTCGACCCGGCCACCGGCAAGACCACGATCGAGAAGTTCACCGCGGTCGACGACTTCGGCAACATCATCAACCCGATGATCGTCGAGGGCCAGGTGCATGGCGGCATCGCGCAGGGCGTGGGCCAGGCGATGCTGGAGCACGGCGTGTACGACACCGATTCAGGCCAGCTGCTCACCGGCAGCTACATGGACTACGCGATGCCGCGCGCCGACGACCTGCCGAGCTTCACGGTCGAGACCGCCAAGGGCACGCCCTGCACCCACAACCCGCTGGGCGTGAAGGGCTGCGGCGAGGCCGGCGCGATCGGCTCGCCGCCGGCGGTGATCAACGCCATCTGCCACGCGCTGGGCGTGAAGGACGTGCCGATGCCGGCCACGCCCTACACTGTCTGGCAAGCCGCGAATCGATGAGACCCCCCCGAAGCGCCTTCGGCGCCTCCCCGCAGGGGGCGACGCCAGCGGCCCGGCAAAGCCGGTTCCGCGGCGTCTGCTTGGAAACCCATCACTGACATCGAAGGAAACCTACTCATGCAAGCCTTCGCCTATTCCAATCCCGCCACGCTGGCCGATGCCGCCGCGCAGGCTGGTGGCGCCAATGCCAAGATCCTGGCCGGCGGCCAATCGCTGCTGGCCGCGATGAAGCTCGGCCTGGCCGCGCCCGACGCGCTGGTCGACCTGGCCGCGATTGCCGAACTCAAGGGCATCAGCGTCGGCGGCGGTGCCGTGACGATCGGCGCGATGACCACCCACGCCGCGGTGGCCGCCAGCGCCGAGGTCGCCAAGGCCATTCCCGCGCTGGCCGACCTGGCCGGCCACATCGGCGACCGCCAGGTGCGCAACCGCGGCACGCTGGGCGGCAGCCTGGCCAACAACGACCCCGCGGCCTGCTACCCGGCCGCGGTGCTTGGGCTCGGTGCGACGATCAAGACCAACAAGCGCAGCATCGCCGCCGACGATTTCTTCAAGGGCCTGTACGAGACCGCGCTGGCCGAGGGCGAGATCATCACCGCGGTGAGCTTCCCGATCCCCGAGAAGGCCGCCTGGCAGAAGTTCAAGCAGCCGGCCTCGCGCTTCTCGATCGTCGGCGTGTTCGTCAGCAAGGGGCCGCAGGGCGTGCGGGTGGCCGTCACCGGCGCCGGCGCCTGCGTGTTCCGCGCCAGCGACCTGGAAGCCAAACTGAGCGGCAGCTGGTCGGCCGCCGCACTGAACGGCGCCAAGGTCTCGGCCGACGGCCTGAACAGCGACCTGCACGGCTCGGCCGAATACCGCGCCGCGCTGATCCCGGTGCTCGCGCAAAGGGCTGTGGCCGCGACGTGAGTTCAGCGCTCCCGACCAGCATCGACGACACCCAGGCCCGGCTGCTGGCGCACGACTATGTCGCCGACCGGCAGCTGGCCACGGTGGTGTTCCTGGCGCTGAAGCTGCAGCGCCCGCTGTTCCTCGAAGGCGAGCCCGGCACCGGCAAGACCGAGATCGCGCGCACGCTGAGCGCGATGCTCGATCGGCCGCTGATCCGCCTGCAGTGCTACGAAGGCCTCGACCTGGCCGGCGCCGCCTACGAATGGAACTACGGCCGGCAGATGATGGAGATCCGCCTGGCCGAGCGCGAGGACATCGGCCGCGAGCAGCTGGCCGGCGAGCTGTTCTCCGAGCGCTTCCTCACCAAGCGCGCGCTGCTGCAGGCCATCGACCCGGCGCGCGACGTGCCGCCGGTGCTGCTGATCGACGAGCTCGACCGCGCCGACGAGCCCTTCGAGGCCTTCCTGCTCGAAGTGCTGTCGGACTTCCAGATCACGATCCCCGAGCTCGGCACCGTGAAGGCACTGACACCGCCGATCGTCGTGCTCACCTCCAACCGCACGCGCGAGATCCACGACGCGGTGAAGCGCCGCTGCCTGTACCACTGGGTCGATTTTCCGAATGCCGCGCGCGAGCTCGAGATCCTGAAGCGCCGCGTGCCCAACGCTGGCCCGCAGCTGGCGCAGCAGATCGTCAGCTTCGTGCAGAAGCTGCGCGAGATCGAGCTCTACAAGCTGCCCGGCATTGCCGAGACACTGGACTGGGCCCGTGCGCTGATGGAGCTGGATGCGCTGGTGCTCGACCCCGAGCTGATCCAGCACACGCTGGGCGTGCTGCTGAAGTACCAGGACGACATCGCCAAGGTGCAGGGCAGCGAGGCCGCGCGCCTGCTCGAGCAAGTTAGGCGCGAAGCGCAGACCCCGGCCTGAGCGCTGCACCATGATCCCGGCCCGGCCCACCCCCGGCCACCTGGCCGAGAACGTGATGCACTTCGCCCGCGTGCTGCGCAGCGCCGGCATGCCGGTGGGCACCGACCGCGTGCAGCTCGCGCTGCAGGCGCTGAAGGTGGCCGGCTTCGACAGCAAGCGCGACTTCCATGCCGTGCTCAGCGCCTGCCTGCTCGACCGCATCGAGCACCGCGAGCTGTTCGACCAGGCCTTCGTGCTGTTCTGGCGCGACCCCGACCTGATGGGCCGCATGCGCGCGCTGCTGCTGCCCAAGGTGCAGCTGAAGGAAGGCGCCACGCCGCCGCCGCCCGAGAACCGGCGCCTGGGCGAGGCGCTGTTCCCGCACCAGCCGAACCAGCCGCCGCCGGAAGAACCGCAGGACCAGCTCGAGGTCAACGCCGAGCTGACCTGGAACGACCGCGAGCTGCTGCGCAAGGCCGACTTCGACACGATGAGCGCCGACGAATGGCGCGACGCGCAGCGCCTGCTGGCGCAGATGCGGCTGGTGTTCGAGCACCTGCCCACGCGCCGCAGCCAGCCCGCATCCCACCCCGGCCGTGCCGACTGGCGTGCCACGCTGCAAGCCATGGCGCGCCACGGTGGCGAGCTGTGGGACATGCGCTGGCGCCGCGCGCGCTTGAAGCCGGCGCCGCTGGTGCTGCTGGCCGACATCTCCGGCTCGATGAGCCGTTATTCGCGCATGCTGCTGCACTTCGCGCATGCGCTGGGCCATGCCGAGGCGCGCGTCGAGAGCTTCGTGTTCGGCACCCGGCTGACGCGCACCACGCGGCTGCTGAAGAGCCGCGACCCCGACATCGCGGTGGCCCAGGTGGTGCGTGCGGTCGAAGACTGGTCCGGCGGCACGCGCATCACCACCAGCCTGCACGAGTTCAACCAGCGCTGGGCGCGCCGCGTGCTCTCGGGCCGTGCCACCGTGCTGCTGATCAGCGACGGCCTCGAGCACGGCGACACGCGGCAGCTGAGCTTCGAGATGGAGCGCCTGCACAAGAGCTGCCGCCGGCTGATCTGGCTGAACCCGCTGCTGCGCTTCGAGCGCTTCGAGCCGCGCGCCGGCGGCATCAAGGCGATGCTGCCGCATGTCGACCGCTTCCTGCCGGCCCATAACCTGCAAAGCCTGGCCGAGCTGGTGGGCGTGCTGTCTCAGCCTCAGACAGCGCGCAGCGTGTCCCTCCGCCATTGATCCTCCTCTTCTTCGTCATCGAGCCCACACCATGGAACTCACCCAACAACAATCGCTGCCCGTCGGCCAGGCCCAGGCCTGGGAGGCGCTGAACGACATCACGCTGCTGCAGGCCGCGATCCCCGGCTGCGAAGGCATCACGCCCACCGGCGAGCACCAGTACGAGGTGCTGGTGCTCGCCGCCATCGGCCCGGTGAAGGCCAAGTTCAAGGGCAAGCTGCAGCTGGAGAACCTGCAGCCGCCCACTTCGTACACCATCCGCTTCGAAGGCCAGGGCGGCCCGGCCGGCCATGGCAAGGGCTCGGCCGACATCCGGCTCGAAGCGGTGGGCCCGCGCGAGACCACATTGCACTACACCGCCAAGGCGCAGGTGGGCGGCAAGATCGCGCAGGTCGGCTCGCGCCTGGTCGACATGGCCGCGCAGAAGATGGCCACCGAGTTCTTCGAGAAGTTCAACGCCGCGCTGCAAGAGCGCTACCAGGTCGCGCCCGAACCCGCGCCGGCCCCCGCCGCGCCGCAGGGCTTCTTCGCGAAGCTCGCCGCCTTCTTCAAGCGCCTGTTCGGCGGCTGACATGGACCACCCCCGGAACGCCTGCGGCGCCTCCCCCTCAAGGGGGCCACGCCAACGGACCGGCGTAGCCGGATCGGTGGCGTGCGCTTGGCCAGACCCGTGCATGCATCGTGAGGGCCGCTGGCTCGGCGCGATCCCCTGGGGGACAGGTCGCCTCAGGCGACCCGGGGAGCGCGGTGTTCGTCGGCGCGCCCCCATCCGATCCGGGTTCCCCGGTCGGATGGGGCAGCCCCTCGGGGGCGGCCGCCAGGCGGCCGGGGTCCCATGAAGGCCCGCGGCGTCCATCTCCAGTACAGCTTCGAGGCCGAAGGCCAGCGCGGCGCCGCGCTGCACAACCCGCTGTTCGACCTGCTCAGCGCCGTGCACGAGCACGGCTCGATCCAGCATGCGGCCAAGGCGCTGGGGGCCTCGTACCGGCACATCTGGGGCGCGCTCAAGCGCTGGGAAGGGGTGATCGGCGAGCCGCTCGTGACCTGGGCGCAAGGCCAGCCGGCCCGGCTGACGCCGTTCGCCGAGCGCCTGCTGTGGGCCGAGACCCGCGCCCGCACGCGGCTGACGCCGCACATCGAGGCGCTGCGCGTCGAGCTCGAGCGGGTGCTGGCCGAGGCGCTGGACGGCAGCCAGCATGTGCTGACGATCTACGCCAGCCACGACCTCGCGCTGCCGAAGCTGCGCGACATCGCCAGCCAGCAGCAGGGCCTGCACATCGACCTGCGCTTTGCCGGCAGCGTGGACGCGCTGCAGGCGCTGGCCGCCGGCCGCTGCGGCGTGGCCGGCTTCCATGTCCCGCGCCTGGTGGGCACCAGCGGCCGAAGCAGCGGCGCGCCGGTGTTCGCCAAGGCGATGAAGCGCCTGCTCAAGCCCGGCCTGCACAAGCTGATCGGCTGCGTGCGCCGCACCCAGGGGCTGATGCTGCACCCGCTGAACCCGTTCCGGCTGCGCGGCCTGCCCGACCTGGCCGGCAGCGAGGCGCGCTTCATGAACCGCCAGCCCGGCTCCGGCACCCGGCTGCTGATGGACCACCTGCTCGCCGAGCAGGGCCTGGAGGCCGCGTCGATCCGGGGTTATCGCGAAGCCTCCGAAGACAGCCATGTGGCGGTGGCCGCCGCCATCGCCAGCGGGCTGGCCGACGTCGGCCCGGGCATCGAATCGGCCGCGCAGCAGTTCGGGCTCGACTTCATCCCGCTGGTCACCGAAGACTACTTCCTGGTCTGCCTGAAGGAGGCGCTGGAACAGCCCGCGGTGCTGAAGCTGCGCCAGGCCCTGGCCAGCCCGGCCTGGGTGCATGCGCTGGCCACGCTGCCCGGCTACCAGCCGGCGCAGGCCGGCGAGGTGCTGGCGCTGACGCGGGCGCTGCCGTGGTGGAATTACAAGGTGCCGAAGAAGCAGATTGCCTAGCGTCGGCGCGATTCAACTTCAGGGGAGGAACTTCGACATGCAGTGCATCAAGACTGCGGTGACGGGCTGGATGCTCGTCGTCCTGGCCAGCCTGGCCGCCGCGCCGGGGACCGCAGCGGCAGCGGAGCCGGCGCCACCCGCCGTGACCGATTTCTTCAGCGCGCCGGCGATGGCCCAGCCCAAGCTCTCGCCCTCGGGCAAGTACCTGGCCGTCCAGTTGCCCAGCGCCTACGGGCGGCAGATCCTCGGCGTCATCGACACCGAGCCGCCTCGCAAGGGACGGCCGGTCGCCACCTTCTCCGATGCCGATGTCGACGACTTCGAGTGGGTCAACGACGACCGCCTGGTGCTGACCGTGCGCGACGCCAAGGCCAGCTACTTCCGCGGCATCGGCCCGGGCCTGTATGCGGTGGACCGTACCGGCGACGCGCTGCGGCCGCTGGTGCAGCGCGAGTGGGAGGTGATCAGCACCAGCGTCAACCTGACGCGCCGCGAGCTGCCGCCCAACCACGCCCTGCACGACGTGCTGCGCGACGGTTCGAACGACGTGATCGTCGAACGCTACAACCTCGACAACGAATACCGAAACGTGGTGAGCACCAACCTGCTGCGGTTGGACACGGTGACGGGGCGTGCCACCCCGGTCGACACCGGATTCAAGAACCTCGCCCGCCGCTGGCTGGTAGACGAGAAGGGCGTGGCCCGCGTCGCCGTGTCGAGCGAGGGCGCCCGCAGCACGGTGTACTGGCGTAGCGGTATCAACCAGCCCTGGGCGGCGATCTCGAGCGGCCAGACCTACACCGGCGATGGCCAGCTGATGGAGCCGTGGTCCATCGGCCGGGACAACCGGCTGTACGCGCTGGCCGGCATGGGTCCGGCGGCGACCGAGGCCCTGTTCGTCTTCGATGCGGACAAGCGCAAGCTCGAGGCCGAGCCGCTGTTCAACGTGGCCGGCTTCGACTTCCGCGGCGGGCTGATCTTCGACGGCAAGACGCATCAGCTGATCGGCGTTCGCTACACCGGGGATGCGACCTCCACGGTCTGGCTCACCGACGAGATGAAGGCACTGCAGGCTCGCATCGACAAGCGCCTGCCGGGCCTGAACAACCTGGTCGACATCGCCGAATGCGGCTGCTCGCGCTGGGTGGTGGTGACCTCCTACTCCGATCGCCAGCCGCAGGTGTACTGGCTGTATGACCGCGAGAGCGACAAGCTGGAATCGATCGGCCAGTCGCGGCCGAAGATCGACGCGCGCCAGATGGGCCCGCGCGACTTCGAGCGCATTGCCGCGCGCGACGGCCAGCAGATTCCACTGCACGTGACCAAGCCGAACAGCAAGCTGCATGGCGCCGGCCCGTGGCCGGCCGTGGTGCTGGTGCATGGCGGCCCCTACGTGCGCGGCGGCAGTTGGGAATGGACCGAGGAATCCCAGTTCCTGGCCTCGCGCGGCTACCTGGTGCTGGAACCCGAGTTCCGTGGCAGCACCGGCTATGGCGACCGGCACTTCCGGGCCGGATGGAAGCAGTGGGGGCTGGCGATGCAGGACGACATTGCCGACGCGACGCGCTGGGCCGTCAAGCAAGGCCTGGCGACGCCGAACCGCATCTGCATTGCCGGCGCGAGCTATGGCGGCTATGCCACGCTGATGGGCTTGATCCGCGACCCTGACCTGTACCGCTGCGGCGTCGCGTGGGTCGCGGTCACCGACATCCAGCTGCTGTTCGACATCCACTGGAGCGACCTGGGGGACAACTGGAAGGACTACGGCATGCCCACGCTGGTGGGCGACCCGAAGACCATGGCCGAACAGTTCGCGGCGACCTCGCCGCTGAAGCAGGCCCAGCGCCTGAAGCAGCCGGTGCTGCTGGCCTTCGGTGGATCGGACCGCCGGGTGCCGATCGACCATGGCACCAAGATGCGACGGGCCTTGCAGGAAGCCAAGACGCCGGTGGAATGGATCGAGTACCCCGACGAGGGGCATGGCTGGTTGAAGCCCGAGAACCGTTTCGACTTCTGGACCCGCGTCGAGAAATTCCTCGCCAAGCAGCTGGCCGCACCGGCCAATTGACGCGCCGCCGGCCCCGCACCGATCAGCCGTTATCAGACTCGTAGGCGCGGAACATGTCGGCCAGCGTCTGGCCCGGCGCGTCGCGAAAGCGCTCGTCCAGCACCTGCAGCCGCTGGATGCGGTCGACGCGAAAGCTGCGGAAGCCTTCCCGGCTTTCGCACCACGCGGCCAGCGTCCACACCTGGCCCCAGTAGAAGCAGCCCAGCGGGTGCACGGTGCGCTCGCTGTCCACCTCTTTCAAGTCGCGGTAGTGCATGCGCAGCTTGCGGCGCGATTCGGTGGCCAGGCGCAGCACCTCGAGCCGACCGCGCGTGGCTTCGTCCAGCACGCCGGCGGGCGCGTAGACCGCCAGGCTCTCGGCCGCGGCCCGCACGGCGCTGGGCAGCACCGAGAGGATCTTCGACAGCGCGCCTTCGGCCTGGGTGGCCAGCGCCGTATCAAGCCGCGGCCGCGCCAGCCGCACGGCAGCGACCAGGGCCTTGGCTTCGTCGGTGGTGAACATCAGCGGCGGCAGGTCGAAGCCGGCGCGCATGCGGTAGCCGACGCCGGCCTCGCCTTCGATGGGCACGCCCTGGGCGACGAGATCGGCGACATCGCGGTAGACGGTGCGCAGCGAAACCTGCAGCCGCTCGGCCAGGAAGGCGGCGGTGGACAGGCGCCGGCCGCGGATCAGCTGGACCAGCTGGAACAAGCGATCCGCACGCCGCATCCGCTATTCACCGTCCCAGTAGTCCACCGCCCCATTCTCGCGCCCCATGTAGTAGAAGCTGCCGGTGGGCAGATCGGCATAGACCCCGAGCTTGCCCGAATCGGGGTACTGGCACACCTCCACCGGCGCCTGGGTGCTGATCGCCAGGTAGCGCAGCTCGCGCGTGCCGGTGTTGATCAGCTGGTGCGCGGTGTCCGGCCCGCCCGAGGGGCAACCGATCACGTCGCCAGCCCGCACGGGATGCACCGCCTCGCCCAGCCGCAGCTGGCCTTCGCCTTCGAGCACGATGAACAGCTCGTCGTCCATCCGGTGGCTGTGGAACGGGAAGGCGCGCATGCGCGGCGGCACCGCCACCACGCTGCAGCCCAGCTGCTTCAGGCCCAGCAGCGGGCCCAGGCGGGCCAGCCGCGCATCGAATCGTTCAGCCGCCTGGCCCGAGGGTTGGTACTCGGCCGGGCGCGGCTGCAGGCGCACGTCGGCCAGGTTCATCACGGGGGTCGTGCTCATGGTCGAGGTCCCTCCATCAGGCCATCGCGGTGCACAGCTCCACCAGCGTGCCGTCCGGTGCGCGCACATAGGCCACGGTCTGGCCCCAGGGCTTGACGGCGGGCGCGGCCAGCAGCTGTGCGCCGGCGGTGATGGCCTTGTCGCAGGCCGCGGCGACGTTGGTGCAAACCAGGCCGACCTCGACGCCCAGCGGCGCCTGGCTGGCATCGGCGGCCACGTAGTCGCGGCCCAGGCTCTCGCGCGCGGTGGCGTGCTGCGCGAAGGCCAGCGCGGTGGCGCCGGTGTCGAGCTCGCCATAGGCGCCGCTCGGGTGCAGGAAGCGGCGCTTCAGGCCGAAGGCCTCTTCGAAGAAGCGAAGCGAGGCGTCCACGTCACGCACGTAGACGATGGTGTAGGCGAATTGCATCTTGTGTCCTCCGGTTCGACTGGCGAAGAGCACGCATGCTGCGCCGTCCCTGCTGACAGCGGTTTGTCAGCAGCCGGCAGCAGCCCCGACGGCCCCGATTCAGCGCCTGGAGGCGTGCCAGCCCTGGGTATCGGCCAGCGCGTCGAGCCGGCTCTTCAGGAAGTCGCCGAGGGCGCGCACGCGGGCGCTCAGGTGGCTGCCGCGCGCCAGCGCCAGCAGCAGCGGATACGGCGTTGATTCGACATCCGGCAGCACCCGCAGCAGCCGGCCGGCCTGCAGGTCGGCCGCGACATCGATGCGCGACTTCAGCACGATGCCGTGCCCATCCACCGCCCACTGCCGCGCCAGCAGGCCGTTATCGGTGCTGCGGCGGATGCGCAGATGGACCTGCACCGGCCGGCCGCGTTCGAGCATCGGCCAGTGCCGGCCCAGCCGGCTGGCGATGCGCAGACCGATGCCTTCATGCTGCGCCAGCTCGGCCACGCTGCGCGGCACGCCGGCGCGCTGCAGGTACTCGGGCGAGGCCACCAGGATCGCGGTGTTGTCGGCCAGCCGGCGCACGATCTGGCCGGCCTGGGTCGGCTCGCCGTAGCGGATGGCCGCGTCGATCGGCTCGCGTTCGAGGTTGCTGACGCGGTCGCTGACCGACAGCTCCAGCTGCAGCTGCGGATGCAGGCGCATGAACTCGTCCAGCAGCGGCCGGATGACCTGCGTGCCCAGGTCGACCGAGACGCCCAGCCGCAGCAGCCCGCGCACCTGGGTCAGCGGCGCGTGCAGCTCGCCCAACGCCTGGTCGAGCAAGCCCAGCGCCTCGCGGCTGCGCGCGAGGAAGGCCTCGCCCTCCGGCGTGGGCTTCAGCGCCCGGCTGCTGCGCGCAAAGAGCTTCACGCCCAGCTGCTGCTCGAGCCGGCGGATCGCCGCGGTGGCGGTGGCCGGCAGCAGGTGCTGCTCGCGTGCGGCCGCGGCCACGCCGCCGAGTTCAGCCACCCGCTGTGCCAGCCGCAGCGCGGGCAGTTCCAGCGCCTGCGGGTTGCTTGTCGTTGTCATGATCCGGTCCCTGATCGACAAATGCTGTTTGTCGCTGCAGCAGTCTCGCACGGCTGGTTCGCGCGGCCCTCGCCCGGCACAGTGCACCCATCCGCAACCGCATCAGGAGTCCCGTCATGAAAGCCATCGGCTACCGCCAGAACCTGCCGCTCTCGGATGAGCGCGCGCTGCTCGACCTCGATCTGCCCGAGCCCACGCCCGGCCCGCGCGACCTGCTGGTCGCGGTGCAGGCGGTGTCGGTGAACCCGGTGGACGTGAAGCTGCGCGCCGGCGTCGCGCCGGAGCCCGGCCAGGCCAAGGTGCTGGGCTGGGACGCTGCCGGCACGGTGCTGGCCGTCGGCGCGCAGGTCGAAGGCTTCGCCGTCGGCGACCGGGTGTACTACGCCGGCGCGATCCAGCGCCCGGGCAGCAATGCCGAGCGCCAGGTGGTCGATGCGCGCATCGCCGCGAAGATGCCGGCCTCGCTGGACTTCGCGCAGGCCGCGGCGCTGCCGCTGACCAGCATCACCGCCTGGGAGCTGCTGTTCGAGCGCCTGGGCGTGCCGCGCGCCGCCGTAGCCGGCCGGCCCGAGACCGGCGGCGGCCGCGGCCAGCGCCTGCTGGTGATGGGGGCGGCCGGCGGCGTGGGCTCGATCCTGGTGCAGCTGGCGCGCCAGTACACGCAGCTGGAGATCGTTGCCACCGCGTCGCGGCCCGAGACGGTGGACTGGGTGCTCTCGATGGGGGCGCACCATGTCATCGACCACCACCGGCCGCTGGCCGACGAGCTGCAGCGCCTGGGCATGCCGGGCGTGGACCTGGTGGCCAGCCTGACGCACACCGAACAGCACTACCCCGCGCTGGTGCAAGCCTTGCTGCCGCAGGGCAGGCTGGCGCTGCTGGACGAGCTGAGCCAGCCGCTGGACGTGATGGCGCTCAAGCGCAAGAGCCTGTCGCTGCACTGGGAAATGATGTTCACGCGGTCGCTGTTCGAGACAGCCGACATCGGCGCGCAAGGCGCGCTGCTGGCCGAGGTGGCGCACGCCGTCGACGCCGGCGTGCTACGCCACACGCTGACACGCCGCTTCGGCCCGATCAACGCCGCGAACCTGCGGCAGGCGCATGCCTGGATCGAGAGCGGCCGCGCCATCGGCAAGGGCGTGCTCGAAGGCTTCTGATTCGCGCTGCGGGTTTCGGCGATGATGGCGGCCTCGCCGTCCTCGTTCAGCCAGAGTCCCGCGCCCATGTCCTGGAACCCTACCCGCCGCCATTGCCTCGCCATGGCGCTGGCGGCCTCGGCCGGCGGCCTGCCGGCCCTGGCGCCGGCCGCGCAGGCCGCAGCCGCCTTGCCTTCCCTCAGCCTGCCGCCGATGCCGCTGCGCGAACGGCGCCTGGCCAATGGCCTGCAGGTGATCAGCGTGGCCGACAAGGCCAGCGCCACCGTCAGCGTGCAGGTCTGGTACCGCGTCGGCGGCAAGGACGATCCGCAGGGCCGCTCGGGCTTCGCGCACCTCTTCGAACACATGATGTTCAAGAGCACGAAGCACATGCCCAACGAGATGTTCGACCGGCTGACCGAAGACGTGGGCGGCAACAACAACGCCTTCACGGTCGAGGACATGACGGTCTATCAGAACGAGATCCCGTCCAACCACCTCGAACGGCTGCTGTGGGCCGAGGCCGAACGGCTGGCCAACCTGAACGTCGACCAGGCCAACTTCGACAGCGAGCGCGCGGTGGTGCAGGAGGAGCTGCGCCAGCGCGTGCTGGCCGACCCCTACGGCCGGCTGTTCAACGCGCTGGCGGTCGAGAACTTCGCGCTGCACCCCTACCGCCGGCCGGTGGTCGGCAGCATCGAGGACCTGAACGCCGCCACGCTGGACGACGTGCGCCGCTTCCACGCCACCTACTACCGGCCCGACAACGCGGTGCTGATCGTCGTCGGCGACTTCGACCCGCCGCAGCTCGATGCCTGGGTCGACCGCTACTTCGCGCCGCTGAAGACGCCCGAAGGTGCCATCCCGCGCGTCAACATCATCGAGCCCGAACGCGCCAGCGACCGGCGTGTCGCGCTGCAGGGGCCGAACGTGCCGCTGCCGGCGGTGGCGCTGCTGTGGCAGGGCCCGAAGGCCGCGGCCGCCGAAGCGGCGGCGCTGCAGGTGGCCTCGGCGCTGCTGGCCGGCGGCGAATCGTCGCGGCTGAACGAGGCGCTGGTCTACCGCGCGCAATCGGCCCAGGCCGCCGGCTTCGCGGCCGAGCTGTATGCCGATGCCGGCATGCTGGCCGCCTACGCCATTGCCGCCAGCGGCCGCCCGCTGGCGCAGCTGGAAGCCGCGCTGCTCCGCGAGATCGGCAGGCTCGCGCAATCCGGCCCGAGCCCGGCCGAGCTGGACAAGGTGCGCACGCAGCTGCTCACCGGCGCGCTCGTCGGCCGCCAGACACCGCAGGGCAAGGCCGATGCGATCGGCCGCGCGGCGCTGCTGCGCGGCGATGCACAGGATGCCAACCGCGCGCTGGCGCGGCTGTCGGCCGTCAGTGGCGCCGACGTGCAGCGGGTGCTCAAACAGATGTTGAAGGGCCGCCGCGTGACCATCGAGTACACCCAGGGAGCCAAGGCATGACACGGCGCCCCTTGCTTCTTGCCACAGCGGTGCTAACAGCCATGGTCAGCGTGGTCGCGGTGGCGGCGACGCCCGGCGTGGATGCGCCGCCAGCGCCGCAGGCGCCGCGCCCGGTGGTGGTGCCGGCCTTCGAGCAGCAGACCTTGCCGAACGGCGTGACGCTGGTGGTGGCGCCGCGCCACGAGACGCCGGTGGTGACCGTGGCGGTGCTGGTGCGTGCCGGCCCCGAGTTCGACCCCGCCGGCCGCAGCGGCACCGCGGCGATGACCGCCGGGCTGCTGACCAAGGGCGCGCGCCGCGGCGGCAAGCCGGTGTCCGCCACCGAGCTGGCCCGCCAGGCCGAGGCGCTGGGCGGCACGCTGGACGCTGCCAGCGGCTGGCGCTCGACGACGCTCACGATGACCGTCAGCACGCCGAAGCTCGATGCCGCCGCCGCACTGGTGGCCGACGCGGTGCGCCAGCCGACGCTGGGCGCCGACGAGCTCGAACGCGCCCGGGCCCAGACGCTGGACGGCCTGCGCGTCACGCTGGGCGACCCTGGCGCCGTGGCCGGCATGGTCGCGCGCCGCGCGTTCTGGGGCGACAGCGCCTACGGCGGCATCGCCACGCCGGCCAGCCTGAAGCGCATCTCGCGGGCCGATGTGCTGGCCTTCCACGCCGCGGCATTCCGGCCCGAGCGCACGGTGCTGGTCCTGGCCGGCGACATCGAGCCGGCCCATGCGCGCCAACTGGCGGACCGGCTTTTCGGAAGCTGGCGCGGCGCGCCCAAGGCGCGGGCCGAGGCCCGCAGCGCCACGGCCGCGCCGCTGCCCGAACCCCTGGTGCTGGTGGACATGCCCGGCAGCGGCCAGAGCGGTGTCGTCGTGGCCGCACCATTCGTCGCCGCGGATGCCGCCGACCGCCGGGCCGGCCAGGTGGCCAGCGCGGTGCTGGGCGGCGGCTATTCGGCGCGGCTGAACCAGGAGGTGCGCATCAAGCGTGGCCTGAGCTACGGCGCCTTCAGCGAAGCCGAGACCCACCCCGGCGGCGGCATGGAGCAGGCCGTCACGCAGACCAGCCACCCGAATGCCGCGCAGGTGCTGCAGTTGATGCGCGCCGAGATCGCGCGGCTGGCCGAGGCGCCGCCCACGGCCGACGAACTGGCCGCGCGCCAGGCCACGCTGATCGGCAGCTTCGCGCGCCGGCTCGAAACCACCGGCGGCCTGGCCTCGGTGGTGGTGGCCCAGCTGGTGCAGGACCGGCCGCTGGACGACCTGCGCCGCACCGTCGACGAGATCATGGCGGTGACACCCGAGCAGGTGCAGGCCTTCGCCCGCACGCACTGGCGCGGCCAGGCCCTGCGCGGTGTGATCGCCGGCGACCTGAAGGCCGGTGGCGAAGCACTGGCCGCGCTGCCGGGCCCGGTGCGGCGCATCGGCGCCGAGGCGATGAACCTCGAGGCGCCGAACCTCGCGACTCCCTGAGGAGCGCCTGCGAAGGCCCGCGATGAGCCCATCGCCCCTCCCGCGGCTGCGCGTGGCCGATGCCCAGGCCTTCGCGCAGCAGGTGGTGGCCGCGCACCGGCCGGCGGTGATCGAGCAGGCGGTGGCGCACTGGCCCGCGGTGGCCGAGGGTCGGCAAGGGCCGGTGGCGCTGGCGCAGCTGCTGGCGTCGCTGGACAGCGGGCGGCCAGTCGACGCGGTGATGGTGCCGCCCGGCCGTGGCGGCCGCCTTTTCTACGACGAGACGCTGGCCGGCTTCAACTTCCTGCGCCGGCAGCTGCCGGTCTCGGCGGTGCTCGAGCAACTGCTGCGCTACCGCCATTTCGACGATCCGCCCTCGGTGGCGGTGCAGAGCGCGCTGATCGCCGATTGCCTGCCCGGCTGGCTGGCCACGCATGCACAGCCGCTGCTGCCGGCGGGCATCGCGCCCCGGCTGTGGCTGGGCAATCACATCGTCACGCCGGCGCACTTCGACGAATCGCGCAACCTGGCCTGCGTGGTGGCCGGGCGCCGCCGCTTCACGCTGTTCCCGCCGGAATGCATCGGCGACCTGTACATCGGCCCGCTGGGCCATGCGCCGACCGGCACGCCGATCAGCCTGGTGGACTTCGCGCAGGTCGACGCGCAGCGCTTCCCACGCTTCGCCCGTGCGCTCGAACAGGCCTGGGTGGCCGAGCTCGGCCCGGGCGATGCGCTGTACATCCCGCCGCTGTGGTGGCACCACGTGCAGTCGCTGGACCGCTTCAACCTGATGGTGAACTACTGGTGGCCGGCGGCCGGCCCCGAGCCCGGCTCGGCGCTCGATGCGCTGCTGCACGCGGTGCTGGCGCTGCGACCGCTGCCGGCCGAGCAGCGCCGCGCCTGGGCCGCTCTTTTCGAGCATTATGTCTTCGGCCCGCCCGAGGCGGCCACCGGCCACCTGCCGGCGGCGCATCGAGCCTTCCTGGCCGACCTGGATCCGGCGCTGGCCGGGCAGCTGCGCGCGTTCCTGCGCGGCAAGCTCGACGAGGGCTGACGCCGGCCTCTTGAAAGCACCGGCGCCGAACCCATCTGCCACCGTTCCTGATTCATCTGCAAGGGGCCGGGCCGATGGCGATGCTGATCCTCGCGGGGCTGGCCCTGCTGCTGGTGGCCTGGTGGGCCAGCGCCAGCTGGCGCGCCGAGCGCCGCCGCGCGCTGTGGGCCGCGGCGCCGTTCCCGGCTGCGTGGCGCCGCATCCTGCGCCGGCGCGTGCCGCAGGTGGCACGGCTGCCGGTGCCGCTGCAGCTGCGCCTGAAGGGCCTGATCCAATCCTTCCTTGCCGAGGTGCCGATCATCGGCTGCGCGGGTCTCACGGTCACTGACGAGATGCGCGTGACGATCGCCGCGCAGGCCTCGCTGCTGCTGCTGGGCCGCGAGGTGAATGCGGCGCCGGCCAGCCACTTCCCGAACCTGCGCCAGGTGCTGCTGTACCCCGGCAGCTTCGTCGTCGACCGCCCGGCCCCGCAGGCCGGCGGCGTGCAGCAGGAGCAGCGCCGCACGCTGGCCGGTGAATCCTGGCAGCAGGGCCAGGTGATCCTGAGCTGGGAAGCGGTGCGCGACGGCGCGGCCGACCCGGATGACGGACAGAACGTGGTACTGCACGAGTTCGCGCACCAGCTGGACCAGGAAACAGGCCCGGCCAACGGCGCCCCGGTGCTGCCCGGGCTGGCGCACGCGCGCCAATGGTCGCAGGTGCTGGGTGCGGCCTATGCCGAGCTGCAGCGCCGCCTTGCGCAGGGCATTCCCAGCTGCCTGGGCGCCTATGCCGCCAGCAGCGAGGCCGAGTTCTTCGCGGTGGCCACCGAGGTGTTCTTCGAGCAGCCGCGCGCGCTGATCGACGAATATCCCGCGCTGTACCGCGTGCTCGCCGGCTACTACGGGCTGCAGCCACTGCACTGGCAGCAGGCTTGACACCCCCCCCGGAGCGCCTTCGGCGCCTCCCCCCCAAGGGGGGCGACACCGGCGGCCCGGCAGAGCCGGCTCCGCGGTGTCCGCTGGGGGCGCGGCCGCTGAACGCGGCGCGCCGGCGCGTCCGAATGCCTTGGGGTCACCCTCGCGTGCGGCGGCAGAATGCCGTGGATGTCTGAGACCGCTCCTCCCGCCCCACCGGCGCCGCGCGAGAAATCCGCGCCGCAGCGGGCGATGGAGAAGCTGGGCCTGCGGCGCGACATCGACCTGGCGCTGCACCTGCCGCTGCGCTACGAGGACGAGAC
>CAZXLI010000065.1:0-27277 GCA_964641795.1 uncultured Bordetella sp. | reverse complement strand
GCGCTGGTGCCCAATGTGCTCGTCGTCAGCGCGCAGACGCCGGCGCGCAACGTGGCCGAGCTGGTGGCGCTGGCCAAGGCCGCGAAACAGCCCTTGACCTACGGCTCCAACGGCAACGGCACCGCGCAGCACCTGATCGGCACGCAGTTCGAGCAGCTGGCTGGCATCACGCTGCTGCACATACCGTACAAAGGAAGCGGCCCGCTGACCACCGACCTGCTCGGCGGCCAGGTGACGATGAGCTTCGACACCGTGACGCCGGTGCTGCAGCACATCCGCGCCGGCAAGCTGCGGGCGCTGGCCGTGACGACCGGCAAGCGCTCGTCGGCCTTGCCCGACGTGCCGACGCTGGCCGAGGCCGGCTACAAGGGCTTCGACATCGGCACCTGGTTCGGCGTGCTGGCGCCGGCGGCCACGCCAAAGGAAGTGACCGCGCGCCTGAGCACCGAGATGCAGCGCATCATCCAGTCGCCCGAGTTCCGCAAGCGCATGGACGAGATCGGCGCCGAGCCGATCGGCAACACGCCCGAGCAGATGGCGCGGCAGATCAAGGACGAGACCGAGAAGTTCGCGAAGCTGGTGAAGGACGCGAAGGTCACGCTGGACTGAGAGCCTGAGCGCTCGAGAGCTCGAGAGCCCGAAAGGCGACGCGGGAAGTTTTCCCTGTTGCGGGCCGGCGGGTCTGCGTAAGGTCGATGGCGCGCGGCAGTGCGCGCTTTCGCGACCTGGCAGACCTCATGACATCGACCCCTCCTTCGGCCTTGCGCCGGTCGCCAGCGGCCGGCGCCCTGCTGGTGCTGGCCGGCCTCGGCGCGCCGGCGCTGGCGGGCGCCGAAGCACTGGAAGCCGCACAGCGCGTCGAGATCATCGGCGCCGGCCCGCTGCGCGGCGCCGGCCTGGCGCGCGATGCCGTGCCCGCCGCGGTGCAAAGCTTCAGCGATGCCGACCTCGACCGGCGCCATGCGCAGGACGTGGCCGAACTGCTGCTGCGCCAGGCCGGCAGCGTGAGCCTGAACGCGATGCAGGGCAATCCGTTCCAGCCGGACCTGCAGTTCCGCGGCTTCACCGCGTCGCCGCTGCTGGGCACGCCGCAGGGCCTGTCGGTCTACCTCGACGGCGTGCGGCTGAACCAGCCCTTCGGCGACGTGCTGAGCTGGGACCTGATCCCGCGCTCGGCCATTGCCACGGTGGCGCTGATGCCCGGCAGCAACCCGCTGTTCGGCTTGAACACGCTGGGCGGCGCCTTGTCGCTGCAGACCAAGGACGGGCGCAGCCATCCGGGCACCTCGGTGCAGCTGCTGGGCGGATCGTTCGGCCGGGTCGCGGCCGAGTTCGAAAGCGGCGGCGCCACCGACGAGGGCACGCATGGCTTCGTCACCGGCCAGCGCCTGCACGAACGCGGCTGGCGCGACGCCTCGCCGAGCGACCTGCGCCAACTGTTCGGCAAGCTCGGCACGCGGTTGGGCGGTACCGAGTGGAGCCTGAGCATGGCCGCGGCCGATAACACGCTCACCGGCAACGGGCTGCAGGAGGGGGGCGCACTGCAGCGGCGCTGGGCCAGCGTGTACACCCGGCCGGACCAGACCTTCAACCGCGGCACGCTGCTGAACCTGAGCGCCACGCACAAGCTCGACAGCGGCGCCACGCTCAGCGGCCAGCTCCATGCACGCCGCATCAACACCCACACGCTGAACGGTGACCTGAACGATGCCGCGCTGAGCGATCCCGAGGAAAGATTCAATGGCCTGCTGAACCGCAGCGCCACGCAGCAGCAGCAGCGCGGCGGCGCGCTGCAGGCCGAAGGCGAGCTGCGCAGCGGCGGCCTCGTGCAGCGCTGGCTGCTGGGTGCGGCTTTCGAGGCCAGCCGCATCCACTTCACGCAGGGCACGCAGTTCGGCGTGCTCGAGCCCGACCGCTCGGTGACGGCGGTCGACGGCCCCGGCGCGTTCGCCGATGGCACGCAAGACTCGGAGAACGCTGTCGACGCACGGGTGGACCTGCGCGGCCGCAACCGCACGCACAGCGTCTATGCCAGCAACGCGCTGCAACTGGACCCGCGCACGCAGCTCACGCTGGCCGCTCGCTACAACCGTTATCGCACCGACACGGCGGATGCCATCACACCAGGCGGCGGCAGCGGCTCGCTCGATGGGCACCACGTGTTCCGCCGCTTCAACCCCGGCCTGTCCGCAAGCTTCCAGCCCGACCCGACGCTCACGTTGTACGGCAGCCTGAACCGCGCCAGCCGCGCGCCCAGCGCCATCGAGCTCGGCTGTGCCGACCCCGAGAACCCCTGCCGGCTGCCGAATGCCTTTGCCGGCGACCCGCCGCTGAAGCAGGTGATCACCACCAGCTTCGAGGCCGGTGCGCGCGGCCGCTCGGCCGATGCGCGCATGCAGTGGAGCGCCGGCCTGTTCCGCGCCGACAACCGCGACGACCTGCTCTTCGTGGCCGACAACAGCGCTGGCTACGGCTACTTCAAGAACTTCGGCAAGACGCGGCGCCAGGGGCTGGAGCTGGCCGCCAGCGCCCGGCTGCCGGGTGGCTGGCAGTTCGGCGGCAACCTGATGCTGCTGGACGCCACCTACCGCAGCACCGAGGTGGTGGACGGCGCCGCCAACAGCAGCAACGACGTGGCGCAGGCCGGCGCGCCGGGCACCGAAGGCCGCATCACCCTCCGCCCCGGCGACCGCATCCCGCTGCTGCCGCGCCGCCTGCTGAAGCTGCAGGTGGAGGGGGCGGTGGCCGAAGGCTGGCGCCTGTCGGCCGACCTGCTGGCCAGCAGCGGCGCCACCGCGCGCGGCAACGAGAACGGCCAGCACCGGCCCGACGGCAGCGTCTACACCGGTCCCGGCCGCAGCGCCGGCTATGCGGTGCTGAACCTGGCGCTGGATGTCGAACCGGCGGCCGGGCTGAAGCTCTTCGCGCAGCTGCAGAACGCCTTCAACCGGCGCTACAGCACCGCGGCGCAGCTGGGTGCCAACGGCTTCGATGCCCAGGGGCAGTACGTGGCGCGGGCCTTGCCGCGGCTGGCCAGCGGCGAAGTCCCGGTGCCGCGCGGCACCTTCTTCGCGCCGGGCGCGCCGCGCGCGTTGTGGATCGGCGCACGCTATACCTTCGAGTGAGCGGCCAGGTGGTGGCGACCCGCCCGCAGCTCGGCGCGCAGCGCGCTGGGTGAGGCGCCCCAATAGCTTCGAATGGCGTGGGACAGTGCACTGGGCTCGGCATAGCCCAGTCGGTCGCACAGGCTGGACAGGGGCAGCGCAGCGTCGGCCAGCAACCGCAAGGCCTCGTTCATGCGCGCGGCCTCGGCCTGTTGCCGGAAGCTGGTGCCTGCCGCCGACAAGCGGCGCTGCAGCGTGCGGGTGCTCAGGTTCAGTGCGCGGGCCACCTGCCCGCAATCCACCGTGCCCAGGCCCTGCGCCGTCAAGGCGGCCTGAACGTGATCGATCAGGCTCTCGGCGTGGCCCTGTGATCGCAGCATGTCGTCGGCCCGCGTCTGAGCCATCCGCAGCAACTGGGGATCGGCGGCCAGGAAAGGCCGGTCCAGCGCGTCGTGATCGAACTCGAAGCAGGCCTGCGCGGCTCCCAGCGCGACCGGACAGCCGAAGGCCGCTTCGTAGGCGGGACGCAGCCGGAGGTCGGGGGCCGGGAGGGCGACCCGTCGGGGCCTGACACCCGGCGGCGCGCAGTGCCTGAGCAGCGACAGATAACCCGCAAAGACGCTGTCGATCTGGCTGGCATGCATGGCCACCGGGCAGGGCGTGATCTGATAGTCCACCCGAAGGCCATCGGGCAAGGGCCTGGCGCGGAGGCGCCCGGAATTGCTGACCAGCGATTGGTAGCGAATGGTCAAGGCCAGCGCTTGCCGCAGGTTGGCGCTCTGCATCACCAGCAGTGCCACGACATTCATCGCCTGCAAGGGCAGGGCGCCGCCCACTTTCAAGCCCAGCAAGGGATCGCCGGACTGCTGGGCCGCCTGCTGCCAGAGCCGGCGTGCCACCACCAGGTTGAGCTGGCGCGTCGGCGCGCGCCGGCAGGCGTCCTGAAGCCAGGTGCCATCGCCCAAGCCACTCTGGCCGATGCCCTGCGACGCCAATTGCTCCAGCACGCCCACCAGCCAGGTGCCGATCACGGTCTGCGCGTGGGTCATGGTCCGGACGCTAGGGGGCGCACCGCCGGTGAGTCAAGAAGTGCAGTCCCGGATGGCGTGTCGGATCAATTGTTTGGCGCGTCGTCGCATGCCGGCTTGCCAACTGGGCTTCAACAATGGGCCACGACCGACAGCCTTTCCGTGGAGTGAGCGCCTTGCCGAATCCTGCCGTGAGCGAACCCGATCCGAGCTACAAGCGCGCGCTGGCGCGTGGCGACCTGGCGCGAGCGTTCGACGCCGTCGTCATCGGCTCGGGCGCCGGGGGCCTGACCAGTGCCGCCTTGCTGGCGCTGGAGGGTCGGCGTGTGCTGGTGCTGGAACGCCATGCCGTGCCCGGCGGCTGCCTGCAGGTGTTCAAGCGCAACGGCTACGAGTGGGACGTGGGCCTGCACTACATGGGTGAAGTGCACCGCGCCAACAGCGGCCTGGCGCGGCTGTTCCACAAGGTCACGCGAGGGCAGCTGGACTGGGCGCCGATGCCCGCGATCTACAACCGCATCGTCATCGCCGACCGCAGCTACGACTACCACGCGGGCGCCGAGGCCTTCAAGGCGCGGATGAAGGACTACTTTCCGGCCGAGGCCGCGGCCATCGACCGCTACGTGGCGCTGGTGCTGGCTGCCAACCGCGCGGCCAAGGCCTACTTCGGCGAACGCGCCCTGCCGCCTTCGGTGGCCGACGCACGCCATGCCGAGGTCGCGCCGGCCTTCCGGGCCTTGTCCGACCAGACCGTGCTGCAGGTGCTGCGCGGCCTGACCGACAACGCCGAGCTCACGGCCGTGCTGTGCGGTCACTATGGGGATTATTCGTTGCCGCCCGACCAGGCCTCGTTCGCCGTGCACGCGATGGTCATCGCCCACTACCTGGATGGCGCCAGCTATCCGGTGGGGGGCGCGGCACGCATTGCCGAGGCGATGGCCGACACCGTCCGTGCCGCCGGCGGCCTGGTGCTGGTGTCGGCCGAGGTGCGGCAGTTGCTGCTGCACCGGCAGCGTGTGACGGGCGTCGTGATGGCCGATGGGCATCGGCTGGAGGCTCCGGTGGTGATCAGCGGCATCGGCATCGCGCAGACGCTGCGCCTGCTGCCCGGCGATGGGCCAACGGGCGGCGATTCGGCCGTGCCGGCCGCTGCCGCGGCATTGCGCAAGACCGCCGATGCCACCCCGCCATCGCACTGCTACCTGGCCCTGAACATCGGCATCGAGGCGTCCAACGCCGAGCTTGGCATGCACCCGGCCAACGTGTGGTCGCACCCGTCGAACGATCTGGTGGGCAACTGGCAAGCCTATGCGGCCGCTCCGCGGGACACGCCGATGCCGCTGCACTTCCTGTCGCAGCCGTCGGCCAAGGACCCCAGCTGGCCTGACCGCTACCCCGGCCGCAGCACGATCGACATCTGCAGCCTGACTGACTGGCGTCTGTTCGAGCCCTTCGCCGGCACCGGCTGGATGAAGCGGGGTGCCGCGTACGGCGAGCTGAAGGCCCGGCTCGCCGACGAGATGCTGGCCGAGGTCTACCGCCACTACCCGCAGGTCAAGGGGCGCGTGGCCCATGCCGAACTGGCCACCCCGTTGAGCTTCAACCACTTCCTCAACCGCGATCGGGGCGACTTCATGTCCTTCGCGCAAACGCCTGCACGCTTCGCGCAGCGCTGGATGCGGGCCCATGCGCCGGTGGACGGCCTGATCTTCAGCGGCCAGGACGTGGCCGCTGCGGGGGTCAGCGGTGCGATGGTGGGCGGCGTGATCGCGGCCTCGGCCGTGCTGGGCCGCGACCTGTTCCAGGCGCTGCGCGCATGAGCCGCCGCATGGCCAGTCTGGCCGACATCGAGGCGCTGGAAGCCGCGGCGCCCCTGGCGCAGCGCCTGCCGGCGAGCACCGTCTGGGGCCTGATCGAGCGCGCGGCGGCGCGCTTCGGGTCGCGCCCGGCCATCAGCTTCCTGCCCAACGGACTGCCCGAGGACGAGGCCACCACCTGGTCGCATGCGGCACTGCTCGGCGCCGCGCGCCAGCTGGCCAATGCACTGCACACCCTGGGGCTGCAGGCCGAAGACGGCGTGGGCATCCTGCTGCCCAACCTGCCGCAGACCTACTTCTCGATCTTCGGCGCCCAGGCGCTCGGCCACGCCTGCCCGATCAGCCCGCTGCAAGGGCCGGCCCAGGTCGCACGCATCCTCACCGCAGCGCGCTGCAAGGCGCTGATCGCGCCCGGCCCGGCGATGTCGCCCACGCTGTGGGCGCGGGCCCAGGCCGCCGTGGCCGACGCACCCGGCGTGCGCCACCTGATCGCGCTGGGCGCGCCGGACCTTGCAGCGCCGGCGGGAGCCACGCAGGTGCACGACTTCGACCGGCTGTGCGCCGCGCAGCCTGCCGATCGGCTGTGCTTCGAGCCGAAGCAGGACGCCGACTCGCTGGCCGCCTGCTTCCACACCGGCGGCACCACCGGTGCGCCGAAAGTGGCCCGGCACACCCAGCAAAACCAGGTCTACGAGGCCTGGGCCTTCAGCCACCTGGCCCCGCTGAGCCAGGACGATGTGTGCCTGCTGGGCCTGCCGCTGTTCCATGTGCATGCCGTGATTCCGGCCAGCCTGTCGCCGCTGTCGGTGGGGGGCCATGTGGTGATCCTGGGTGCCGAGGGCTACCGCGGCGCCGGCGTGCTGGCCGGCTTCTGGCGCACCGTGATGCGCTTCGGCGCCAGCGCCTTCAACGCCGTGCCGTCGGTGTACGCCGCCTTGCTGAACGTCGACACGCAGGGCGCGCGGCTCGACAGCCTGCGCTTCGCCGTCTGCGGGTCGGCGCCGCTGCCGGTGGCGCTGTTCGAGGCCTTCGAGCGGCACACGGGGCTGCGCATCCTCGAGGGCTACGGCCTGACCGAGGGCACCTGCGTGTCCAGCGTCAACCCGCCCCACGGCGAGCGGCGGATCGGATCGATCGGCCTGCGCTACCCCTACCAGGCCATGAAGACCGCCTGCCTGGACGAGCAGGGGCGCTGGTTGCGCGACTGTGCCGTGGACGAGGTGGGCGCGGTGCTGATCAGCGGTCCGAATGTGTTCCCGGGCTACACCGACGAGGCGCTCACCGCGGAAGCCTTTGCTGCCCCGGGCTGGCTGAACACCGGTGACCTGGGGCGCCAGGACGCGCAGGGCTACTTCTGGCTCACCGGCCGCGCCAAGGACATGATCAAGCGCAGCGGCCACAGCATCGATCCCAAGGGCGTCGAAGAAGTCCTGCACACGCATCCGGCCGTGGCCGCCGCGGCCGTGGTGGGCCGGCCCGACCCCCAGGCGGGAGAACTGCCGGTGGCCTTCGTGTCGCTGCGCCCCGGCGCCGATGCCACGCCCGAAGCGCTGCTCGACCACTGCCGCCAAATGCTGGGCGACCCGGTCGCCCAGCCGGTGGCGCTCACCGTGCTGCCGGCACTGCCCCTCACGCCCGTGGGCAAGCTCGACAAGCTGCAGCTGCGGGCGATGGCGGGCGCCATGGCCGACCCCGCCGCCCGCACAACTTCTCCCCCCACCCCACACCACACCCACCAGGAGACTTCGATGATCCGTGTCACCGTGTCCTACGCCGGCGCAGCCGGCCAGCGATTCGACCATGCCTACTACCAGGCGCATCACCGCGCCCTGATCCAGCGGCTGCTGGGCGAGCACGGGCTGCAGCGGGTGGAGATGGACCAGTGCCTGGCCGACGGCGCCGGCGGCCCGCCGCCCGTGGTGGCCGCGGCGCACCTGCTGTTCGACACCCTGGCGGGATTCCAGTCGGGCATGGCAGCCCACGGCGCGGCGCTGATGCAGGACATCGCCCACTACACCGACATAACGCCCACCATCCTCGTCAGCGAGACGAAGTGATGACCGGCCCGGCCACCTTGTCCGCCAAGCCGGCCCAACGCTTCTGGGGCTGGGGCACCCTCGACGATGGGCTCGGCGCCGCGGAGCTCGAGCATGTGCACGGGCTGCTGCGCCGACTGCCCGGTGGGCACGGCACGCCCTTGCCCGAACCGCGCGAGGAAGATTTCACCCTGGCGCCACCGCGCGTGGCCGCACCCGACTCGTTGCGCGCGGTGCTGTCGTGCAGCCGCTACGACCGCCTGACGCATGCCTACGGCAAGGGTTTCGCCGACGTGGCGCGCATGTGGATGCGCCAGGTGCCGCAGGCGCCCGATTGGGTGGCCTTCCCGAGGGACGAACAGCAGGTCATCGACGTGCTCGACTGGGCCAGCCGCCACAACCTGGCCGTGGTGCCCTTCGGCGGTGGCACCAGCGTGGTGGGCGGCGTCGAACCGGCGGTGGGCGGCAGCTATGCGGCCATCGTGTCGCTGGACCTGGAGCACTTCAACCGCGTGCTCGAGCTTGATCGCAGCAGCCGCTCGGCCCGCATCCAGGCGGGTGTGCTCGGGCCCGACCTGGAAGCGCAGCTGCGGCCGCACGGGCTCACGTTGCGGCACTACCCGCAAAGCTTCCAGTTCAGCACGCTGGGCGGCTGGATCGCCACGCGCGCAGGGGGGCACTACGCCACGCAGTACACGCACATCGACGACTTCGTGCAGAGCACCCGGATGGTCACCCCTGCGGGCGTGGTGCAGACGCGGCGCCTGCCCGGCTCGGGGGCCGGACCCGCGCCCGATCGGCTGGTGATCGGCTCCGAAGGCATGCTGGGCGTCATCACCGAGGCCTGGATGCGCCTGCAGGAACGGCCGCGGTTTCGCGCGGCCGCCTCGGTGCGCTTCGCGGACTACCGGTCGGCGGTGGCCTGTGCGCGCGCGCTGTCCCAGTCGGGGCTGCAACCGAGCAACTGCCGCCTGCTGGACGCCGCCGAGGTGGCCTTCGCGGGCGTTGGCGACCGCAAGAGCCCGACGCTGATGCTGGCGTTCGAGTCGGCCGATCATCCGCTGCAGGCCTGGATGGCCCGCGCGCTGGAACTGGTCGCCGACCATGGGGGCAGCTTCGATGCCGAGGCCGTCCGGCGCTCGATGGAGCCCGTGGCCGTCGACGCCGAGGCCGCGCACCGCAAGGGGTCGGCCGGGCAATGGCGTGACGCCTTCCTCCGCATGCCGTACTGGCGCGACGAGACCACCCGCCACGCCGCCATCCTCGACACCTTCGAGAGCGCGATCACCTGGAGCGGCTTCGAGGCGTTCTACGACGGCGTGCGCGAGGATGTGGGGGAAGCCATCCGTCGCGCCACCGGTCATGCGGCGGTGGTGTCGTGCCGCTTCACCCACGTCTATCCCGATGGCCCCGCGCCCTACTTCTCGTTTGCAGCGGCCGCCGGCACCAGCACCGACCTGGCCAGCGCCCTGGCGGCGTGGCGGGACATCAAGCTGGCCTGCAATGCCGCCGTGGTGGGCCATGGCGGCACCTGCACCCACCATCATGCGGTAGGGCGCGACCATCGCAGCGGCTACGAGGTCGAGGTTCCGGCGCTGATGCGCTCGGCCCTGGCTGGCGCGAAGCAGGTCCTCGACCCGCAAGGGGTGATGAACCCCGGCGTCTTGATCGATCCGTGCCAGCGGCCGGTGGGGATCACCGGCGCCATGGCTCGCTGACGACGGCGCCCGACGGGCGTTGACTTGCTAGCGCGTGAAAGGCGTGGCCAGCGGCACCGATCGACAGCCCGACCTCAGTCGCGTTCCTTCTTGCCGCGTTCGCCGCGGCCGCGCTTGTCGGGTTCCACGCCTGGGTCACGATGGCACTCCACGCAGTTCTCGAAGTTCTGGATGCCTTCCTCGACATGTTCGGCGCGGATCTTGGCTTGCGAGTGTTCGTGGCAGCCATAGCAGGTGTAGCGGCTGTAGTCGTTGTTCGTGTGGCAGGTCTCGCAGGTCGCCTGGTGGTCGCGGTCGAGCACGAAGTACTGGTTGTGGTCGAAGGTGGCCGGCTTCCAGGCCTTGCTCTGGTGGCACTTCGAGCACTCGAGCTTGAGACCGCGGTGCACGGTGTCCTTCGGCGCCGCATGGCACGAGGCGCAGGTGTTGCGTACCGCCACCTTCAGCAGCTCGTGCGAGAACGGCTTGCGGCTGCGCTTGGTGAGCTTGGGCCCCTGGTGGTCGCTGTGGCAGGCCATGCAGTCCTGCTCGATCAGCTGCTGGTGGAACGAGCCCTGGATGGTTCCGCTGGCGATGGGCACGCCCCGGGTCGTCTTCAGGCCGATATCCGCCACGGCATGGCACTCGATGCAGCGGGCCGATGAAGCACCCCGCCAGGCGGTGTGGCACGCAAAGCAGTCGGTGGCGAGTTCGGCGTGGCCCTTGACCAGCGGCCCCGGGCTGACCATCAGGTGCGGATAGACGAAGGCCAGCGCCACCAGCGCCACCAGGTTCAGCGCGATGACGATCCACAGCAGCGGGCGCTTCTTCACTGCCAGCCCCAGAACAGGAAGATGGCCACGATGTGGGCCAGCGCCAGCACGGTGAACGCCAGCGTGATCGGGAAGTGCACCACGCGCCACTGCTTGACCACGTCGAAGGTCAGGCTGTCCCAGTAGAGGCGGTCCTCGAGCTCCTGGTCGCTCAGCCCGCGCGCGCGCATGCGCTGGCGGGCCTCTTCCAGGCGCCGACGCGAACGATCCAGCAGGAACTTGCCGGTCAGGCCGCTGCCGACATTGATCAGCATGGCCCACACGGCGAGCCAGCCGAGGATGGCATTGAAGTGCACGCCCGCGTGCACCAGCACCAGCAACGACCCGACCCACGCCAGCGCTTCGTGCCAGCGCAGCAGCCTGGCCGGATGCCCGCGTTGGATCAGCTTGCGCTTGCGCAGCGAATAGGCCGTCGACCCGATGATCAGCAAGGTGCCGGGGATGCCGAGCCAGCGGCCGATCCACAGCAGATCGAACAGGTGCAGCAGGCCGTCCAGCGCCAGGGCGAGCAGCGCCAGCGCGGCAAAGCTGCCCAGGAAGGGCAGCACCTCGCGGCTGAGGAGTCTGGCGGGCGCGGGCATCAGGCTTCCAGCACCAACGGCGATGCGGGGCGGCCGACGCAGAGCAGGCAATGTCCCGCGGCCACGTCGTGATCCGGCGCATGCTCGTACCGCACCGTGCCCTCCAGCAAGCGGGTCTCGCAGCTTCCGCAGCCCCCGGAGCGACAGCCGGACTCGACCGCGACACCATGCCGCTCCGCAAAGTCCAGCAACGACGCATCGCGACCGTCCCAGTTCAGCGTTCGGCCGGAACGCTGGAACCGGATCTCGAACGCTGCGAGGTCCGCCGCGCCGGGTTCGGTGGCGCCGGGCAGCTTGACGGACGCCGGACCGAAGGCCTCGTAGTGGATGTCGGCCACCGGCACACCCCATTCGGCCAGCGCCGGAACGAGTGCCTGCATCATGGCGGGCGGCCCGCACACGTAGAACTGGTGGCGCCCATGCGGCAGGGTGCGCCGCAGCAGTTCGACGTCCACATGGCCTGGGTGCTGATAGTCGCGCCCCGGGAGGTCGGACTCCCCCGGGCGGCTGTAGACCACCTGCAGGCGCAGCGCCGGGTGCGCGGCGGCGATCTGCTCGAGCTGCTGCTTGAAGGCATGCTCGCTGCTGTTGCGCAAGCCGTAGTAGAGGTGCACCGTGCGCTGCGGCTGCTGACCGACGCACCAGCGCAGCATGCTCATCATCGGCGTGATGCCGATGCCACCGCCGATCAGCACCGCAGGCACGTTCGGATCGGGGTCGATGAAGAAGTGCCCGGCCGGCGCCTTGACGCGCAGCACGTCGCCGACCTGCACACGGTCATGGAAATGGTTGGACGACAGACCGGGTTCGAACGCGGGATGGTCGGCCGGCGCTGGCACTCGCTTGATCGTCACCCGGTAGTGAGTTGAGTCGGGCTGGTCCGACAGGGAGTAGCAGCGCGTGATCGCCCGCGCTGTCGCGGCGCCCTCGGCGCTGCGCGGCATGACATCGAGCGCAAACGTCAGGAACTGACCCGGCTTGAAAGGCGGCAGCGGCTGGCCGTCGACGGGCTGGAGGTAGAACGAGCACTGCGTCTGCGCGGCGTCCTCGAACGCACGCTGCGTGACACGGAACTCGCGCCACCCCGCCCATGCCGCATCGGCCTGGACCGGCTTCACGAGCGGCGCTGCCGCCTGGGCGCCGACCTCGGCCGAGCGACGACGCCAAACCGTCCAGCCGATTCCCGCTGCCAACTGCAGGAGCAGCGCGGCGGCGATCAAGGACAGGAGTTCAATGGCGGTCATGGATGGAGGCGCCCGCGGCCATCAGCCCGTCCGCCGGCCCAGCAGCCACTTGGCGGCCTCGAACCAGGCCAGCGCGCCCACGCAGAGTGCCGCACCGATCAGCAGCAGGGATGCGGACGGTGTCGTGAAACTGAAGAGGCCGCTGATCGCCGGCACCCACAGCACGAGCACCAGCAAGGCCACGGTGGCCGACGCGATCCAGCCGAACGCGGCATTCCACGGGCGCGAGGCATCGCGGCGCCGTGCCCATGTCCTGTTGACCTGGATGAGCGCCAGGCTGCTGACGACCAGCACCGTGAAGCCGAGCGCGCGTGCCGTCTCGTCGGAGCCCGATGCCGACCGGGCGAGCAGGTAGGCGACTAGCACGACGCCGAACAGCCCAAGCCCTTGCACCAGGCCTCGCAGCAGAACCTCGGCATCGAACAATCGTGCGTCCGGTCGCCGCGGGGGCGCGCGCATCGCGTCGGCCTCCAGCGGCTCGGCCTCGAACACGATGGAGCAGGCCGGGTCGATGATCAGTTGCAGGAACAGGATGTGCACCGGCATCAGCACCATCGGCCAGCCGAGCACCAGCGGCACGATCGACAGGCCGACGATCGGCAGGTGCACCGCGACGACGAAGGCGATGGCCTTGCGCAGGTTGGCGAACACCCGGCGCCCGTAGCGCACGGCGGTCACGAGGGACGCGAAGTCGTCGTTGAGCAGGACCAGGGCCGCAGCCTCGCGGGCCACGTCGGTGCCACGCGCGCCCATCGCCACGCCGATGTGGGCAGCCTTCAGCGCCGGGGCATCGTTCACGCCGTCGCCCGTCATCGCGACGACGTCGCCGCGCGCCCGGAACGCCTGCACCAGACGGAGCTTCTGCTCAGGCTGGACGCGGCAGAAGACGTTGGTGTCAGCCAGTCGAGCCGCGAGGCCGGCGTCGTCCAAGCCATCGAGCTCGGTGCCGGTCACGGCATGGCCATCGGCAGCGAGACCGGCCTGCCTGGCAATGGACAGGGCCGTTTGCGGATGGTCGCCGGTGATCATCACGACCCGGATGCCCGCGGCCCGGCACTCGCCGATGGCCGCCGGCACGTCCGGACGCACGGGGTCCTCCAGCGCCACCAGGCCGATGAACTCGAAGTCGAAGTCGTGCTGCTGATCGGGCAGGCTGCCGGACGGGAAGACGGCCCGCGCGACGGCCAGCACACGCAGGCCCTCGCGCGCCATCGCTTCGACCTGGCGGGCAACGGGTGCGTGCTGCGCCGTGTCGAAGTGGCAGAGATCCATGATGGCCTCCGGCGCGCCCTTCGCGGCCACCAGCCGGTCCTGCCGATCGGGCGACTGCCAGACGCGCGACATCGCCAGCAGTTGCGGTGACAGCGGGTAGTCGTCGACCAAGGCCCAGTTGCCATGCAGGTGCTCGGTGCCGGCGAGGTGACGCTGCCCGGCGTCGCCGATGGCGGACTCCATCGGATCGAAGGCTCGGCGGTGGCTCGCCAGGATGGCGTACTCCAGCACCGGGTGCAGCGCCTCTGGCAGGCCTGGTGCGCTGCTGCCGCCCAGGTCCTGTTCCGCGTCGGCGGCCCAGAGCCTGCGCACCGCCATCCGGTTCATCGTCAAGGTGCCGGTCTTGTCGACGCACAGCACCGTCGTGGCGCCGAGCAGCTCGACGGCGGGAATGCTGCGCGTGAGCACCTTCTCGCGCGCGAGCCGCCACGCACCCAGGCCCAGGAAGATGGTCAACACCACCGGGAGTTCCTCGGGCAGGATGGCCATCGCGAACGTGAGACCGGCCAGCAGCCCGTGCAGCCAGTCCCCGCGCATCAAGCCCCACGCCAGGGCCAGCCCGGCGGCCAGGCTCAGGCCGATCGCCGCGACCCAGGTGACGATGCGTTGGGTTTCGCGCTGGACCGGCGTCGCGTCCGTCGAGATGGCCTGCAGCGAGGCGCCGATGCGGCCCAGGGCGCTGCGTTCGCCCGTGGCTGTCACGAGGCCGCGCCCGATGCCCTGCGTCACCAGCGTTCCCGAGAAGGCCTGGCTGCGGGCCGCAGGACCTGCGTCGGGCGCGGCGCCTGCTGCCAGCTTCATCACCGGCGCCGATTCGCCCGTCAGCAGCGACTCGTCGATCGACAGGTTCGACGCCTCGATCAGGTCGAGATCGGCGGGCACCCGATCGCCCTCGGCCAGCAGCACGATGTCCCCGACGACGAGCTCGCGACCGGCGACGCGAATCGCCTGGCCCTCGCGAACCACCAGCGCACGCGGGCTGGACAGGTCACGCAGCGCTTCCAAGGACTGTTCGCTGCGGCGCTTCTGGACATAGGTGATGGCGATGACGACCAGCACGAAGCCCAGCAGCATCAGCGCTTCATGGCGATCACCGAGCGCGAGGTAGATCGCGCCGCAGGCCACCAGCAGCAGGAACATCGGCTCCAGCACCACGTCGCGCAGCAGCCCCCAGGCACCGCGGCGCGCTGCGGCGGGCAACTCGTTCGGCCCGTCGCGTGCCAGGCGCGCGGTGGCTTCCGTTGCGCTGAGTCCGGGCGAGGTGGCGGCGTTCAAAGGGCGCTCTGGTTCGCCGGCTGCGGCAGGACTTTGGCGTGATCGAGGACGGGGCGCCGCCAGGGATCGACGTGCGTCATCAGGTTGAGCACGCGGTGTCGCTGCATCACGCGATGGCGCGCCTCGACGGCGATGTCATGCCCGGCTTCGACGCTGAGCGCAGCATCCACTTCGATGTGGGCATCGACCACGATCATGTCGCCCATCTTGCGCGTGCGGATGTCGTGCACGCCCTGGATGCCCGGCGTGCCTTCGAGCGTGCCACGAATGGCGGCGACCTCGGCGTCGTCGATGGACCGGTCCATCAGGTCGTGCAAGGCATCCCAGCCGAATGCCCATCCCATCTTGGCCACCATGAAGCCGACGATCGCGGCCGCGATCGGGTCCAGGATCGGGTAGCCGGCCAGGTTGCCCGCAATGCCGATGCCGACCACCAAGGACGAGGCCGCGTCGGAACGTGCATGCCAGGCATTGGCCACCAGCATGCTCGACTTGACCCGCTTGGCCACGGCCAGCATGTAGCGGAACAGCAGTTCCTTGGCGACCAGCGCACCGCCCGCGACCCACAGCGCGGCCATGTGCACCTTCTGCACGGTCTCCGGCTGCTCCAGCTTGAGGAACGCGGACCACAGCATGCCCAGCCCGACCGCCAGCAGCAGCGCGCCGAGCACCAGGCTCGCCGCCGTCTCGAAGCGGTGGTGGCCGTAGGGATGGTCAGCGTCGGCGTCCTTCTGGCTGTGGTGGTTGGCAAACAGCACGACAAAGTCGGCGACCAGGTCCGACAGCGAGTGGATGCCGTCGGCGATCAGGCCCTGCGACTTGGAAAGGATGCCCGCTGCGATCTGCGTGGTGGTCAACAGCAGATTGACGGCCACGCTGACCCAGGTGCTGCGCGAGGCAGCCGCTGCCCGCTGTGCCGGGCCGTGATCGGGATCTTCGGTGTCGTCAGGGAGATTCGAAAATTGCATGGCACGGTCCGGGCGATGGGCGCGGGCCGAACTGACCCGCTCCACATCGCAAGCTTACGTGCCGTGTCTGAACGGGCGATGAACGCAGCGCAGACTCGCGTCGCGGCCGCGGTGGGTCTACCGCGCGGCTCCTGGCCGCCAGGTGGACAGGGTCGCCTCGTGGCGCTACGCTGATCCGCTTGCGCGAGGACGCTCCTGCATCGTGACCACACATCGTTTCGTCGTCTTCCTGAACCGCGGGGCCAGAACGTTCTCGGTCACTGCCCGCCTGGAAAGCGCACGTCTTCAAGCGCTGGCCACCTGGGCAAGGACCCATGGCCTGCCGACGATCGGACGCGCGGCTCGCCTCTACCCCAAGGCAGCGGCGCAGGCCCTGAAGCGTCGAGCCATCGCCAACTACCTGCGCAGGGGTTTCACGTACGTCAGGCGCCCGCCGCTTTGAGGTCTGCCAGCGGCCGGAAACAGTCACTGGGCGCCTCGGCACGAAGCGGCCGCTCGACGGCATGGCGCTTCGAAGTTGAGTCCGCCTCGAGGCCTGTTCGGCCTGCAGGCGCATCTGGGTCGGCGTCTGCGCGCAGGGCCGCTTGAGCTGACTCGAAGCCCGCGCACGCTCGTGCGGACTGGCCAATCGGTGCACCGCCCAGGCACACCAGCCTTCAGTGCTTCGTCGCCGCGCCTGGCGGCTGCGAGAACAACTTGGCCGCGCGACCTTTTATCTCGATCAGCTCGTCTGGGGTCACGCTGTACCGGCCGGACATACGGTCCACGCGCACGCCGAACTCGACGTCGCGGCCGGCGTTGGAGAGAACGCCAACGGTGAACTCGTAGTCCTTGTGATGCGCCGGCAGGCCTTGGGTGGCGATGTCGTAATCCTCGTAGCGCACGATCCTGATGTCGCCGCTGGCAAGGTCGAGTTCGGCCACGGCTCGGATCTCGTGATCGGAGAGTTCATCGACGACAGTGATGGGCAGCTTCAGGTTCATAGGGGTCTCGGGCGTGGGGGGGGGCAAAGGCACAGCGTGCAGGTTTAGGAGTTGCCATGCAAGCCGAGGGCTGCTGGCTTCGGGGGTTGGGGCTCAGTCGTGCTGGCCGGGAGGTCAAGGCGGCGGATCGCCGGGGCACGGTCCGCATTGTCGGCTGGCCGAGCGAGCCGGCCGCTGCCGACGTGTGCGCCCCTAGCCCGCGGGGCCGGCTGCGGCGCCATCATGGACGAGTCGCCCGTCCACGAGTTCGAGCACCCGGTCGCAGCGGGCGGCCAGACGCGGGTCGTGCGTGACCACCAGGAACGAGGTGTTCAAGTCGGCATGCATGCGTCGCATCAGCGCGAAAACCTCGTCGGACGATGCCGTGTCCAGGTTGCCGGTGGGTTCGTCGGCCAGCACCAGGGGCGGCTCGAGCACCAGCGCGCGCGCGATCGCCACGCGCTGCTGCATGCCGCCGGACAACTCGCCCGGGCGTTTGGCCATCGCGTCGCCCAGGCCGACGGCGCCCAGCATGGCGCGCGCCCGCTCGCGCTGTGCCGGCGTGATGCGGCCCTCGCGCATCAGGGCCGGCAGGGTCACGTTCTCCAGCGCACTGAAGGCCGGGAGCAGGTGGTGGAACTGGAACACGAAGCCCAGCATGGTGCGCCGGCGCCGCGTGAGCGCGGCGTCGTCGAGGCCGCTGACTTCCTCGCCCTCGATGCGGTAGCTGCCGGTGGTCATGCGCTCGAGCAGGCCGACGATGTTCAGCAGGGTGCTCTTGCCCGATCCCGACGGGCCGATCAGCGCCGCGAACTCGCCGCGCCCGATGCCGAACGACAGGCCGTGCAGCACCTCGGCCTCGTTGGGCAGGCCGATGTTGTAGCGCTTGTGCACGCCGTCGAGCTCGATCAGCGGGGCAGCGGCAGTGCTCATAGGCGGATCGCCTGCGCCGGGTCGAGCCTGGCGGCGCGGCGCGCCGGTGCCACCGCCGCGAGCACGCCGCACGCCGTGGCGATGGCGGCCACGCGCAGCGCCAGCGCCGGCTCGAGCGTGATGTTGAAGAGCGGCAGGCCGTCCGAGCCGCGCACGAAGTGCGTGAAGGCCCAGATCAACGCCACCGCGAGCAGCACGCCGAGCGCCGAGCCCAGCGCGCCGACGATGGCGCCCTGCAGCAGGAAGATGCGCAGCACCTGGCCCTGGGTGGCGCCCATCGCGCGCAGGATGCCGATCTCGCGCTGCTTCTGCACCACCGACACCACCAGCACGCTGGCGATGCCGAGCACGACGACGATCATCACCACGCCGCGGATCACCGCCGTGCTCACCGACTGCGCATTCAGCGCTGAGACGAGTTGCGCGTTCGCCTGCTGCCAGCTCTCGGCCTTGTAGGGCCAGCGCGCGGCGAGGTCATCAGCCACCCGTTGCGCCGCCCAGATGTCGACCAGCGTCAGGTCCAGGCCGGTCGCGCCGCCGGGCAGGCCGACCAGGCTCTGCGCGGTGCGCAGCGGCACGATCACCGTCCGTCGGTTGAGTTCGCGCACGCCCAGGTCCACCAGTGCCGTGACGCGCAGCGAATCGCTGACGCCGCCGGTGACGATGCCCACGCGGTCGCCCACACGCACGCCGAGGTCGTCGGCGAGCTCGCGGCCGATGATGCCCTCGCCGGGCTCGAGCCGCGCCGTGCCGTCGACCACCTTGGCGCGCAGGCCGACGATGCGGTCGTAGCGGTCGAGATCCACGCCCACGAGCGCGATCGCCTTGGACGCCTCGCCGCGCACCGCCAGGCCCGCGGCCGACACCATCGGCGAGACCGCCGCCACCTCGGGCATGGCCTCGAGCAGTGGCACCAGCAGTTGCCAGTTGCTGATCGAGCGCGGCCGCTGCGAGCGCGGCTGCGTCTGCACCAGCTCGCGGGTGCCGGCGCTGGCCGGCGCACGGGCGGCCAGCACCACGTCGTCGCGCGGGTTCAGCGTGACGTGGGCCTGTGCGCCCAGGGTCTTCTCGATCGTGTTGCGCTGCAGCCCGGTGATCAGCGCCGAGATGTAGGCGACGACAGCCACCCCCGCGGCCACGCCGACGATGATCAGCAGCGTCTGCATGCGCCCTTCGCGCAGGAAGCGCGTTGCGACCCGGCTCTCGAATCCGAGCATCGTCGGCGCGCCTTCAGCGGCCCATCGCGTTGCTCATCGCGGCGCCGACGTCTTCTTTGCTGCTCTTGCCGGCGCGGGCCGAAATCCCTGCCGCGGAATCGGCGCGCACGCGCTCGCCGGGCTGCGGCGCCGGGCCGATCAGCACGAGCTCGCCCGCGCTCAGGCCGTCGAGAATCTCGACGGCATCGAGCGTGCGCAGCCCCAGGCGCACCTGCCGCGCCTCGACTCGGCCGTCGCGCGCGAGCCAGACACGCGGGCCCGTCGATTCGTCGCCGCGCAGCGCGTCGGCCGGCACCACCAGAGCCTGCTCGCGGCGTGCCGTCTCCACTTCCACCGACACCGTCATGTCCTCGCGCAGAAAGGACGGTGGCTGCGGCAGCGAGAGCTTGACCTCGATCGCGCCGCGCTGCGCATCGACCAGCGGCGCGATCGACAGCACGCGCGACGTGAAGCGCTGAGCCGGGTAGGCGTCGGCCAGCACGGCGGCCGTCTGCCCGGGCTGGAGCTGTGCCAGGTAGCGCTCGTCCACCTGCGCCACCAGTTGCAGCGGCCCGGCCAGGGCCAGGGCGAGCAGCGCACGACCGGGCTGCACGATCTGGCCGGGCTCCACCATGCGCGAGAGCACCCGCGCATCGGCCGGTGCGGTGATCAAGGCCTCGCCCAGGCGGGACTCGGCAGCGGCGCGCGCCGCGCTGGCCAGCGCCAGCTGTGCCTGGGCCTGCGCGACGTCGGTACCCGGCTCGGCGTTGGCGGCGCTCTGTGCGCGCGCGCCGTCCAGCTGCGCCTGCGCCACCGCCACGGCGCGGCGCACTTCATCCAGACGCGCCTCGCTCAGGAAACCCCGGGCCACGAGATCCAGCGTTCGCTTCAGTTCGGCCTGCGCCGCCACCAGCACCGATTCGGCCTGTGCCACGCTGGCCTGGGCGGCGCTGCGCCCGGTGCTGCGCAGTCCTGCCAGGCGGGCAGCGGCCTGGCGTTCGCTGGCCTGGGTCTGGGCCAGCGCGGCCCGCAATTCGTCGCTCTCGAGCTGAACGAGCACTTCGCCCGCCTTGACCTGTGCGCCTTCGGCCACTGCGACCCGCAGCACGCGCCCAGTGAGCGTGCTGCCGACCTCCACGCGCGACGCGGTGGCCACGCGCGCCGAGAATTGCAGGGTGCGCACCAGCGGTGCCATGCGGGCGCCGACCGCGGGCACCAACGTTGCACGCGTTCCCCACCAAGCGGCGAGGGCGGCGAGAAGCAAGAAGGCAAGGGCCGCAGCGGCGACGACAGGGCGGGACGGCATCTGCCCGATTCTTGCACCTGGCCGGTTCGGGGCTGTCAGACGTCCTGACGCGTTCGAGCCCCCCCACGGGTGATGCCGAAGCGCGGAGCCCCTGCAGCTGCACGTCAAGCAGCCACTCCGAGGCGGTCACACCCGCGGGCATCAGGTCAGCAACGGGCCGCGGGCTGCCGCAGCTCACTTGGATCGTGCAGCCGTAGAGCTGCCGTTCCATTCAGCCGGTAGCACGGCTGACGGTCGGGTAGGCCCGAATTCGAACCGAACCCGCCTGTCGAGCCTCTCCGAAGCTGCCTCGCGCTCTGACCTGCCGCACTCGGGCTCTGCGTCTACGAAGCCGCCATTCGTGGCCACCCGAACCCGGCCAAACGCGACCCTTGGCAACGCCGCATTGATCGGCTAGAAATGCCTCGATCCGCTGCTGCGGATGGAGTGACGAACCCGACCCTCAGGAAAGGTCGGCCTTTGGAGGCGGCGATGGTTTTGACGTCGGGAACCACGAACCGTTTGGCGCGGGGTTGCGCGGTCGCAGCAACCGCGCTGTTCATCTACGCCATCGCTGCGCTTTCTGCGCTGCACGTCCTTCGGCCCGACTATGCCCCTGCTTCCAACTTCGTCAGCAACTATGCCGTCGGCCCGTACGGTTGGGTCATGTCGACTTTCTTCATCGCGTTCAGCTTCGGACTTGCCTCATTGGTCGCCGGCCTCAGCGCGAGCCGGGTTCGGGGCACGTCAGGACTGGCCGGCCTCGCGGCATTGCTCATCACCGCCGCCGGGCTGATCGTCACAGCGGTCTACCCAACCGATCTGCCCGGTGCGCCATACACGCGCGCGGGCGACATTCACGAGTTAAGTTTCAGAGTCAATGTGGTCGGGATTCTGATCGGTGTGTTCTGCCTCTCCACGGCGCTTGGCAAAGACCACGCTTGGCGCAGCCATCGCCGCACGCTTTGGATGCTTGCCGCCTTCGTCACCATTGCCTTGATTGTTCAGTTCGCCACGCTGCGCAGGGGACTTCCCTACGGCATTGCAAATCGCTTCTTCGTTGCCACGGTGTTCGCATGGATGGGTTTCGTCGCGGACCGACTGCGCAGGATTGCCACGGCAACGGTGTAGCGGCAGCAGGAGGTCGAGTTGACCGAGCATCCGCGGGTCCCCATGACCGTCAGCGCGTGCGCGTTGCTGCTGCGCCGTGCATGAACAAGCCGGCGATGGCCTGCCGTTCCTTGTCTTCGTCCCACGCCGCGTCGGGCGCCAGGATGTGGCGCGCCAAGAGGTAGCCGACGTTCAGCGACAGGAACATGCGCACCTGCGATTCGGGCCGGCTGCTCTTCGACAGCTTGCCTTCGCGCTGCAGCCGCTCGAACAGCGCAAGCAGCGGCTGCCAGACGGCAGGCAGCCATTGGTCTACGAAACGCTGCAGCAAGGCGCTGTCGCGCAGCATCTCCACCAGCAGCAAGCGCGTGAGTTCGGGGGCCTGCGCCAAGCTGTCCGAGCGCGCCTCCAGCAGCGCCATGTGCCACGCAGCGAAGTCGTCGCCGTGCTTCTCGATCACCTTGCGCAGCGCGTCCAGCGAGGTGGGCGCCAGATGCGGCAGCACCGCTTCATCGATGACGGCCTTGACCAGTCCGTCCTTGGATCCGAAGTGCTTGAATAGCGTACGCTCGGTGGTCGACGCGGCCGCCGCCAACTCGCGCGTGCTGGTCTGGGCCACGCCCTTTGCGGCAAACAGGCGTGCCGCCGCCCACAGGATGTCGATGTGCTTCGTCGGCGCGGGGCCGCGGCGCGTGGTCGGTGGCGGGGCAGGCATGCCGCGAGTGTAGGCAAGCGCGGCAGGCGCGCTCATTCGCTCTGGCCCGTCTCCTGGCGGTAGAGGGGCGGCAGGATGTGCTCGAACACGCCCACCTCCTCGATGTTGTGGCGAAGCCAGGCCATGCCGTGCGCCTGGTCGAAACCGAAGCGCTGCATCAGCGGCGTGACCCAACGCCGCCAGCCGACGACACCGCCGACCAGCAGGCGGTTCTCGTAGAGCGTGCCCTCGGGCACACGTTTGAAGGTGTACTCCATGCGCACCAGGCCGCTGATACCGAAGAGGGTCGGGTTGTGGATGTAGCCCTCCTCGTCCAGCTTCTCGATGGTGGTGATGGTGTCTACGTCGTACGCTGGGTTGGCGCCCAGGTACTCGCGCAGGCGGATCTGGGCACCTGGGCCGATGCTGCCGTCGGGACACCGGCGCACGTAGCTTGCATGCACGTGGTCGTAGGGGTGCCAGGCGCGATAGCGGTTGACGCGCTGGCCGCTGACCTCGATGTCGCCTTCCAGGTTCGAGAACCACCACACCAGCATGCGCGGCGTGACTCCGCGGACGACGTCATGGCGGATCCAGTAGCTCAGGCGGCCGTCGGACAACCGCTCGGCGCCGCAATCAGCCGACCCCATCGGCTTCAGCGGCCAGGGCACCATGACGGGCTCCGGTGGGGCTTTGCGCGTGTCGGGGTACAGCGGAAATTCGTTGCGCTCGGCCAGACCGAAGCGCAGGGGCAGGGTGGCGCTCATGGCACGTCCTTTCGGGGGTCGGTGGGGGGATCAGGCGACGCGGCGCACGCCGAAGGCATCCATTGCGGCATGCATGCGCGGAAGGTCGCGCGGCAGTTCTTGCACGTCCTGCGCCATGCGCTCGAAGAACTGGTCCATCGGGCCGCCGACGGTCCAGGCAAGGAACCGCGCCGGCTGCTCGCCCGGATTGCGATAGCCGTGCGGCGTGAGCGGCGGCAAGTGGACGAGGTCGCCAGGGTGCAGGTGGTGGCGCGCGGTAGGTGTGTGCATCAGCAACTCACCCTCGAGGAGGAAATAGACCTCCTCTTCCTTGTCGTGCGTGACGCACGGCGTGCCGCTGCCGGGTGGCACGACGACGTCCACGATCGACATCCCATGGGGCGAGCGGCCCGACGACAGCTTGACCGTCACGCGGTCGCCGAGGACCTGCAGCACCTGCCCTTCTTCACGGCGGGTCACGTTCATGCCAGCTCTCCTTGTGCGGCCACGCCGCAATCAGTAAAGCACGTACTATACAGATTCTTCGCGATTTGTATAGCGAGCGCTGTACTATTGATGACACGCCTTGCAAGCACCGCGTACCCATTGCAGTGCATTACCTGTGAGAGAGGGCCCGCCAGCGGCGGCACTTGGCCGGGTCCTGATGGCCCCGAACGGCTGCTTTGTGGGCGCCGAACCCCGAAAGAGGGCGTCCGAGCGTCAGGCAGCTTCGGAGAAGCCCGACGGGCGGGTTTGGGTCGGCCAGCGCGCCAGTCGGCCGCGCGAGCTCACCGCCAGAAAGCTGACCCCCAAGTTGGGCCACCGGATAGCCGGCATCCATGGTCGGCAGTGGACGACCAACAGCGGTCAGACGCCGACTGGAAGAGCGGTCATGGTTGTCCCTCCAGAGCTCGCACGCCCGCTCGTCTTACAAGAGTTAGGCACCAGAGGCCCGCCGCAGTGGTCGCTTAGGCAAGAGGTGGGCGTCAGCCTGCCACCGTCCGCGACGACTGCGTCCCCGCAGACGATTGATAATTCGTCACGTACAGCCCAATGACTACGGGAGGCAAGTGATGCGACTGGCGCGTGCGCGAGTGACGAACTACCGGAGCATTAAGGACACTGGCTACTTCGATGTCGACCCCGAGAAGACGATCCTAGTTGGCCCGAACGAAGCCGGAAAGACTGCAATCCTGCAAGCCCTTCAGCACTTGGAGCCGCCCGATGGCATCTCGCCTTTGGACCCCCTTCGCGACTATCCGCGGTCAAAGTACAACGAAATCTCAACGAAAAAGGTTGATCCTTCAGCCGTAACGATCGTAGAGGGTCACTTCAAACTTGACCCCCATGATCAGGCCCTAGTCGAAGAGGACTTTCGCGCTTGCACCTACGTCCTCGGTACCAAGCTGGATAACAAGCGTTGGCACAGGTTAGACGGCGGACTAGCAGTCCCCCTTGTGAAAGATGTTCGCAAGGATCTTCAGCGTCTTGCAGCCCACCTAGACGATCGATCAAGGGCCGCAACAGCCGCAACGAACGCCGCAGCGGCGGCGGCGGCACAAGCGGCCGGAACGCCTGCTCCAGCCCCCGTCGCACCAGATCTGGCCAGCGTCGCGCTTGAGAAGTTCTCGGGCGCTTGGGCGGACTCAATGGCGTTGGAAGGTGAGCGCGCCACCATCCTTACAGACTGGCTTAAGAAGAACTTTGCGCTAGTCGAAGAAGGCAATCAGCAAGAGGAGGAACGTCATGAGCGCTTGGTCGTCGCATCCAAGATTGCCGCAAGGCGCGCAGCTGCGCTTGATGTTTTGGGCAAGCGAGTTCCGACCTTCGTTCTCTTCAATAACTATTTCCGGGTTCGGCCACTGATCCAACTTGATCACTTGGCCCAGCGCATTGACAGCAAAGTGCTGGATGATGACGAGTACGATTACGGAAACGTTTGCCTTCTGAAACTCCTTGGCTTCACTGCGCGCCAGTTGTCGACGCTGGGCGCAATGCCTGAACCGGCTGCAAATGACGCTAATGGGTTGAAGAATTATCGGGATAGCCTGGACAATCGACAGTATCAGCTAAACGCAGCCAGCGTGCGGCTTACAAGTGAGATTCGGAAGATTTGGGCCCCCGACGCAGGCAAGGGTGAAGCCGACAAGTTGCGCGTCACGGCAGACCGTCAGTACCTAAAGGTCATGGTCGAAGACGACCTGGGCGTCGATATCGAGTTGAATCAACGCTCGGAAGGCTTTCAGTGGCTGGTCTCCTTCTTTGTCGTTTTCTTTGCCGAGGCAGCCGACAAGCACAAGAATGCGGTCCTGCTTCTCGATGAACCTGGACTGAATCTTCACGGGCTAAAGCAGCGAGAGTTTCGCAACACACTGAGTCGACTCGCGGCTGAGAACCAGACGTTGTACACAACGCATTCGCCGTTCCTGGTGGACCCAGAGGAACTTGACCGAGTTCGCGTCGTAGAAATGAATGGTCGCGAAGCTGGCACTAAAGTCCACACCACCATCACATCAACCGACGCTGCGAGCTTGTTGCCCCTTCAGGAGGCACTAGGCTATGACATGGCACAGAGCCTGTTCAGTCAGCAGAAAAACCTTGTGCTTGAGGGCCTCACGGACTACTGGTACGTGGAAGCCACATCAGCGTTGCTGCGGGACGCGGGGCTTGCCGCTTTAAGCGATAAGGTAGCGCTCATCCCGGCAGGCAGCGCCAGCAAGGTCGCCTACTTCGCCACGATCCTGCATGCGCAAAAGCTAAAGGTCGTAGCGCTCCTTGACTCCGATGCCGCGGGCGATCATGCGGCGCAACAGGAAGCGCTTGTGCACATGCTGGGTCAAAAGGCGATAGTCAGGACAAAGGACGCATATGCAGGTAGCGTAAAGCAGCCACAGATTGAGGATCTTCTCCGACAGACGCTGGTCGAAGTCGCGTTCAGCGAACTTACATGGGATGTTCGGAAGGAGGCGGAGAGCGCGCCCGACGATTCCATCGTGAAAGTCCTTGAGCGAGCAGTTCCTGACTTCTCAAAATACCGGCTCGCAAAGGCCTACTTGCGATGGGCAAGGATACACAGCGCGGCCGACCTGACAGATCATGAGCGCAAAGCATGGGGGGAGCTGGCAGACCGCATCGCGCGCGCGCTCAAGTAATCATTCGCGACCAAAAGATTGCATGGGAAGAACGGGCACTCCGCGAGGCCCGTCCTGCCCGGTCTCCGAATAGAAATGCAACGGGACAACGCGTTGGACGGCTGCTCTCGGAGCAGGCGGCGGACTTCCGCTTGTGGCCGAGCCGAGCCAGACCGAGGCTCAAATTTGCCGGCGAAGACCTGCCGTTCGTACGGCACCGCGGCAGGAATTTCGAGCGTCTGGTGAAGGACGGCTCGTGGTCGGGTCCTGGTGGCCACGAACGGCTGCTTTGTGGAAGGCAGAACCCCGACCGAGGGCGTGCGAGCGTCGGGCAGTCTCGGAAAGGCCCGTCGGGCAGGTGTGGGTCGTCAGCGGCCACTCGCGGTGGCGCCTCGCCCGCCCCGTCACGAGCCGTCCGCCTAGCGCGGCGCGAATTCAGCCCGCCGCTTTCACCCAGGCCTGGCACCAACCGGCGTTGGCCACCTGCGCCTTGCGGCCGAACATCGCGCAGCCGCCCCAGGCGTCGGCCGGCTTGGCCTGCCAGAACGAGCAGTTGGCGCAGTGCTGGCTGGCGTCGTGCTTCGGGTACTTCTTGGCGTCGACCAGCTTGGTGTCGTGCTTGTAGCCGAGCGCGACGGCGGTCTCGCTGGCTTCGTCGACCGGTGCCGTCTGTGCTAGCGCGTTAAAGGCGTGGCCAGCGGCGCCGACCGAAGCGGCACGGATGATGAAGTGGCGGCGGGTGGAGGGCAACATGAAGAATCTCCAGGCAAAGAAGAGCGCCGGCCTGCCTGCGCGGGCCGGCGCTCGAAGCGGAAAGCTGAGAGGGCTTGGCTCAGCGTGCCGCGGCTACACGGGCAGCGGTGCCGGTCTCGGCGGCCGCGGTGGTCTTGGGCAACTTGAACACCCACACCATGCCGCCCTGCTCGAGGAAGCTGACCTTCTTGGCCACGTCGCCACCCCACAGCGGCACGGCGCCGCCCCAGCCGGACACCACGCTGACGTATTGCTCGCCGTTCTGCATCCAGGTGATCGGCGGGGCGACGACACCCGAGCCGGTCTGGAACTGCCAGACGATCTTGCCGGTCTTCGCATCCGCGGCCTTCAGGTGACCTTCGGGCGTGCCCCAGAACACCAGGTTGCCGGCGGTGGTGAGCACGCCACCCCACAGCGGCGCGTTGTTCTTCACTTCCCAGACGATCTTGCCGGTCTTCGGGTCGACCGCGCGCAGCGCGCCGATGTAGTCGTCGTTGATGGTCTTGATCGTGAAGCCGGCGCCCAGGTAGGCCGCGCCCTTCTTGTAGGTGATCGGTTCGTTCCAGATCTCCATGCCCCATTCGTTGGCCGGCACGTAGAACAGCTTGGTGT